>JAFSEW010000043.1 GCA_017435525.1 Oscillospiraceae bacterium | reverse complement strand
GGGTCGTGACTATATCATGACTGGCCATTATATGGAGCGATACTTTCCTGAAAAGAGAGTACGCTACATTTCCTTGCTGGATGGCATCGACACTGGTGTAGAGTCAACTGCCAACGACATTACCCCGTTCCGTGCCATTATGAACGACATGTACGCAAAGGACATTTCCAAGAAGATTAAGTCTGTCAAGCGAGATAAGCAACGGAAGGGTCAGTTTATCGGCGGCAAACCCATGTATGGCTACAAGATGCATCCGACGGAGAAAAACAAAATCGTTATTGACGAGGAAGTAGCTCCTGTTGTACGGCGGATCTTCGCCATGGCGCTGGACGGCATGAGCTGCCGAAAGATTGCAGCAAGTCTTAATGAAGAAGGCGTTCCTACACCGGCTACCTACTGTGGCTGGAATATGGGCAGAAAAGGCCCCTATGCAGGTCTGTGGTCCAGTGAACGTATATCTGAGATGCTGCAGAATGAAACCTACCTGGGCAACATGGTTCAGGGACGAACAGTGAAGATCAGCTATAAGTCCAAGAAGTGCTTGAAGCAGGATCGTGAGAACTGGGTGGTTGTTGAGAATACCCATGAACCGCTGATTGACAAAGAAACCTTCCAGAAGGTTCGGATGCTTGTCAACAGCCGCAAGCACACCCGCAGCAGAACCTATGACTTCCTATTAAAAGGTCTGATCTTCTGTCATGAGTGTGGCTATCCCATGGCGGTGCTGAACCGTCCGCCGGTCTCCGGTGAGGATCGACTGTTCTTCGTGTGCCGAACTTATCAGCGCTTCACGAAAGCTGGCGTCTGTACTTGCCACTCCATCAAGGAGCAGGTGGTTACCGAAGCGGTTCTGGCCAAGGTGCGGGAGGTTTGTGAAGCCTATCTTGATCCCAAGAAGCTGCAGCCCATTGCGGCGGATGCCGTGGAAAAGGCTCGCAAGGCAGAAAACCACGAAGCCGAGATCCAATCCATTCAAAGTAAGATTGACAGTCTGACTGCCAACCTGGATAAGATGTATATGGATCGTTTAACTGGCCTGCTTGCAGAAGCCGACTTTGAGCGCATCTATCAGCGGGTCAAGATGGAGCGCAGTTCTCTGGAAGAAAAGCTGAAGGAACTGGAAGAACAGAAGGAAAGCCCGCTCAGCACCGAAGACCGAGCCAGAGAACTGGTTCAGCAGTTTCTGGATTCCGCTTACACCAGCCGGGAACTCTTGGTTAGCCTCATCGAGCGTGTGGAACTGACCGAAGACAAACAAATCATCATCAAATTCCGCTTCCGTGAGTTGGAAGCGATTTCTTAGGGCCAATCGTTTACAATAGGCGGGGCGGAATGTCTCCCGGATTGAAAAACGGGCGCTGCAGAAGCTGCGGTCAGAACTGGAATAATAAAAAATGCAGGCGGGAGCACGGGATTTATTTGGGGAACTTCCTTGATTTTTGCGGTGATATACGGTACACTGATACTATGATAAAATAAAAGTACTGTACTCTGGAGGAACAAATAATGCTGAATCCTGCCACTGTTGATGCCTATATCGAAGTTCTGGAAAGCGAGCTGCTGCTGGCCACCGGCTGCACCGAACCCATTGCACTGGCCTACAATGCAGCGCTGCTGCGTAAGACGCTGGGCTGCCTGCCGGAAAAAGTGAAGATCGAGGTTTCCGGCAATATCATAAAAAATGTGAAAAGCGTGATCGTACCCAACACCGGCAAGCAAAAGGGTATCCGGGCTGCTGTTTCCGCCGGTATCGTGGCCGGAGATCCCGAAGCAAAGCTGCAGGTCATTTCCTCTGTCCCTGCTGAGAAGCATCCTGAAATCGCTGCCTATGGCAAGGATACCCCCATGGAGATCATCTGCATGGATACCCCCTTCCAGCTGGATATTCAGCTGACAGGCTATGCCGGGGAGCGTAACGCCCAGGTGCGGATCGCCAAGTCCCACGCCAATGTGGTGCACATGGAGAGGGACGGCGAGGTGATCTGGCATAAGGAACTGACTGCTGCCGATGATGACGGCGAGATGGATAAGAGCTTTATGTCCGTGGCCGGTATTCTGGAATTTGCGGAGACTGTGGATCTTTCCAGAGTGTCCGGTCTGCTGGAACGGCAGATCCAGTATAACAGCGCCATTGCCGAAGCCGGTCTGAACGAAGACTGGGGCGCCAACATCGGCTCCGTGCTGCTGAAGGAATATCCTGCCGATATCAAGACCGAGGCCAAGGCCTGGGCTGCTGCCGGTTCTGACGCTCGTATGAGCGGCTGTGAGCGGCCTGTGGTCATCGTTTCCGGCTCCGGCAATCAGGGTATGACGGCATCTGTTCCCGTTATCCGTTATGCTTATCATTTGGGGGTCACCAGGGAAAAGCTGTATCAGGCCCTGCTGATCTCTGATCTGGTAACCATCCACCAGAAGAGCGGCATCGGCCGCCTGTCTGCCTACTGCGGTGCCATCAGCGCCGGCGTGGGTGCCGGTGCCGGCATTGCCTATCTGCTGGATGGCAGCTACCGGGCCATTGCCCATACCATCGTCAATGCGGTGGCTATCCTCAGCGGCACCATCTGCGATGGTGCAAAGCCCTCCTGTGCCGCCAAGATCGCAGCAAGCGTGGATGCAGGTATTCTGGGCTACCAGATGTACTGCAACAACCAGCAGTTCCGGGGCGGCGATGGCATCGTCACCAAGGGCGTGGATGACACCATTGCCAACATCGGAGTTCTGGCAAAGCAGGGCATGCAGGAAACCGACCGGGTCATTCTGGAGATCATGACCACCCGCTGCAGCTGATATGTTTAACAGGAAAAACCGGCAGGATTTTTATCCTGCCGGTTTTTGTACATAATAATTGACCCAATGGGCCTGCCCGGCGTGTATAGAGTGAAAGGAGGCGGAAAACATGAACCATTTGCCGGTTTTACCGGAAAAAGATCTGGAGCGGATCCTCCGGGACTATGGAGATATGCTGTTCCGACTGTGCCTTGTCATGCTGGGAAATCCGGCGGACGCAGAGGATGCGGTGCAGGAAACCATGATCCGCTGTTATCAGAAGGCACCCCGGTTTCGCGATCCGGAGCATGAAAAGGCGTGGCTCCTGAAGGTGGCGGCCAACCTCTGCCGGGATCAGCTTCGATTCCGGGCAAGGCATCCCCAGGTGGACATTGATTCCATCACAGAATTGGCGGCAGAGTCCCCGGACAGCGGTATTCTGGAAGCCCTGATGGCGCTCCCGGAAAAATTCAGACTGGTTCTGGTGATGCATTATGTGGAGGGGTACCGTGTCGAGGAGATTGCCGGAATCATCGGCAGAACGCCGTCCGCGGTGAAAATGCGGCTGCAGAAGGGGCGCAATCTGCTGAAGGAACACTACCGAAAGGAGTATATGTGATATGGAAAGAACTTCCTTGAAAAAAGCTGTGGGATCCATCGGAATGCCGGAGGAAATGCGAGGACGTATTCTGGAAAAATGCAAAATGAAGATCGTAAAAAATGAGGAGGAAAAAACGATGAAAAACAGGAAGGGTTTTCGCTGGCAAGCCGCGATGGCTGCGGTGCTGGCACTGTGCATCTGCCTGCCAATTGCAGGTGTGGCGGCCGGCAATTCCGGATTCTTCCGGGATGTCATGCGGGGAACTGCTGTGGTGGGAACAGAATATGTTCAGGCAACCGACGAAATCGCAGCGGATGCTGCGTATCTCAATGGGGAACTGCGCATCACGGCCAATTTTCTGATTCCGGACGAATTTCCCTACCGTGAATGTGAAGAACTGGCGGTAGGAAGCTATCGCATCATGACGGGAGATGGAAAAAATGTTGCGGAAGGCGAAAAGAGCGAAAATGCTGCCATAAGAAACGGGCGGGCAGTTATGCGGCTTCCTGTCGAAGAATTGGATTCCGGTGATTATACCGTGCGGATCGATGCCTTTATCGGCAGTAAAAAGGCAGAACAGCCGTTGCCGCTGAAGGGTTTCTGGGAATGCAGTTTCGCGGTGGAATAAAAAAGGAGCAGTGAGGAAAACCCTCACTGCTCAATTTATTTAAAAAACCAGCTGCACCAGCAGCATGTAAACCACCGTTCCGGCGCCGATACTCAGCAGAGTATTGCGCTTCCATACATGGAGTCCTGCCACCACGGCACAGCCAATGGCCTCCGGAACACCAAAGGGCACAGAGGTGAGATCCACATCCTTCAGACAGTACACCACCAGCATGCCCATGATGGCATAGGGCAGTACCTGACCCAAATAGGCGATGATGGCCGGGGTTTTCCGGTTTTCGCCGAAGATCAGGAATGGCAGGAAGCGAAGAACTGCCGTGACCAGTGCGCAGACGGCAATGGTCAAAATGGCATGGGTATTATTCATGGGCAGCCACCTTTCCGGTTTTCCGGGCCATCACCAAAATGGCCGCGATGAGACACATGGAGGGGATCAGGAACACATCCTTGCCGAAGATCACCAGACAGACAACTGTGACGGCAACGCCGACAATTGCAGGAAAGTGGTTCTTGGTGCTGAGCCACTGTTCCACAAAAATGGTGACGAACAGAGCAGTCAGCACGAACTCAATGCCTTCAAAATTCAAAGGCAGCAGATCACCGGCCAGGGCGCCCAGAGCAGTGCCGCCCACCCACCAGCACTGGTCAAAGAAGGAGACCAGCAGACAGTAGCCGTGGAAGGAGATGCCCTCCGGACTCTGGTTTCGGGAAACGAGAGAATAGGTTTCGTCCGTCAGGGCAAAGATCATGTAGGGCTTTTTCTTTCCGGCGCCCTTGTAGGCATCCACCATGGAAATTCCGTAAAACAAATGCCGTGCATTGACTACAAAGGTGGTCAGGGCGGTGGTCAGCAGGCTGGCACCGCCGGTCAGCAGACTGACAGCCATGTACTGCATGGAGCCGGCATAAATGAAAAGGCTCATGGCAATAGGCCAGAAGCCGCCATAGCCGCTCTGGTGCATAACGATGCCGAAGCCGAAGCCCAGGAACACATATCCGGTCATCACCGGCACAGTGTCCAGAAAGGCATTGTGGATGGCGTTCTTTTTCATGGGTATCATCTCTTTTCGGGTAGATATGTGCGCAATCGCAGAAACGGAATATCATTCAATTATATGCGAGCGAATTCTCCCTGTCAACCCATACGGTAAAAACTGCCAGCTGAATATGGAAAAAGGGGGTTGACAAATGGGACTGCCCGTGCTATAATACCTAAGCACTGAGAGAGTGCACCTCAATATCGCGGAGTAGAGCAGTTGGAAGCTCGTCGGGCTCATAACCCGGAGGTCGTAGGTTCGAGTCCTGCCTCCGCAACCATAAAAAGCACCGGATTTCGAAAGAAATCCGGTGCTTTTCTAACTTTTTGACCTAAAATGGAAGACCCGAAACCTTCGATTGGGGTTAGTTTGGGGTTATGTGCAACCTGCACAAAGGAAAAAACCGAACTTTTTTGATGATTTTCACCGAATTGAGAAGTGATTTCACTTTACTGCGAAAAGTTTGGAAAATTAAGTTTTTTGCAACTGTGGGGTTAATTTGGGGTTAGTGCCCTCTGAAAATGACAGAATTTGGATATTACTTCCTGTTTGCGAATACACCTGCGCGGACTTCAGAGGCAGTTGCCCGGGCGACTGCAATCTGATGAGCGTAAATCAGTGCCGTGGTATTGGCATTTGCGTGGCCCATTTCTGCAGCGGTCGTTACCAGGTCTACACCATTGGCAATCATGGTAGAAGCTGCTGTATGTCGGAAGGCGTGGGGATGGATGTGAGGAAGATCATGCTTCCTGCTGAAGTTTCGCAGCCAGTCTGTGATACTGTCAGGGTGCATGGCAGAGCCGTCATCCCGAACAAATACATAAGGGGAATCTGCCCAGCGGTCTCCGTTATCTTCCTTCAGCTGGTCATAGGTTTCCTTCCACTGCCTCAAAACTGCGAGGGTCTGGGGCGCAATTTT
>JAFSEW010000042.1 GCA_017435525.1 Oscillospiraceae bacterium | reverse complement strand
TGCCAGCTCTTCGGAGATGTAGACCTGGGTCTTCTTGGTCTGCAGCATGGTGGAGGGCAGGTAGGGAGTGATGGGGCCGTGGGTGCACAGACGGGAGGTCATTCTCTGCCAGGAGGAGAAGGTACCGCAGGTAGCCAGTGCATGAACTTCGATTCTTTCCTTAGCGCGCATCACATCCAGAGGTCCGATGGTTGCGGCGCAGGGAGGCACGTTGGCGATGTCGCCGGACTGACCGAAGGTGCCGTTCAGGGAGTTCTGCATAATGGTCATGGGGTGCAGCTTCACGATCTGAGCAGGCTGGTTCAGCCACTCTTCAATATCGCCGCTGCCGATGAACTCGGGGATGGGATCCACGAATGCCATGTGGCCTGCCCAACCGGGAGAGGTGGAAGCGATGTCAGCGCCGCCCTCGGTGATGTCGTTGATGATCTTGGAGTAGTCCTTGATGTTCTCATTGGTGGGGAAGTGGACATTTTCCATGGGCATACGCAGCTTCTCGTCGATCTGGTAGTAGAAATACTTGATCATGGAGTGAGCAAAGCCTGCCTCGTAGGTAATGGGAGCGATGTTGCCGTTCTCATCAGCCCACTCGTCCTCTGCGAACAGATGGACCTTGGAGCAGTCAACCTGGAAGTAGTTGATCAGGGTAGCCAGGGGGATGTAGGTGTCGGGCTCGGGGTTGCCCAGGATCATGGAGAAGGGCTTACCGGCTTCGGAAGCAGCCTTCAGGCGGCTGAACAGGGTGGCGATCAGGACGGGATGGGGGTTCATCACGACCTTGACATCGAATTCGGGATGCCACCAGGGCTCACGCTGCTCCAGTTCCTTGCCGCTCATCTTGCGGACGCGCTCACAGACTTCCTTATCCTTGAAGGGAACAAATTCATGGGGCTGGAAATCGAATTTCGTTGCGGGATCGACAATCCAATCTTTCATCATTGTACTTCTCCTTTTAAAATTACTTTATTCACTTTCATCCAATGATCGACAATCACCAGATCGGCCCGCAGACCCTTGCGGATCTCGCCACGGTCATAGAAACCAACCGCTCTGGCAGGATTATAGGATGCAAATTTGAATACATCTACGATGGACGCGCCGGTATGCTTGATCATATTCCGGCAGGAAATGTCCAGGGTCATCTTGGAACCTGCGATCTCACCTTCCCAGTCGAAGTTGATATCGTCAACACCGTCATATCCGGGAGGAATGGGGCCGTCGCAGGCGTAGGCGTCAGAGATCAGGATGATCTTATCGTCGCCCTTGATTTTGCGTACCAGCCGCAGCATGTAGGGATCCACATGGATGCCCATGGAGTCGCAGATCAGCTCCGCGTAGATGCAATCGTTGTAGTTGACGGTCTCGTCCACGCAGACACCCCGGCACTCGGGGTACTTGGGGCGGTCGCCGGTGGCGTTGGTATGGTGGGTACCGATACGCAGGCCATAGGGGATCAGCGCCTCGATCTCCTGGGGAGAGGCGGCAGAATGGGCCACAGCGAAGAAAACATTGGGGTTCTTGGCCTTGCAGTCCAGGATGAAGTCCAGAATGCCCTCCCGCTCGGGAGCCACGCACCAGACTCTTGCCAGATCGCCGGCAGCGTCAATCACAGGCTGATACTTCTCCTTGAAGATGCCGTCAGCCCAGGGATTGTTGGTACGGTCGCAGCCGAAATCCGGGTTCAGGTAGGGGCCTTCCATGTAGAAGCCGCCGATGTTGGCACATTCGGGCTTATTCTCCATGGCATCGCGCAGGATGTTGGCAGCCTCAACCTGCTTCTCGGCGTTCCAGCCGGTGTAGATGGCGGGAAGCAGGGTAGTAGTGCCGTGCTTCATGTGATGCTGGCAGGCAGTCACAGGATCATCGGGGAAGAAGATCTTGCCGTCGGAATGGGTGTGGATATCCACGAAGCCGGGGCCGACGTACAAGCCTTCCGCATCGATCACTTCACAGCCCTCGGGGATGGGCAGATTCCGGGCTTCACCGAAGTCCGCGATCTTGCCGTCTTCCAGCAGGATTACGGCATTGGTAATGTAATGGTCACGCATGACCAGAGTTGCATTTTTAATCGCAAGCATAGGGACACCTCTTATCCTTTCAGGGAATTCAGCATGGATCGTCCCTCATCGATCAGCAGTTCCGCAACGCCGGCCTTGTAGTTGGAGCCGCCGGCCTCATAGCCGCCCTCTTCGTAACATTCCATCATGGGGAAGTAGCCTTCCTTGGCGTTGGTGTTACAGGTGGGCAGGATCAGATTCCAGCCTTCCGTCTCCTTCAGAGCCCGGCCGATGCCGGTGAAGGGCTCACCGGGGATGCCGAACATGGCAACAGGGCCAATGGCGATGGCGCTCAGGGGCATCTCAAAGGCCTCAGGGCCGTGCTCCAAACGAACCATACGGGCAGCTCTTGCCACCACGGTGGTGAGCATCATGCCCTTGTAGGGAATCTCGCTGTCCTTGCCTGCCACATGCAGATCATTCAGGCGGTGTGCTTCCGGCAAGTCGGCAGGATCGGGCATATTGGAGGGAACGCGGATCATCTTGCTCAGGCACTTGATGGAATCCACATCCACATACTTGACCTTGTCAAAGGCCTGCAGAACGCCGCCGGTGACAACGCGGCCCATGTACTGGGAATGCTTGTAACCACGGGCCACATCGTCAAAGTCCATGAACATATCGTTGAGGTAGCCGCCTCTGGGATGGACATTCACATGGTTTACATCGCCCTGGGCGCCGTTGAAGAAGATGCACTTGGTATTGTCCAGGGTCTTCTCCACGGTCTTGCGCAGGAAGCCGGGCCAGTCCGCGGAGATCTTGGTGCCGCCCACCACATCGGGGTGATCGCCGAAGTTCACAAGAACCAGGGTGTCGCCGCCTTCCCGGTCGAAGCGCAGCACATTGACCCGCTCATCCACATCGCCAATGGGATGCAGAATGTCGGGGTTGTCCACGCCGGGGTTGGTGCGGACGGAGCCGTCCTTCATGCGGAACCGGCGGACGAAGGCAATGTTGGGAGCCTGACCGATACCGTAGCCCATCTTTGCGGGCTTCAGATCTGCCAGCGCCATAGCAGCCACATCCGCAAAGCGCGTCTTCACGAACTGCGCGTACTCGATCTCCAGAGGCTCCGTGGGGTTGGCATTGAGGAAGGGGCCGGTGTGGGTATGGGTGGAATGCATGTAAACGGCTTCCCAGGGAAGACCTGTCACATCGCAGACATGCTGACGCATGGGATTCAGAACTTCCTTGACGATACCGCAATGGTCGATGCTCATGAGCACCACCTTGGTCTCGCCGCAGGCGAGGGCCAGAGCATTGATCTCCAGCTCATCCAGAACACCGTCAGCCTTTCTGGGGATAAAATAGCCAGCCATGCCGATACCCAACATAGGTGTAACATTCACTCTGGCAAAACCAGCCTGTAGTACATTCATAAGGATTCCTCCTTAACGCAATAGCAATAGTAGTTTAGCCCTTAACGCCACCGGCAGTCAGGCCGCCCATCAGGTGCTTTTCCAGAACCTGGAAGAAGGCCAGCAGAGGTGCGGTAGCCAGCATGGAGGCTGCAAAGACATAGTGCCACTCGGTATTGGTGTAGCCGAAGAAGGAGCGAATACCGGTGTTCAGAGACTTCTTCAGCTGATCGCTGATCAGAATCAGAGTCAAGGTGTATTCGTTCCAACCATTGATGAACACGAAGATAACGGCGGTGACGATGCCAGGGGCTGCCAGGGGCAGAACCACACGCGCCATAGCATTCAGACGATTGCAGCCGTCGATGAGAGCCGCCTCTTCCAACTCGAAGGAGATGCTGCGGAATGTGCCGCTGAGCATCCAGGAAGCGAAGGCCTGGTTAAAGGCAGCGATCAGCAGGATGATACCAACCAGGGAGTTGTTCAGTCCCAACAGAACCATCAGCTTGAAGATACCAACCATCAGGACCACGGTGGAGAACATCTGGGTCACGATGATGGTGGACATGAAGATGCCCTTACCGGGGAACTTCATGCGGGCCATGGCATAGCCGGTGGGCACAGCGCAGACAATGCACAGTGCGGTGGCGCAGACGGAAACAACAAAGGAGTTGCGGACATAGGCAAACAGCGGGATGTCCTTCCAGATGTTGATATAGTTTTCCCAATGCCAGGTGGTGGGCAGAACCGTGGGAGGAATGGCAAAAATCTCGTTAAGGCTCTTAAAGGAGTTTACCAGCATCACAAAGTAGGGATACAGGGTGACGATGCAAAACAGAGCGGAAAAGACATAGAGGAACACTTTTGCAGGCTTACTTTGTAACATATTACTGTTCCTCCTTCATCTGAGTATTCATATAAATAATTGCGAAGGTCAGCAGCACGATGAAGCCCAGGACGGAAATGGCTGCAGCAGCACCGCTCTTCTCTCTGGAGAATGCCAGATAATACATATAGGTCATGATGGTGCCGGACTGGTTGGCCGGTGCGCCGTTGGTGATGGTATGAATAATGGTAAAGGAATTGAACACATAGATGGTGTTCAGCACGACAGTGACATTGATAGCAGGCTTCAGCAGAGGCAGAGTAATATGGAACAGCTTCTGCCAGAAACCGGCGCCGTCAATGGTAGCGGCTTCATAATAGTCGTTGGAAATAGCGGTCAGGCCGGACAGCAGGGTGAAGGTCATGAAGGGGATCGTCACGATGAAGCCGACAAAGGTCATGCAGGCAAAGGCAGAGTTGGCGGTGCCCAGCCAGTTGATGTTTTCCTCGATGATGCCAAGCTGGATCAGCAGCGCATTCAGGTTGCCGAACTCGTAGTTGAAGATGTATCTCCAAGCACAGGCAAAAATAAACTGGGAAGTAGCCCAGGGCAGCAGCAGAACGGTACGGACAAACTTTCTGCCCTTAAACTTTTCATTCAGGATCAGAGCCAGAGCAAGGCTCAAAACCATACAGACGCTGACAATAATAATGACCCATACAACGGTGTTCAGCATCACCCGGGGGAATACTTCCTGCTCAAAAACAAATTTGAAGTTTTCAAAATTGTTCCAATCTTTAATCAGGCCGGATCTGGAAACCTCGCTGAACGCCATAATGAAGGTATTGACCACCGGCATCATGACGAAGAGCAGAACCAGGATAATGGTAGGAGCCATCCACAAATAGGCGGACCAAGGCTCCAGCTTTTTCTTTAAACTTTTCTTTTGAATCTGCGTCTGATCACGCATGGTTCGTCCCCTCCTTCGGGTCCTTGAGTTTAGAATGGGGAGACGGCATGGCCGTCCCCCCATGGTAGGTCAGTCAAAAATCAAATAACGGAATAATTAGCCACCGGTGACGATCTTCTGGACTTCGTCCAGAGCATCCTTAACGCTCATCTGGTTGGAGAAGATCTTACCAGCAGCGTCGCACAGACCGGAAGAGCAGTCATTCCAGTTGGACTTTGCACGGGCGTAGAACTGAGCGTTCTCCAGGATGGAGACGTAAGCAGCCTGAGAGGGATCCTGCTTGACCAGCAGATCGATACCGGAAGCGGTAGCGGGCAGCAGGCCTTCCTGAGTGCAGAAGGGCAGGTACTGCTCAGCAGCGTAGATGTAGTCAACGAACTTCTGGATAGCAGCGATCTTCTCGGGGGTGTCCTTCTTAGCCTTGGCATTGGAGTTGAAGAAGATCAGAGCGTCCTGAACGGCCATGGAGATAGCCTTATCCTGGACTTCGTCATTGTAGGGAACTTCGCCCATCAGCAGCTCGCAGTCGGGGTACAGAGCGGGGAAGAAGTTAGCGGTGATCAGCATAGCCATCTTGTCGCCAGCGACCAGCTTCTGCATATCGTCGCGCAGCTCGGTGACGGGGGACTTGTTGGTCCAGCCGTTGTCGTACAGCTTCTTGGCCCATTCGTAGGCGCCGATGTTGCCTTCGCAGTTGATGATGTAGTTGCCGTCAGCGTCGACATAGCCGCCGCCGTTGTTCCAGCCGTAGTAAGCGGTCATGGTCTGGCCTTCAGTACCGGTAGCGTCGATACCCCAGGCGTAAACTTCGCCGTTGTAGTGGTCAGTGATCTTCTGGCAGTACTCTTCAACCTGCTTCCAGGTCTTGGGAGTCTCGGTCAGGCCGACTTCGTCAAAGATCTTCTTGTTGCAGTACAGGGAACGGACGGAAGCGACAAAGGGGATCTGATAGATGTTGCCATCATCAGGGTTGATGTTGTTGTTCCAGAAGGTAGCATAGAAGTCCTTCTGCAGCTGCTCGGAAACGACTTCCTTAGCCTGGTAAACCAGCTGGTCTTCCAGGAAGGAGGAAGCGGAGCCACCGGCGTAGATGTCGGGAGCCTGCTTGCCGGAAACCATGGTCTTAACACGGGTGCCGATGTCGGACCAACCGATAACTTCCATGGTCACATCGATGTCGGGGTTAGCCTCTTCGAAAGCAGCGATGACCTTCTCATAGTAAGGACCGGTGCCGTCGGAGTACTGAGCGACGATGAAGTGAACGGGGATCTTTTCATCGGTCTTGGCACCACAGGCTGCGAGACCCATAACCAGGACGAGTGCCAGAATGAGGGCGATGAACTTTTTCATTTTTGTTTCTCCTTTCAAAAATAGGGTTCTATATGACCGGCGTTTCCGGTTAATAGACTTTGTTTTGGCTGCGCATCAGCGCAGGCTGTTCAGCAGCTGCGTGCCTTCTGCGATGATCTGCTCGGCGCAGCCGGCCTTCATGGAAGAGCTTCTGGCTTCATAGCCGCCTTCCTCATAGCACTCACGCATGGGGAAGTAAGCTTCGGAGCCGTTGACCAGGCAGCAGGGGCAAACCAGCTCCCAGCCCTCGGCAGCCTTCAGGCCCAGGCCTACGCCATTGAAGGGCTCGCCGGGAATGCCGATCAGTGCCACGGGACCCACGGCAACGCCGCTGAGTTCCATGTCAAAGAAGTCGGGGCCGTTCTCCAGGCGGACCATTCTGCCGGCTTCAGCCACCACGGTGGTGAGCATCATGCCCTTATAGGGGATGTCCTCGTCTCTGCCTGCATTGTGAAGATCGTTATATTTATGTGCCAGAACCAGTTCCTCAGCCGTTGCGCGGTTGGAGGGGATCCGGATGGTCTTTCTGTCAGCCTTCAGGGTCTGCACATCCACATATTTGACCTTGTCGAAAGCCTGCAGCACGCCGCCGGCCACAACGCGGCCCATGTAGCGGGAGTGACCGTAGCCACGGGCAACATCGTCAAAGTCCATGAACATGTCGTTCAGGTAGCCGCCGGTGGGATGCACATTCACATGGTTCACATCGCCCTGGGCGCCGTTGAAGAACACGCACTTGGTATCATCCAGGGTCTTTTCCACAGTCTCCCGGAGGAAGCGGGGCCAGTCGGCAGAGATCAGGTTGCCGCCAACCACATCGGGATGGTCGCCGAAGTTGACGAACACCAGGGTGTCGCCGCCTTCCCGGTCAAAGCGAACCACATTGACCCGGGTATCCACTTCGCCAACAGGGGCCACGATGTCGGGGTTGTTGACGCCGGGATTGGTCTTGATGGAGCCGTCCTTCATGCGGAAGCGACGGATAAAGGAGATGTTGGGGGCATCACCGATGCCGTAGCCCATCTTGGCGGGCTTCAGGTCTGCCAGGGCCATGACGGCTGCATCGGCAAACTTGCGGCGCAGGAACTGCCAATATTCATCAATCAGCTCACCCTCGGCTTCCTCACAGCAGCGGCCGGGCATTGCGGGGCCGGTGTGGGTGTGGGTGGTGTGAATATACACGCCCTCTCTGGGCAGGCCGGTGGCTGCGCAGATATCTTCGGTAAGGATCTTGCCCAGCTTCTGATTGATACCGCACAGGTCGGCACTCATGAGCACCACCTTGGTATCGCCGCAGGCCAGAGCCAGGGTATTAATTTCCAATTCGTCCAAAACGCCCTCAGCGTAACGGGGCTTAAAATAACCGGTTACGAAAATGCCCAACATGGGAGTAATGTTTACGCGGCTAAATCCAGCAAATAACTGACTCATAATGGTACTCCTCCCGGATATGGCATCCAAAATCAGGATGTGGCTTGAATGGATTCGTTAATTCCGTTTTTGTAATTAATGCAAGGGTGCCTTTCTGTGCAGACACACGGCATACATACACATTGGATAAGAATAGTTTATTCATTTTTACCGTCCTTGTCAATGGAAAACCGCTGACTTTTCGGCAACTCGCACATTTTTATCCGACATCACAATTCTCTTTCCTCTGTTTTGTGCAAATTTTCCAAAAAGTTGTCCTCTGCGTGGGCATTGAGGCGTGTGTGGAAAAACATTTTTCGATTATATCCGTTTTCGTCCTAAAAATATGGGCAGTCTTGCATTCTTTCCCTTGCTATGTTACACTATATACATTATTATATTTGTATAGAGCCAGAAATAAGACAAGGAGGCAAGGCTATGCCCCATGACAGTCATTTCCTCAAGCGGAATCTGATTCTGAATATCATCAGCCATCTGGGTCCCATCAGCCGGACGGAGCTGATCAATCTCACCGATTACCGGCCTGCCAGCGTCAGTGCCATTATCAAAGAGCTGCTGGATGAGCAGCTGATCGTGGAGACGGGCCTGACCTCTGTTGGCTGCGGACGCAAGCGCGTTCTGCTGGAGATTAACAAGGCCCATCTGTGCGCCATCGGCCTGGCTTTTTATACCGGCTTCGTTACATTCCTGGTGGCGCAGATCGATGGTACGGTGCTGCACCGGGAAAATGTACCGGTTCGGCCCGGTATGCCCAAAGAAACGCTGATCGAGCAGATCGTGGACCGGACAGGACAGCTGCTTCATATCTATCAGGATAAGAATATTGTGGGCATCGGCATCGGTGAGCCGCTGTATGATCCTACAAGCTACCGCCCGGAGTACTCATTCCTGACCAATTACCTGCACTATAACGATTGGGTTAAACTCAGCCTGAAGCCCCGGCTGGAACAATTCTCCGGCCTGCGTGTGGAAACCTACAGCGGTGTTGTTCTGCCTGCCATGGTGGAGCGCCATTACGGTGCAGCCAAAGGCGTGGAGAACTTCATCTGCGTGGAGCTGTCCAACGGTATCGGCTCGTCGCTGTGCCTGAACGGTATGCCGGTTTCCGGGGCCACCGGCCGGGCAGGTGAGCTGGGCCACACGGTGATTGATCACGGCAACACCGCGCAAAAGCTGTGCTTCTGCGGAAAAACCGGCTGTGTGGAAGTGCAGACAGCCTATCCTGCCCTGACTGCGCAGTTGTCTGCCGCTATGGAGCAGGGCGTCTTTTCCTCCCTGAGCTCCCATATTGATCCGGAGCACGGCATCACGGTGGATGCGATCCGCCACGCGCTGGATGAAGGCGACCGGATGTGCATGCACTATGTCAAAGCCATCAGCCAGAAGCTGGGTGTTGTCATTGCCAATGCCGTGAACCTGCTGAATCCGCAGCTGGTTGTCCTTTACGGCTTTATGACCGATCTGGGAAGCTATTTCCTGCAGCAGCTGGAAATGGCCATCCGGGAAAACACCCTTTCCGCGGCCTGCGACTTTGAACTGCGCACCTCTCCCCATCTGGAGAAAAATCTGCCTCTGGGCGCTGTGGCGGAGATATTCTCCTCCTATCTGCGCACGGATGACTACAAGTGGGTTTATCAGCTGCAGCCCAGCGATCTGGAAAATAATACGAATTCTACGGAGACAGGAGAACGCCTATGAGAAACCATGTTATTTCCCGAAAGCCCGAAGTTCTGGACTGGAGCCAACTTCCGGTCCTGCCCATCGACAATCTCTGCTGGACGCCGGAAATTGATATTTCTGCCCAGGCCCAGATCTGCTACGACGCGGATGCATTGTATGTCCGGCTGGCTGCCAAAGAAGCCGTAATCCGCGCAGAGCACACAGGCCCTGTGGGTATGCCCTGCGAGGACAGCTGTCTGGAGTTCTTCTTCTCTCCCATTCCCGGCGACAACCGCTACCTGAACATTGAATTTAACCCCAACGGCTGCTTCTACCTGGGTATCGGCAGCTGCATCCAGGATCTGGTCCGGCTGCTGCCTGACAGCGGCAACCCCTTCCAGGCAGAGCCCCGGCGCATTGATGGGGGCTGGGAGATTGTGTATCAGGTGCCCACCGCCTTTGTGCGCCGCTTCTTCCCGGACTATGCCCCTGTTTCCGGCGGCACCATCCGGGCCAATTTCTACAAGTGCGGCGACCTGACACCCCAGGAGCACTATCTGTCCTGGAATCCCATGAGCTGCGATACCCCCGCCTTCCACCGCCCCTGCGATTTCGGCCTGCTGACCTTTGCATAAGGAAAAGGATACAAAAGGGGCTGTCTCAAAATGATTTTTGTAGGGACACCGCTCCTGCGGTGTCTGCGAAAACATCAATAAACATAAAAAACCGGCACAATTTGTGCCGGTTTTTCCAGTTTGGACACCCCGGAGGGGTGTCCCTACGGGATGAAATGTGAGGTTTATGCCTTAGTGAGACAGCCCCTTTTTATGGTTCAGGTGCGGGGTGCCCGGATGCGGCTGAGCTTCTTATTCAGATTCAGCAGATCTTCCTTGGTGAACTTGGCATCCATCATGCCGCCCGCAAGCGTCAGCAGACGCAGCACGGTAAAGCCGTTCATCATGGACATCATTTCGGGGGTGACCTCAAAGCCCATGGGTTTGGCCTTCTCACCCTTCTTCTTGCCGCCCATCATCTTGCCCATCAGTCGGACAAAGAGCAGCTTGCCCCGGAATGTGGAGATCACATCGCCCATCTTGGAGTTCAGGGACAGGCGGCCGGGCTTTTCATCAATGTCAAACCAGTTGAGGATGGCGCCTTCTTCCTTCAGGCGGTATTCTTCGTTGAATACATCCACTTTGTTGATGACGCTCTCGTCGGTGCATGCACCGGCAACGGCTTTCAGTTCGGTTTTGCCTGCATTGGGAACATCAAAGTAGAAGAAATGGTCGGCAGCTTCCTTCACGCCCAGGGATACACCGTTGGCAAACAGCTCCACACTGGGCTGGTTGGAGTAAACCGTCACCTTGGTCACATCTTCCACCCGGTCCACATAGCGCTTGCCGCACAGATGGACAAAGGGTTCGTCGCTGAGCCATGCCTTGTAAGCATAGAAGGAATCCTTCTTGTATTTGCGGTCGAAGGTCACCAGACCTTTGTGGTTCTGGCCGTTTTCGCCGCCTTCGTTACGGGCATCTGCGCCAAAGTCGAACATGTTCCACACATGGGTGGCCCACATATACTTGCGGGTAAACAGTTGCTTGATCAGCTCTTCGTGGTAGTAGGCCTGATATTCCTCGGTGTAGTCACCCTGGTGGGGATCGGAGGTATGCCAGTTCAGCGCCTCGCAGCCGTATTCGGAGCAGCCGATGGGAATGTTGGGATGCATGGCGTGGAACTTGTCGAACCAGGGACCGTTCATGGAGGTGTCGCCGCCGTACCAGCCGAAGTAGTGGTTATAGGAAACCACATCGGGGATCTGCAGGTAGGGATCTTCCATCTTGCACATGGACACGGCGGCAATGGTAGTCAGGCGGGTCTTGTCCATTTCATGGCACAGATCATTGAGAATCCGGTGATTCTCCAGCAGATCTTCCGTAGAACCGCCGATGGAAATTTCATTGGAAAGGCCCCAAACCACAATGGAGGGGTGGTTGTAATTCTGAACGATCAGTTCCTTCATCTGGCTGACGGTGTTTTCCCGGCCGGTGGGCATGTGCTTGGAGATGTAGGGGATCTCCGCCCAGATTACCAGACCCTTCCGGTCGCACAGATCGTAGAAGTACTGATCGTGCTGGTAGTGAGCAAGACGAATGGTGGTGCAGCCCACTTCGCAGATCAGGTCAATATCCTCTTCATGATGCTCAGGAAGCAATGCGTTGCCGATGCCCCAGCGGTCCTGATGGCGGGAGACACCCCGCAGGGGGTATTCTTCGCCGTTGAGGATAAAGCCGTTGTTGGGATCGATCTGGAAGCTGCGGCAGCCGAAATGGGTGCCGACATTGTCGATCACCTGGCCGCTTTCCAGCAGCTGCGCTTCGCAGCGGTAGAGGTAGGGATCTTTGCGGCCGTGCCATTTATGGACATTCTCGATGGTGAAGTTTGCGGTGGTTTCCGCGGTCTCACAGGTGGCAACCACATTCTCTTCCCGGTCGTAGACGGTGTACCGGACAGCCTGGCCTTCCAGGGCATCGGTCAGGAACACCTGCACTTCCACATCCGCGCGGCTGCCCTCCACAACTGGAGTGACCTTGATGCCGGGGCCGCCGCAGTAGTCCAGATCAAAGTGGGATTGGGGAACGCAAATGATATTCACATCCCGGTACAGGCCGCCATAGAAGGTGAAGTCTGCCATCTGGGGATAGACGGTTTCGTTGGCGCTGTTGTCCACAGCGATGGTCAGCAGGCTGTTTTCTGTCAGAGCCTGGGTGATGTCCACACGCCAGGTGGAATAGCCGCCGTCATGATGGGCCAGCGCCTTGCCGTCCATATAGACATCGGCAGAGGAGTTGGCACCCCGGATCTCCAGATAGTAGCGCGCGGCTGCAGGCAGCTGGGACTTGGAAATGTTCTTTGCGTAATAAGCGGTGCCGCGGTAGTAGTCATTGCCGCCGTCCTGACCGTCGATGGCGTTCCAGGAATGGGGCAGATCCACAACCTCCCAGGCTGCGTCAAGGGCAGCGGGAACAGCGGTGGCTTCCTTGCTGAAAGACCAGGCGCTGTTGAATTTGACAATTTCTCTCATAGGGGAACCTCCTGTTTCAGATAGTGAAAAAAGAACTGTGACGGAATATCACCCTGCCAGCGATACCGACAGGGTGATTCGTTCAGTGGGATAATACCATTACTTGGCGCTGCGGCGAGCGTCCAGCTCGGCAGTCATCTTGGCTAGGGTCTTCTTGTCCAGGTTGTAAACCAGGCCCAGGCCCACGAACATCATAATGCCGGCAACCAGGAACAGAATGGCAACCAGAGCGCGCAGCTCCACTGCGAAGTCCCAGCTCAGCAGGGTGACATCGATGGTCTGGAAGACGCCGTTGGCATCGGGATCGGCATTGTTCACATAGCCCATGCCGGCCATGATGGCGATAGCCAGAGCGGGGCCGACGCCCTGAGCCAGCTTACGGAAGAAGGAGTGCAGGGAGTAGACGATGCCTTCCTCGCGGGTGCCGACCTTCCACTCGTTGTAGTCGATAGCGTCGCCCATCATTGCCCAGGAAACGGTGGAGTAGATGCCCATGCCCAGAGACATGATCAGCTGTGCCACGATATACATAACCAGGTCCAGGCCGGTGCTGCCTTCGCTGACGGGGATGATGCCCAGAGGTGCGGCAAACAGAACGGCAGCGCCCAGGATGTAGGCCACGGAGCCGAAGATGGACAGCTCCTTCTTGCCGTACTTCATAACCATCTTACGGGCCAGGGGGGTGAAGATCACGATGGGCAGCATGGCGAACAGCTGCACGATACCGGCGATCTGGGGGTTCTTGAAGTAGATCTGGAAGGTAACGGAAACAGCGGTGGAAGCGCCCTGCATGCCGATGAACATACCCATGGCAGCGATGGTGGCGCCCACAGCGGGACGGTTGCGCAGGAAGTTGCCCATTGCCTTGATCACATTGAACTTAGGCTGATCCTCATTGCAGTTGACGCTGGTGTCCACGCGGATCTCGGTGTTCTTGATCATGAACTGGAAGCAGAGGAAGCCCAGAGCGCCCATAACCAGAGCGGTAACGAAAACCATGGGGCCGTTCAGGGAGCCGTCAGCATTGTAAACCAGCAGGGGCAGGATGACCATGGGAACCATATTGCCCACCATGGAGCCGATGGAGCGCCATGCGGACAGGGAAGCGCGGTCAGCGGGATCCTTGGAGATCAGGCTCAGCAGGGAGCCGTAGGGGACGTTGGCTACGGTGTAGAAGGCGTCCCAGATGACATAACCGGCCATAAAGATGACGATCTTTGCCCAAACAGGGGCCTGGGGGAAGGGCAGGAAGCACAGTGCGCCGCCTACGATCAGACCGATGGAGCCGAACCAAATGTACTGCAGGAACTTGTTTCTCTTGTACTGATGTCTGTCAGCGTCCACGATGGTACCGATCAGGGGATCGTTGATTGCGTCCCAAACCTGCAGAACGATGATCAGCAGAGAGTACCAGGCGCTCAGACCCATAACCTGGGTCCAGAACAGGGGCATGATAGTGCCCTTCAGGGCGAAGCTCATGTTGCAGCCAAGATCGCCGGCGGCATAGGCAACAGAGTCGCGGATACCAAACTTACGGTGACCGTTGGCATCCAGTGTAACCGGTTTTTTTGCCATGATGTTTTTTTCCTCCTTGTTTTGTGCGGGCATACACTCACACCAATTATACGCCCATTATAAAATATCAGCCGTTTCTTTGCTAGGAACAAAATGTCTCTTTTGTGACACTTCATGAAAATTTATTTCTGGAAATTTTGGCAAATATCTACAATAGCTGTTGCATGCGCCATTTTTTATGATATACTGTCACCAAAGGCATGGGGGGATGAACATGTATAAAAACTGTCAGACAGAACAGGCTTTCAAACGGCAAAGAGAGCTGGAAGCAGGTCTTTTGCAGCTGATGCTCCGGAAAAATTACGAGGACATTACCGTCAGCGATCTTTGCGAATACATGCAGATTCCCCGCAAATCCTTCTACCGCTATTTCGCCAGCAAGGACGGCGCGCTGTATGCCCTCATCGACCATACCCTGGCGGACTTTTTTCAGATGCCGGTTCCGGACAAAAAGACCAGAGGCAATGCCGTAGGCGATCTGGATCTGTATTTTACCTTCTGGTATCAAAACAGAACGCTGCTGGATGCCCTGCAGCGCAGCGCTTTGAGCGGTATTCTGGTGGAGCGGTCTACCAACTTTGCACTGCAGGAAGGCCATTTGCCCAAACAGTTCAAGCGCCTGCGTCCGGAACTGCAGGGACTGACCATGGCTTTTTCCGTGTGCGGTCTGATGTCCATGATCCTCCAGTGGCACCGGCAGGGGTTTCTGATCTCTCCCGATGAGATGACGCGTCTTGTGATGGATCTGCTGACCACACCGCTGCTGGGTGGATAAAAGATCCCGGTTTTTGTGGAATCTGTGCAAAAACCGGGGTTTATTTTTTGTTGCCAGATGTCACACTTGGGCTGTTTTGTGCCTTGCAACAAGCCCATAAAAAGAGATATAATACACTCGGTATATTATGTAAGAGTAGGGAGTATGTTATGAAAACTTTTCTGTGTAAAGATTTTTTGCTGACAAACCCAACTGCACAAAAGCTGTACCATGAGGTAGCTGCCCATCTGCCTATTGTGGACTATCACTGCCACCTGAATCCGCAGGAAGTCTATGAGGATGTGCAGTTTGAAAACATTACCCGGCTGTGGCTGGGTGGCGACCACTATAAGTGGCGCATTCTCCGCTCCAACGGCGTGGATGAGCGTTACATCACCGGCGATGCCCCTGACCGGGAGAAGTTCCAGAAATTTGCGGAGACCCTGCCCCGGTGTATCGGTAACCCCATGTATCACTGGTGCCACCTGGAGCTGAAGAACTACTTCGGCTACGAAGGTACGCTCAACGGCAATACCGCCGAGGAAGTTTGGAATCTGTGCAATGCCCAGCTGCGCAAGCCCGAGTTTTCTGCCCGGAACCTGATTACGCGCAGCAATGTGGCTATGGTGGGTACTACCGATGATCCCTGCAGCGACCTGAAGTGGCATAAGCTGCTGGCTGAAACGGATTTTAAGGTAAAGGTTTGCCCCAGCTTCCGCCCTGACCCCGCGCTGAATTGCCACAAGGCCGGCTTTGCGGAGTATATCGCGAAACTCAGCGAAGCCTCCGGCATTGCCATCCGGTGTGCCGCAGATGTGGCAAAGGCACTGACCCAGCGGATCGACTACTTCAATGCCTGCGGCTGCCGTGCTTCCGACCATGGCCTTGACTATGTGATGCACCGCATCGGCACAGCGGAAGAAATCGAAGCTGTATTTCAAAAGGCAATGTCCGGGGTCGTTCCCTCTGTGGAGGAAACCGAGATTTACCAGACCTATCTGCTGCTCCACTGCGGCAGAGAATATGCCCGCCACGGCTGGGCAATGCAGCTGCACTTCAGCTGCTTCCGCAACCCCAATTCCCGGATGTTCGGCAAGCTGGGCGCTGACTGCGGCTTTGACTGCATTGCGGTTACCGACTCCTCCGCGGCCCTGCACCGGCTGATGGATGCCTGGGACAGCACCGGTCAGCTTCCCAAGACCATCGTCTATTCTCTGAACCCTGCCGATGACCAGTGGCTGGACACCCTGTTGGGTGCCTATCAGGGAACCGAAGTTCCCGGCAAGATCCAGCACGGCTCTGCCTGGTGGTTCAATGACAACCGCACCGGCATGGTCAATCAGATGACCTCTCTGGCCAATCTGGGCATTCTGGGCAACTTTATCGGCATGCTTACCGATTCCCGCTCTTTCCTAAGCTATGCCCGTCATGAGTATTTCCGCAGAATACTGTGTAATCTGCTGGGCACCTGGGTGGAAAACGGCGAATACCCCGCCGATATAGATACTCTGGGTGAATTGGTGGCAGACATCTGCTGCCGCAACGCAATTCGTTATTTCAATCTGTAAGGAGGATTTACTATGCCTATGCAAATGGGTTTCCGCTGGTACGGCGAAGGCAATGACAAAATCAAGCTCTCTGACATCAAGCAGATCCCCGGTGTGAGCACCATCGTCTGGGCGCTGCACCACAAAATGCCCGGTGAAATCTGGGAAGAGGCTGAAATTGCTGAGGTCATGGAGCAGCTCCACGCTTACGGCTTCAACGGCGATGTGGTGGAATCTGTGAATGTCCACGATGACATCAAGATCGGTAAGCCCACCCGTGACGCACTCATCGAGAACTACAAGCAATGTATCCGCAACCTGAGCAAGTTCGGCGTCAAGGTGATCTGCTACAACTTCATGCCCATCTTCGACTGGACCCGCTCTAACCTGTTCCATGAAGTGGGTGACGGCTCCACTGCCCTGTTCTATGAAAAGGGTATGATCCAGGACGATTACAACGCTATGGCTAAGTACATCCTGGACTTTACCGAGAAGTACAACATGTCCTTCCCCGGCTGGGAGCCTGAGCGTATGGCCAAGCTGGATCAGCTGTTCAAGGATTATGCCGATGTGGACCATGAAAAGCTGTGGGCCAACCTGAAGTACTTCCTGGAAGCCATTATGCCCACCTGTGAGGAGTGCGGCATGAAGATGGCCATCCACATGGACGATCCCCCCTGGGATATCTTCGGCCTGCCCCGTCTGCTGATCAACGAGGAGAACATTACCCGGTTCCTGCAGATGGTGGATCATCCCTGCAACTGCCTGACTCTGTGCTCCGGCTCTCTGAATGCTGATCCCAACAATGATGTTGCTGCCATCGTCCGCAAGCACTGCGACCGCATTGCTTTTGCCCATATCCGCAATGTGAAGCACTTCGAAAACGGCGACTTCTCCGAGGCCAGCCACCGTGACTGCGACGGCGACACCGGCATCCTGGAGATCCTGAAGGCTTACCACGAATGCGGCTTCGAAGGCTATATCCGCCCCGACCATGGCCGCCATCTGTGGAACGAAGGTCCCGGCAATGTCCGCCCCGGCTACGGCCTGTATGACCGTGCTCTGGGTATCATGTATATGCTGGGCGCCTGGGATCTGCTGGACAAGCAGGCAGGAAAGTAATTGACTGAAATTATTTTTGGAGGTAACTGATTATGATGAATCTTCCCCTGAATGTGGATTTTACCGGTAAGGTTGTTGTTGTCACCGGTGCCGGCGGTGTCCTGTGCGGCGATATGGCCCGTGCATACGCCCAGGCAGGCGCAAAGGTGGCTGCTCTGGACCTGAACGAGGAAGCCGTGAAGAAGCTGGCCGCTGAGCTGACTGCCGAAGGCTTCACCTGCATCGGCTACAAGGCCAATGTTCTGGATGCCGAGGCTCTGGAAGCTGTGCATCAGGCTGTTCTGGCTGATCTGGGTCCCTGCGACATTCTGGTTAACGGTGCAGGCGGCAACAATCCCCGGGCAACCTGCGACAATGAGTATCAGCACGAAGCCAAGGAAGGCCAGAAGACCTTCTTCGATCTGGACCCCAACGGCGTGGACTTCGTGTTCAAGCTGAACTTCCAGGGCACCCTGCTGCCCACCCAGATCTTTGCCAAGGATATGGTGGCACGCAAGAGCGGCAACATCCTGAACATCTCTTCCATGAACGCTTACATTCCTCTGACCAAGATCCCCGCTTACTCCGCTGCAAAGGCCGGTATCTCCAACTTCACCCAGTGGCTGGCTACCCACTTTGCCGGCATCGGCATCCGCTGCAACGCCATCGCTCCCGGCTTCCTGGTCTCCAACCAGAACCGCGCTCTGCTGTTCAATGAGGACGGCACTCCCACCGCACGCTCCGCAAAGATCCTGAACGGCACCCCCATGGGCCGCTTTGTGGATTCCGCTGAGCTGCTGGGCGGTCTGTTCTTCCTGACTGACGACAAGGCTGCTTCCGCCATCACCGGTGTGGTTCTGCCCATCGACTGCGGCTTCGCTGCTTACTCCGGCGTGTAATTCATAAGGAGGATACCATCATGACTGTAATGGAAAGACTGGCCAACTCCGTTGTTGTGCCTGTTGTGGTTTTGGATAAGGCAGAAGATGCCATCCCCACCGCCAAGGCTATGGCTGCCGGCGGCGTGGACACTATGGAGATCACCTTCCGCACCGCATGCGCTCCCGAGGCAATCAAGGCTGTTGCCGAGAACTGCCCCGAGGTGCTGGTTGGTGCCGGTACCATCATCAATGTAGAGCAGGCGAAGCTGGCTGTGGAAATGGGTGCCAAGTTCATCGTCTCCCCCGGCTTCAGCGATGAAGTGGTGCGCTGGTGCGTGGAGAACAATATCCCCGTAGCCCCCGGCTGCGTGACCCCCACTGAGATCATGGCTGCCCTGAAGCACGGCCTGAAGATGGTCAAGTTCTTCCCCGCCAATGTTTACGGCGGCCTGAATGCCATGAAGAACCTGTCCGCTCCCTTTGTGGGCCTGAAGTTCCTGCCCACCGGCGGCGTTAACACCGGCAACATCAAGGAATATATCGACGCTCCCTTCATCCACGCAGTGGGCGGCTCCTGGGTTTGCCCCAAGGCGGAGATCGCAGCAGGTAACTGGGAAAAGATTACCGCTCTGTGCGCAGAAGCCCGGGCTGCTGCCAAGGGTTAATAGAGAAAGGAAATACGAAAATGGCAAGAATTGTTACTTTCGGCGAGCTGATGCTCCGCCTTCAGCCCTTTAACTACGAGCGTTTTGTGCAGGCACAGAGCGTGGAATTCACCTTCGGCGGCGGCGAAGCCAATGTGGCTGTTTCCCTGGCCAACTATGGCATGGATGCTGCCTATGTCACCAAGCTGCCCGCTCACGCCATCGGCCAGGCTGCTGTGAACTCCCTGCGCCGTTACGGTGTGGACACCTCCCTGATCGTCCGTGGCGGCGAGCGTGTGGGCATCTACTACAATGAGAAGGGTGCTTCCCAGCGCGGCAGCGTCTGCATCTATGACCGTGCCCACTCCGCCATCCAGCTGGCAAAGCCCGAAGACTTCGACTGGGACAAGATCTTCGAAGGCGCTGACTGGTTCCACTTCACCGGCATCACCCCCGCGCTGGGTGCCAACTGCGTGGAGATCTGCAAGCAGGCTTGTATCGCTGCCAAGGCCAAGGGCATCAAGATCTCCTGCGACCTGAACTACCGCGGCAAGCTGTGGACCCGTGCCCAGGCTAACGAGGCTATGACCGAGCTGGCACAGTACATCGATGTGTGCATCTCCAACGAGGAAGATGCCAAGGATGTGTTCGGCATCGAGGCTGAGGCTACCGATATCTACGGCGGCACCATCAACCATGAGGGCTACAAGTCCGTTGCCAAGCAGCTGGCTGACAAGTTCGGCTTCGAGAAGGTGGCCATCACCCTGCGTGAGAGCCATTCCGCTTTCGACAACGGCTGGAGCGCCATGCTGTACGACGGCGAGAACTACTGCTTCTCCAAGAAGTACAACCTGCACATCATCGACCGCGTTGGCGGCGGCGACTCCTTCGGCGGCGGCCTGATCTA
>JAFSEW010000041.1 GCA_017435525.1 Oscillospiraceae bacterium | reverse complement strand
GCGTTTTGCGTCACTATGTTCCGAGCAAGGGACTGCATTCCTCTTGCGCCTCGAAAGCAGCTATCCACATAAGGCAAAAGGCGCGACCACTTTCGTCACGCCTTTTGCTTTTGTTACTGTCTTATAAACACCCCGCTAAATGCCGGGGTTTTGACAGTCTGAAGCCCCGGTTCCGAAAGGAACCGGGGCTTCCTGTATGCAATTACTTATGCAGCGCCTTGCGCAGTACCGGGAGAATGGCCAGGGCAATGATGCCGCCACACAGGGCGGTGACCAGCTGAGGCCATGCAAACATGGTGGGCAGCATCTTCAGCATGGGCGGTGCCAGCACCACGATTTCGCCCAGCTTCTTACCCAGCAGGGCATCGGAGGCGATGCCGCAGATCAGCTTCACCACCAGCAGATACAGCACGCCGAACTTCACTACAGCAGCGCTGACCAAAGCAACGATCTGCTGCCAGCCGAATTTGCGGGTCTTACCCACGATCAGGTGCAGCAGCGCCACATAGCAGCAGTTACCTGCCATAATGGGAGCCACGGTGATAAAATTGGGGGCGATGCCAAACAAAAATGCGCAAACAGGGGAGATCAGCGCCACGGTGATGCCGCTGCTGAGCCCCACCAGCAGAACGGTCACAGCCAGCACGCAATTGACCATGGTGCCGGTGATCAGCTGCTTGGTCATCTGCTCCGGAATAAAGGAGCCGACCCACTGCAGCGTTACCAGCAGCGCCAGCATCACGGCGGTTTGGGTGATCCAACGAATTTTCTTGTTCATAGCAGTTTACAGACCCATTTCTTTCTTCACTTCGCCGAAGGCCTTTACAGCCAGGTCGATATCTTCCTTGGTGTGGCCGGCGGAGATCTGGGTGCGGATGCGGTCCTTGCCCTTGGGCACAACAGGGTAGCAGAAGGCCACCACATACACGCCCTTTTCCAGCATCCGCTTGGCAAATTCGTGAGCCACCTTGGGATCGTAGAGCATCACGGGCACGATGGGATGCTCGCCGGGCAGCAGGTCGAAGCCCAGCTTTTCCATTTCACTGCGGAAATACCGGGCGTTGGCGTGGACTTTATCTCGCAGAGCGGTGGATTCTTCCAGCAGCTCGATGGTGCGGATGGTGGCGGCGCAGATGGCGGGAGCCACGGTGTTGGAGAACAGGTAGGGGCGGCTGCGCTGACGCAGCAGATCCACGATGGGCTGACGGGCTGCGGTGTAGCCGCCGGAAGCGCCGCCCAGAGCCTTACCGAAGGTGCCGGTGATGATGTCCACCCGATCCATGACGCCGCAGAATTCGTGGGTGCCCTTGCCGTGCTCGCCCATAAAGCCCACGGCGTGGCTGTCATCCACCATCACCAGGGCATCGAATTCGTCAGCCAGGTCGCAGATGCCCTGAAGGTTGGCGATGTAGCCGTCCATGGAGAACACGCCGTCGGTGGCAATGAGGATCTTCCTGGCACCGGCTTCTCTGGCGGCTGCCAGCTGAGCGCGCAGGTCATCCATGTTGTTGTTCTTATAGCGGTAGCGCATGGCCTTGCAAAGGCGCACGCCGTCGATGATGGAAGCGTGGTTCAGCTCGTCGGAGATCACCGCGTCCTCCTTGCCCAGCAGGGTCTCAAAGAGGCCGCCGTTGGCATCGAAGCAGGAGGAATAGAGAATGGCATCGTCCATGCCCAAAAAGCCGGAGATCTTCTTTTCCAGATCCTTATGGATCTGCTGGGTGCCGCAGATGAAGCGAACGGAGGAAAGACCGAAGCCCCACTGATCGTAGCTTTCCTTGGCGGCCTGCATCAGCGCCGGATGGGTGGACAGGCCCAGATAGTTGTTGGCGCAGAAATTCACAACGCCGGGCTTGGCAGTGGTGTCGATGCGGGAATACTGGGGGGTGGTGATAATGCGCTCTTCCCGCCAGGTACCGGCTTCCCGGATGGCATCCAGCTCAGCAGAGATGGCAGACAGTGCAGATTTCATGGTTTAGTCCTCCTTCTTGGCAGTCCAGTCCAGCACGACCTTGCCGGACTTGCCGGAATTCATGGCTTCAAAGCCCTTCTGGAAATCGGTGTAGTGGAACCGGTGGGTGATTACGGGGCTCACATCCAGGCCGCCCTGTACCATGTAGCTCATCTGGTGCCAGTTGTCCAGGTGGCGGCCATAGATACCCTGCAGGGTCAGACCCTTGGTAATAATGGTGTTCATGTCCATGGGCACCGGCTTGTTGGAGATGCCCAGCAGGGCAATCTTGCCGCCGTTGCGCATAACGCCGATCATCTGCTGCAGGGCCGCGCCGTTGCCGGACATTTCCAGACCCACATCGAAGCCTTCCACCAGACCCTGCTCCTTCATGATCTGGGGCAGATGCTCCCGGGCGGTATTCACGGCGGCATCCACGCCCATCTTTTTAGCCAGTTCCAGGCGGCAGTCATTGATGTCGGTAATCACCACACGGCGGGCACCTGCGTGCTTGCACACGGCGGCGGCAATGATGCCGATGGGACCGGCACCGGTAATCAGCACATCCTCACCGATGAGGGGGAACATCAAAGCGGTGTGGGTGGCGTTGCCGAAGGCATCAAAGAACGCCACCACATCCTCCGGCAGGCTCTCGTCGATGAGAATCACATTCTCCTGGGGGATGCACACATACTCAGCAAAGGCGCCGTCCCGATCCACGCCCACGGATTTGGTATCCTTGCACCACTGGATGTTGCCGTTGTGACAGTTGCGGCAGTGGTGGCAGGTAATGTGGCCTTCGCCGGAAACACGCTGGCCCAGATGCAGGCCGGTAACGCCTTCACCCATGGCGGCGATCTCGCCCACATATTCATGGCCGATGGTCATGGGGGGCTTGATATGTTCGGTGGCCCAGGGGTCCCAGTTGTAGATATGCACATCGGTGCCGCAGATGGCGGTTTTATGCACCTTAATCAGCACTTCGCCGGGGCCGGGCTCCGGCACAGGCACTTTCCGAAGCTCCAGACCTACGCCCGGGGCAGCTTTTACAATGGCGTCCATATATTGCATGGCAATCACTCCTGTAAGTTTCATTATCATGTAAAGAGTAGCACAAATCCCGTCTGTTTGCAACGGGGTTACGCCGGAAATTAAACTGCACCAATGACATTTGCCATTGGTGCAGTTGGGGCTTGGGATTATTCCTCATCCAGATCGGCCTTGCAGAAATCGCCGAAGAGGTCTTCGTTGGAGGGCATGTCCATGGCGATGGGCCGTGCCACCCAGGTGGTGTTCATGTAGTGCTTCAATGTAATATTCTCGGAGACGATGTTGCCGCCCCAGGTGCCGCAGCCCATGGAGGATGTGGGGGGCATGCCGTTGGTGGGGGAGCCGGCGTTGCCCTTGTTGTTGGGCTGGCGCACCATGATCCGGGAGACGGGGGCTGCCATGCCCAGGCGATGGATGTGGTCGTCATCGAAGGAGTAGATGCCGCAGGAATGGCCCTTGCCGCCCACTTCAAAGATGGCCCGCATCATATCCAGCGCGTTTTCGAACTCCCCTTCGTACTTAAAGAGGGTCAGCAAAGTGGTAAGCTTCTCACCGGAGAAGAAATGCTCCTTGCCGATGCCTTCCATGCCGCCGCCGGTGACGGCGATGAACTTCCGGTCAGCAGGGATGGTAAAGCCGGCCTTTTCTGCCAGCACCTGGGGGCAGACGGCCACGGTATCCGGCAGCCGGTGACCTTCGGTATCCCACAGGACGGCTTTCAGCTTTTCGGCTTCTTCCGCATTGGCAAGGTAGGCGCCTTCTGCCACCAGGGCTTCCACAAAGGGATCGTAGATGGATTCGTGGATCACCAGGTTGCCGTCGCAGGAGCAGCCGGAGCCAAAGTCGGAGCATTTGGAGATCCGGGAGTTCATGGCAGCTTCTGCCAGACGCTGGGGGGTATTGCAGGTGTTGTCGATAATCACCGTGGCGTTACCGGCGCCGGAGCCGTAGGCAGGGGTGCCGGAGGAATAGGCGGATTTGACCATGGGGCGGCCGCCGGTGGCGATAACCAGGTCGCAGCGCTTCATCAGCTCCTGAGACACGGCGATGGAGGGCTTTTCAATGCCCTGGATAATATCCGCAGGGGCACCCTCTCTCACCAGCACATCCCGGACGATCTGAATGCACTTGTTGGTGATGTTCTTGGCTCTGGGGTGGGGGGAGCAGACCAGCACATCCCGGGCCTTGATGGCGTAGAGGATCTGGCCCGCAGGGGTCAGGCAGGGGTTGGTGGTGGGCACCAGGGTGGCAATGACGCCGATGGGCTTGGCGTACTTCACAAGACCCTTCTCCGGGTCTTCCTCAATGATGCCAACGCTCTTGCTGCGCAGGCAGTCGCGCAGGATCAGCTTGATCTTGTTGCGCTTGCCCCGCTTGGTCACCTTGTCGCCCAGCCGGGTCTCGTCCACGGCTTCGTCGCAGAGCTGACCCCAGGTTTTCAGGTCGTAAAGGGCGGCGGCCACAGCCTGGCACAGCCGGTTCAGCTTCGGTTCGTCATAGGTGGCAATGATGTGGGCAGCGGCTCTGGCGCGGGCCACGATGCCATCGAGCATTTCCAGTTCTTCCGGTGTAATTTCTCTAGCCATAGGGTACTCTCCTTCTTACTTGGGTTTGTGGGAATTGCCGTGGCTGGGCTTCAGCCAGCGGCCTTCTTCCTGCTTTACCAGTTTGCCCTGGCTGACATAGTCGCTGGGGCGGTAGATATCATTGATATTCCAGCAGCCGGGGGTGGGCACGGCGATGTTTTCCATGGGGGCTTCCACCAGGAAGGGGCGGCCTGCCCGGTTGGCGGCCATGGCGGCTTCCAGGGCGGGCTTAAATTCCGCGGCGCTTTGCACGCAGATGGCTTCCACGCCGTAGGCCTTGGCCACATCCGCCCAGCGGGGGGAATAGCTTTCTCCGTCGGGAGTTTGGAAGGTGGTGCCGAATTTGGTCTGATAGTTGGCATTTTCCAATCCTGCGATGGTGCCGAAGGCGGAATTGTTCATCACCACCCAGGTGCAGGCGATGCCCTGCTCCACCGCGGTGGCCAGGCAGGTGGGATTCACGCCGAAGCCGCCGTCACCGGTGAGGGTCAGGCAGATCTTATCCGGGGCAGCCAGCTTGCCGCCCAGCACGGCAGAAGCGCCGAAGCCCATGGTGGCAAGGCCGGAGGAATGGTGGATGCCACCGGGAACGGTGATGTCAAACTGCTGGGCAACGCCATTCTTGTTCCAGCCCACATCGGTGAAGATGCAGGCATCTTCGGGGATCACGGCCTTCACATCGTGGAGGATCCGCTGGGGGGTCATGGGGAACCGGTCATCGGTGGAGATGGCTTCGTTGGAAGCTTTGAAGGCGGCTTTGGCCTGGGCGATCTGCTGCCGCAGGGCGGGGTTGCTTCTGCCTTCGGGGCAGAGCTCCCTGATTTTTGCCAGCAGCTGCTTCAGGGCGATCTTCAGATCCGCAATGGCGCCGATCTTTACAGGATAGTTCCGGCCGATCTCCGCAGGGTCGATGTCGATCTGCAAGAATGTGGTGCGGTCCGGGTCGAAGGTGACACCCTGGTACCAGCTGGAGCTGTCCGCCTCGGCGAACCGGGTGCCAAGGCCCAGGATCACATCGGCCTTGGTGGTGAGGCTGTGGGTGAATTCGGTGCCCCAGAAGCCGGTCTGGCCGATCATCAGGGGGTGGGTATCGGGGATGCAGCCCTGACCCATGAGGGTGCGGGATACGGGGATATCCAGAAATTCCGCCAGATCAGCCAGCTCCCGGGAAGCCTGCGCCAGCAGGATGCCGCCGCCGGCGTGAAGCACCGGAGCTTTGGCTTCCAGAAGCAGCCGGGCCATTTCCTCCACTGCGTCGGGGTCCATGGCGGGGCGGCAGGTAAAGCTGCTGTCGCGGTAGGTTCTTGCCCAGATGGCCTCCTCCACTTCCCGGGAGAACATGTCCATGGGCATGTCGATGAGCACAGGGCCGGGGCGGCCGGATTCCGCCAGCCGGAAGGCCTTGTCCAGAATGTCTGGCAGGGACTCCGGATCGTCAATGCGCCAGGCCCGCTTCACCACCGGCTCCAGAATCCGGTACTGGGTGGCGTCGCCGTGCATATTCACTTCCTGATGGGGGTGCTTGCCGAAATAGAAGCTCGGCACATCGCCGGCGATGACCACCATGGGAATGGAGTCAAAGGCGGCGTTGGCCACGCCGGTGAGCACATTGGTCAGGCCGGGGCCCAGATGGCACATGACTACGGATGCCTTGTGGGTCAGCCGGGCATAGCCATCGGCGGCGGTGGAAGCCACGGATTCGTGGCGGTTGGAGATATATTTGATCTTCTTGCTTCTGGACAGGGCGTCCAGCATGCCGATGACTGTGTGGCCGCAGAGGCCGAAGATGTATTTCACATCCCGGCGTTCCAGGTAATCCACCATCAGGTCGGCAACCAGTTTTTTGGCCATGGGAACAACCTCCTGAAATGATATGGTGCGCTGGGCTCAGGGCTGGCAGCCCGGGCAGCGCAGAAGAAATTGGTCAAACAGCGCCTTTTTCCCGGCGATGAAATCCTGAAAATATCCGGCAGCCGGGGGCATATACCGCTCTTTGTTCCACAGCAGATAGATGTCCCGCTGGGGGATGGGATCGCTGATGGGAATGGGGGTCACATTGTAGGGAGCACCGGACAGGGGCAGGGGGGTGATGGCCACGCTGTGGCCGGAGGAAACAAGGCCGTAGATCACGATGTCCTGCCGTGCTTCCATGACGATATTGGGCCTGACATCCATCTGCCGGAGATATTCCTTGATCTGTACACCCAGCTGACTGTCGGCATCGTAGGTGGTGAAGTTCTCGCCGCTGAGCTCTTTCAGGCTGATGCTCTCCTTTTTGGCAAAGGGGTGCTTCTCCGGCACCAGCAGCACCAGCCTGTGGGCGCCGATGCGTACACCGTCGATTCTGGGGTCGTCGATTTTTGTAGAGAAGGCCAGATCGATCTCGCCCCGGATCAGCTTCTGATGGATCTCATGGAAGCCATCGTGCTCATACTGAAACCGCACATCCACCCGGCCTGTGGCAGAAAGATACTGCACAATGGCATCGGATACGAAAGCATCCAGCGAGGAGAAGGCAGACAGGGAAACGGTGCCCCGGTTGGGGTCTATATAGTCCTGCAGCTGAGAAATGCCGTTTTCCAGGGTCTCAATGGTCTTTTTTACATGGGGATAGAACAGCTCGCCGTGCTTGGTCAGCTTGATGTTGCGGCCCTGCCGGGTAAACAGCTCCACATGAAGCTCATTTTCCAGCTCCCGGATGGCGTGGCTGAGGCTGGACTGGCTTACATACAGGGTCTCCGCGGCCCGGGTATAGTGCTCCAGCTCGGCAATGGTTTTGAAATAGTACAGCTGCCGCAGATTCATAGGCCGCCTCCTTTACAGACTGGAAAACAGTGCCTTTGCAGTATCCAGGCAGCGCCGGGCGTGTCCTTCCGGACCATAGAGGGCCATGTTTTTCAGATTGGGCAGTTCGATGGCGCAGGGGTGCTCCGGCAGGGCCCGGAGCATCATGGCAAGGTCTGCCTGACCCAGACCGCAGTATTCCCGGCCTGCTCTTACGATGGCGGTAATGTCTCCGGAAGTGTCCTTGGGACAGTCGCACAGGTGGATGATGCCATAGTCCTCCGGGGCAATGGACGCAAAGTCCTCCGGGGTCATGCGGTCAAAGTGGGCGTAGAGGGTATCTACAAAAACTTTCAGGTTGGGCTTTCCGACCCGCTTCTGCATGGCAACGGTTTCCCGGAAGGTGGTCATGCAGGACACAATGGGAAATTCCATATTCACATCCAGGCCAAACTCCGCGGCCTGGTCGCAGATGGCGGCATAGCGCTCTGCGGCGAAGCTGAAATCCTTCGTCCATACGCTGGAAAGCACATGCTTGGCACCTAGCTGCGCGCCCCGGTCAAAGGCAGCCCGGTAATCTTCCGGCAGATCCTCACGGATCCGTACCAGCTCGATATCCAAAAGGCGCACATGGCAACTTTCCATCTGCTGCCGGAGCTGACGGAACAGCTGAGGGTTCGCTTCCAGGACGGTCTGGGGTTCCCCTGGCTGGCCCATAGGGATGGTGCGCAGGCTCACACAGTCGTAGCCGGTTTCTCCAGCAATGCGGATCTGCTCCAGAGGGTCGATTCCCGGCAGGGTCAGGTAAGCGAGGGAAAATTCTCTTGGCATGGCAATTCCTCCTCTGAAAACAAGGTGAGAGGTGTCATGGTTTTCTATCGCTATTGTAGTACGCCAGGAGGATCGGGTCAACTATCGGTTTTACATAGATCCATCGATTTTTCTCATAAATAAAAATGAAACATAGGAAAACGAACGGAAAATTATTTGATAATGGCGAAGATATATGTAAAATTCAAAACCCAACTGTTTATTTTTCTCATAAATTGATTCAAAAGATATATTGGTATTTGCCGGAAAGTGCCTTATAATAGAATCAGAAAACCATGCAAAGGAATGGAGGGATTCCTGTGAAGCAACCCGGCAGCGTTACGCTGTGCGAAGTGGGCCTGCGGGATGGCCTGCAAAACGAAAAGACCGTGATTCCCACGGAAGGAAAAATCGCTATGGTGCGAAAGCTTCTGGATGCAGGCTTTCGCTGCATCGAGGTGGGCTCCTTTACCCATCCCAAGGCGGTGCCTCAGATGGCGGATACCGATGAGGTGTTCCGGGCGCTGGGGGATGTGGCAGACGCGGAGCTTCGGGCATTGGTGCCCAATCTGCGGGGTGTCACACGGGCCATCGGCTGCGGCTGCAAAAAGGTGAAGCTGAATGTCTCCGCCAGCCGGCAGCACAATCTGAAGAACCTGAATATGACCCCGGAGGAAAGTGTGGCGGGCTTTGCTTCCTGCGTGGAAGCCTCCCGGGAGGCCGGAATCGGCATTTCCGGCTCCATCTCCATGCCCTTTGCCTCCCCCTGGGAAGGTGTGACCCCGATAGAAACCGTGGATGCCATTATCGAAGCCTATCTGGCAGTGGGCATTGCGGAAATTTCCCTGTCTGATGCTTCCGGCATGGCCACCCCCATTCAGGTGAGCCGCCTGTGCACCCATGTGCGGCAGAAATATCCCCAGGCCTCCTGGTGGCTCCATTTCCACAACACCCGGGGCATGGCCATGGCCAATCTGATCGCAGCCATGGACGCGGGAATGACCCGGTTTGATACGTCCTTTGGCGGACTGGGTGGCTGCCCCTTCGTGCCGGGGGCTGCGGGCAACCTCTCTACGGAGGATGTGGTGCATCTGTGCCAGGGCTCTGGTGTGGAGACGGGCATCGATCTTTTGAAAGTGATGGAACTCTCCCGGCAGCTGCAGACGCTGCTGGGTCACCCTATGGAAAGCTATGTACTGCGGGCCGGGCGATCGGAAGATCTGATTGCCGCCCACGCGTGAGAAAGGAAAGGCCTATGAACAATCCTACCGTAACCGTCGGCACTGTGGGTGCCGGTTATGCCGCACGGCTCCATGGCAGCGGCTATGCCCGTGTCAGCGGCATCCATGTGCGGCTGAAAACCATCTGCGATGTGAACCTGGAACTGGCCCGGCAGGTGCAGCAGCAGTTTGGCTATGAGCAGGCCACTGCGGATTTTGACCGGATGCTGCAAGATCCGGAAATCGATGTGATCGATATTGTCACGCCGCCGTTTCTGCACTGCGCCATGGCCATGAAGGCTTTGCGCGCAGGCAAGCATGTGATCTGCGAAAAGCCCCTGACGGGCTATTTCGGAAAGCCCGGGGAAGAAAATGTGGGTTTCACAAAAAAATCCTATATGTATCAGCAGGTGCTGTCTGAAATGGACGAACTGAAACAGGTGGTGGAAGCTACCGACCGGAAGTTCATGTACGCCGAGAACTTTGTCTATGCCACCCCGGTGCAGAAGGCTGCGGAGCTGATCCGGGCGAAAAAGAGCAAGGTGCTGTTTATGAAGGGCGAGGAGAGCCTGAAGGGTTCCAGCTCTCCTGTGGCGGGCAAGTGGAATAAGACCGGCGGCGGCATCCTGGTGCGCACCGGCACCCATCCCCTGACAGGCATGCTCTGGCTGAAGCAGCAGGAAGCTGCCGCGAGAGGGCAGACCATTACCGTCAAAAGCGTCAGCGCCGATGTGGGCGTCACTACCGCCTGCCTGACGGAACAGGAGCACCGGCATATCAGCGCCCGGCCGGAGGATGTGGAGGACTATGCCGCCGTGACCGTCACCTTCTCCGATGGCACCAAGTGCCTGACCATCGCCAGCGATACGGTACTGGGGGGCACGAAAAATTACATCGAGGTTTACAGCAACGACAGTACCCTCCTATGCAATATCACCCCCACGGATATCCTGAATACCTATTTCCTGGACGAAGAAGGCCTGGAAGATGTGTACCTGGCGGAGATGCTCCCTGCAAAGCTGGGTTGGAACAAAGCTTTCGTTTCCGATGAGGTGATCCGGGGCTATATGGGGGAAATGCAGGACTTTATGGAAACGGTAGCCTTCGACCGGGTGCCCACTTCCGGCTTCGATATTGCCTATGAAACCACCAAAATCCTGTACGCCGCCTACCTCAGCGCAGAAGAAGGCCGCCGGGTAGACCTGTAGCGGAAAAACCGGTTTCGCTATCGACTTATGGCGGCTGACCTGCTATAATGCACATACTATTTTGAAACAAGGGGGCAGCGCTGTGCCTGAAGAAATCAAGAAAATCAACTTATGTAAGAAAACGAGAGAAAGAATGATAATGCAAATTATCATAGAGCCAATTGATTTTTTTCGTCTCTTCTGCTATAATTAAATCATCAAATCAATATATGTCATCGGAGGACAGTACACCGTAGTGTAGGGGATCGTAGGATTGCACCGCAATCATGCAGGCCGCCTGTCAGATAAGATGTCGAGTGAGCTCGGTTATTGCAGTTACGCAATAACTGGGCTTTTTATATTTTCAGGAGGTTAATTATGAAGCACACACATGTAACACTTGTTCCCTTAACGCCGGATGACCGGGAGCAATTTATTCTGGACAATCAGTGGGCATTCAAATACGGCGCCATGCTGGAGTTCGGCGAGCGGGATGACCATATTGACGATGATGGAGAGATTATTTCCCGTGATACTATTGAACGCTGTATCGACGATCCGAAAAACGAAACCTACCGCATTGTTGTGGAGGGCAAACATGTTGGCGGTGTGATCCTGAAGATCAACAAGGAAACACATCACAACGAACTGGAAATTCTTTTCACTTTGCCCGATGAGCATAGCAAAGGCATCGGCTATGGCGCATGGCAGGCCATAGAAGCACTCCACTCTGAAACAGTTGTCTGGGAGACCTGTACGCCGTATTTTGAAAAGAGAAACATCCATTTCTATGTGAATAAGTGCGGATTCCAGATCGACCAGTTTTGGTGCGCGTATTTTCGGCCGGAACAGGATTTTCCGGATGCAGAAAATCATAACCCTGGTGAAGGCCCGGATGAAATGTTCCGCTTTGTAAAAGTAATGCGCTAATCAACCAGGAAAAAGCACTGCAAGCTACCCTTGAAGAAACGGGGAGCTTGCAGTGCTCTATGGAAACGGTTTGTTTTTTATCGGAGATATACCGTTGGCGTAATACCTGCATAGTTTTGTGGATCCTGCAAGGATGTAACTGACCTCCGCCAACACTATGCCGCCAATCACATCAGCAAGCACATGCTGTCGGGTAGTCAAGGTTGATATGCTCACCGCCACGGCCATGACAAGGGAGAACTGCCGATACAGCACAGGAATACCCTTTCGCTTTCTGACCCCGATCCAGCAAAGCCAACTGACAAGGCAATGGATGGACGGAAACAGATTGTCGGCAGCGTCAATTCTGTAAAGTAGCTTCATCAGCGTGTCCCATATCGTTTCTCCGATGATTTCTGGGCGGATATTGGTGGCAGGAACCAGCAGAAACAGCACAAAGCAAATCCCTTTTGCCAGAGCATCGGCGCAGAAGAAGCGGTCTCGTTCTGTCTGTTCCTGTGCTGCACACAGATAGTAGTTGATACACCAAAACAGATAACAACCAAAATAGATCGAAACGGTCCACGGCAAAAACGGCACAATTCTGTCAATAGCAGTTGTCATATCGTAATGGTACCAGGATTGGGCGATCTGTCTGGCACCAAGGTATACCACTTCGTTCCAAAGGAAGGCAATACCCAAGACAAGCGCTGTTTCTCTGGAGTCAGGCTTGTTTTTCAGCATCTTTTTCATAACGAACTACCGCCCAGAAGAAAATACCATAACCAACAAAAGACACAAGAACACCAATAATTCTGAATTGCTCAGGGTCATTTGTTGCATAGATCAACCCGCCCCATGCAAGGACAACACTGATGGTAAAAATGACGATGTTTGCAATCATTTGCTTTCTTTTTCTATGAGTCATAAGCTGTACCCTCCTTTGGTACCGATCCATTGTCCTTGTGTTACACGAACTTCATCCTGATAAAACAGATCACCGACAAACTCCGGTCTGAGTTCCATTTGTCCGGGTTCAAACAGTAGGATGATGGTAGAACCGGCGAGCTCAAAATGACCTTTTTCTGTGCCTTTCCAGAAGCGTGTATTTTCCTTTTCGTTGAAGATGCCGCCGACAACCAATGCGCCGATTTCGCATTGTACCACCGGACCAAAGTTTTCCGTTGTCAGCAGACACCAGCTCCGTTTGTTCAGCACGAACACCGGATAGGTATCGCAGGCAATGGGCTGGACACTGTGGAGCACGCCGGGGATAAAGTGGTTTTTGCCTTGGTAACCATCGTCAATGTAGCAATAATGGTGATAATCGGACACGCACAGCCGAAAGATCAAACAGGTACCGCCTATATAGTTCTTTGCCAAGGTATCATCCTGTAAGAAATCACTGATTTTATAATGGGAGTTTTTAATGGAAAAGCAGCTTTCTTCGTCAATGGGAAAGGCGCTTAACCAGCCATCACAGGGGCTAATCAAATGCTCCGGAACAGGGTCAATGATAATGCCGCTTCTTTTGCGGGCAAACAGATCGCGGAAGGAGCGAAAGGACATCATTTCTGCTTTCGTTACAGATATACTATTGTGCCGTATGTACCATCCGATGAGTGGTCTGGAGCAGGGTGACCAAAGGAACTTTGTCACGACGCGATCCAGATGCAGCTTCATGATGATTTTCAAAAGGCATCTGCCGAAGCTCGTCCCGTATAAAAAGCTAACCATTTTAGAAGTATTCCTCATACCACACCTCCCGTCAGTACCAGAATCAGTCCGGTCAGGCCACAGAGCATCAAAATTATTTTACCCAGCAGCCCCGGCTTTTTCAGAGTAAAGGGCGAGATAAATGCAGCAGTGATGAAGAAAAGGATGAGAGGTGCGATATCGCCGCTGGGTAGCTTCAGCCGTGCTGCTGTTGCCATAAACAAAGGAAGCAGCACTGCGGATGTGGTTACCGGAAGACCAAGGTAACATTCTCTGCCATGTTCCTCACGGGCTTGCCTTTCCTCTTCATCCACATTGAACCAGGCAAGGCGGATCAGCGCGCAAAGCAGATATATCACACAGGCAACAACATATATACGCTCCTTATCGGAACATCGATACACAATCAGCGCCGGGAGCACACCAAAGCAAACAAGATCGCTGAGCGAGTCGATTTGAATTCCAAATCGCTTTTCCTGTTTGGTTCGCTTCATGGTAGATGCTATTTTACCGTCAAACATATCGCAGAATCCTGCGATCATCAGGCAAATCAACGCTTCTTTCAAATTTCCTTCCAAAACACAGATAATGCCCATAAAGCCGAAAAATGTACCGGCGTAGGTTAAGATAACCGTGTAATTATAAAATCCTATCATATTTCTCTACTCTCTCATCAAATGAAATACGCAAAAAAGATACTGTAAACCAAGATGCACCAGGGTTTTGCAGCAATGATAATGGTGATGAATTTCTTTGCGGGCATATTCACAAGCCCGGAAAAGTAACAAAGAAAATTGTCCGGTGCCAGGGGCAGCAAAATGGCCAAAAACAGAAGCTTCGGATAACTCTTGCTCCTGTTGATTTTCTCTATGTAAGCTTCATACTTGTGCATGGGAACCATCTTGTTTACCAAGGGAAGACCGAACCGCTTTGCCAGCATATACGACGCGATGGAACCGACACTGATGCCAATGTAATTTGCCCAAAACCCGCCCGCCGCGCCAAATAATGCGGCACCGGCTATACAGCCTGTAAAACTTGGACAAATCGGCAATATTGCCAGGAACATTTGCATAAGCGTAAGAATCACCGGCGCCCAAAATCCAAAAGAAGCAACATAGGTACGAAATGTCTCCACGGAGTCGAAATGTCCTCCGGCCCAACCTCTTATGAGGAAATAGGCAGACAATGCAAATAAAACAGCCAAACTGGCAATCACAGCAGTTTTGACTATGGATTCGTGTGATTTCATAGATTCCCTCCTGTTTATTCATGCTCAGTATAGAGGAGAAATCTGAAGTTCTGCTGTTGAGAGTTATGAAGAATTCTGAATTTTATCGAAAAAGGCTTTTGCTCTGTTTTCGGCAAATATATAATGGCCGAAAAAGGAGGCTGGTTATATGGAAAAGAAACGAATTTTATTTGCAGATGATGAATCCGACATCAGAGAAGCGCTTCAATTATTGCTGACCTGCGAAGGATACGAAACAGTGGAAGCCTCTTGCGGACAGGAAGTGCTTGAGAAGATAGACCATACCGTTGATCTTGTGATTCTGGATGTGATGATGCCGCAGATGAACGGTTATGCAGTGTGCGCAGAGATTAGAAAGCGCTATACGGTTCCTGTTCTGTTTTTGACGGCCAAATCCCAGGATTCGGACAAAACGCTGGGATTCAGTGCCGGAGGAGACGATTATCTGGTAAAACCATTTTCATATAGTGAACTGACAAACCGCGTAAAGGCGATCCTGCGCAGATACTATGTGTATGGGGCCAAAACCGCAGAGGCGAGCACAACCATATACTGCTGCGGAAACATCGAAATCGATACCAGCCGCTGCCAGGTGAAAGTGGATGGGGAAGAAGTCTTTCTCACAGACATAGAATACCGGATTTTATTACTTCTTGCTTCTCATCCAAAACGGGTGTACTCTGCGCAGAATATATATGAAATCGTTTGGAATGAACCGTACACATATTCCTCCAACAACAATGTAATGGTACATATCCGCAATATCCGCCGTAAACTTCACGATGATCCGCAAAATAGCCATACCATCCGCACAGTATGGGGAAAGGGGTATCGTATTGAGTAAAATGACAGGACTTAGACGGCAGCTGTTTTGCGCTGTGCTGATGTCGCTATTTGTTGGCGCTATTCTCTTTGCCTCTGTTTATCTGCTGGGGAACTCGTTTCTGGATAAAACCGTATACGGCCATGCCTTTGCACAGAAGATGTCAGACCGATATTTCCAGCAGCTGCAAAGCTATGTGGAAACAGAAGGAATCTCTCTGAAAAACGTAAGCAGGCTGAATGTTTGGTGCAACCGGGGCGAAAAAGTGTACCTTACGCTTTATCAGGATGATCTGTTGATTTATGAATCCGGCGAGGTCACGCGGGAACCATCCGCACAGGAATTTCATCCGGATATGGAAGACCCGGAAAACGAATATCTTCTAACGCTTCAGGAGGATATGCAGGTTCGCGCATTTCTCTACTATTACGCAGGCGACGGATTCTATTACCTGCTGCTGTTCCTGTCCGGAATGATCGCATTCCTTGGGTTTTCGCTATGCTTTATTTTGCTGATCAATCAGAAAATCAAATACATCAAGCAGCTTCGGCAGGAATTGGATATTTTGTCCGGCGGTCAAATGGAGTATACGGTTACAATACGGGGCCATGATGAACTGGGAGAACTGGCTTTGGGAATTGACCAAATGCGCCAATCGATTCAAAAGCATAACGAAATAGAAAATCAGATGCGTTCAGCAAATTCAGAATTGATTACAGCTATGTCCCATGACTTGCGTACACCGCTCACTTCCTTACTTGCTTATTTGGAATTGGTTGAACGCAAGAAGTATGCCAACGAGGAACAGATGCACAACCTGATCCACAAATGCATTGCCCAGACTTTACGAATCAAAACCATGGCAGATCAGCTTTTTGAGTATTTCCTGGTATATGCTACTGAGTGGGAAACTGTAGATATGGAGCTGACGGAGGCTGATACACTGTTCCAACAGATTTTGGCCGACTATATCGACTCTCTGGAAAGTAAGGATCTGAATGTAGAACTGCGTTTTGAACCCACATCGGGAAGAATTATGGCAAATACCGATTTGCTGCAGCGGGCGCTGGACAATCTGTATTCTAATCTTCAAAAATATGCAGATCCCAAGGATACCATTTGGATATCCTATCAGAAAAAGGATAACTGTGTTTCTCTTTCCATAAGCAATGGGATTTGCCAGGATGGGGACAAAAAGGAAAGCACAGGCATTGGCCTTAATACCTGCAGGCGGGTCATTACTCAGATGGGTGGTGCGTTCAAGGCAAGGAATAATGGAAGAACCTTTTGCGTAACCGTTGATCTTCCTGTCATTTAACAAGGAATTTCAGAATTTTTCAGAATTACTATACGCACTTCTTCAGATTCGTATGAAATAATGATATTGGTATCTGCTGCCGTCTTCGTCTTCCTGTCGGAAAAGTTTCTGTCCCGGCGAATTTCAGAATCCTTAAGGAAAAGAATATGCTGATTTTAAGAACCTGCTGTTATGCTGAACTCAGGCAGAAAACCGTCTGCCGATTCTCATTACCTCCGGCAATACCGCGGAACGCCGGAGACAGAAAGGATAAAAATCGCATATGAAAAACAAGTACGTAAAAAGTGTTGCTGCGTTTGTGCTGGCGATCATCGTTGCTTGCAGCAGTCTGGTTGGCTGTACTGCTCCCAAAAAGAAGCAGCCCAATAACAGAAAGCCTTCCAGTTCTGTGACGCAGGATAAGGATCAGAACAAGCCTGGTGATAACAAAAAGCCTTCTCAGAACAAGCCTGGCCAAACGAAACCCGGTCATACGAAACCCGGCCAGAGCAAGCCTGAGCAGAACAAGCCTTCTCAGAATAAACCAGAGCAGAACAAGCCCACACAGGAGAATGGCACAACAGGTACAAATCTCAACGACAGGGAGGAGGATAACAACAAGAAACCAGAAACCAAGCCGGGGAACACAACCCCCTCAAAGAAACCCGGCGGAAAGAAATAATTAAAACCAAATAAGTCTTTTCATTTTTAGACCTCCCTTCTTATGGATATCCCCCACACCGCAAGATGTGGGGGATATTTCCATTGCATCAGGACGATTTTTCTCTGTAATAAGAGTAAAAGAAGAGAGGCTTCTCCAATGAACGATAATAAAAAGCACATCTCTATGCCAAGCTTCTCAGGAACGCAAGCATCAAAATGGCCTTAAATGCAACAAAGGGCACGATACACGGTTTTGACATTGCCATCAAAGCACTGCCCACTCAAGATAACAAACGGTGTTTACAATCTTCCAATGGGCGGGCAAGATCAGAATTTTGCCCCCAAAGGGCTTTCCCCTATCGACGAAAGCCCTTTTTCATGCTATAATCCCTGCATGAAACCATTTAAGGGGGTGTCTGACATGGGAGAACAGGCTAAAAAGCCTCATATCAGTACTGGCCTGCTGGCCCATGTGGACGCGGGGAAAACCACCCTTTCGGAGGCACTGCTCTATGTATCCGGTGCCCGGCGAACTTTGGGCCGGGTAGATCACCGGGATGCCTTTCTGGATACCCATGCCCTGGAGCGGGCCAGGGGCATCACCATTTTCTCCAAGCAGGCCCGGCTGACCACGGAAAATCTGGATGTGACCCTGGTGGATACCCCCGGTCACGCGGATTTTTCCGCGGAAGCGGAGCGCACCATGCCTGTGCTGGACTGCGCGGTGCTGGTAATCAGCGGCACCGACGGGGTGCAGGCCCACACGCTGACTCTGTGGCGGCTGCTGGAAAAATACCAGGTGCCGGTGGTGCTGTTTATCAATAAAATGGATCTGCCCGGTATAAACCGGGAAAAGCTGCTTTCCTCTTTGCGGCAGAATTTGAGCACCGGCTGCGTGGATTTTGGCGGGTCGGAAGAGGAAATTGCGGAAGCCGCGGCCCTATGCGATGAGGCGCTGCTGGAAAACTATCTGGAAACCGGCACCGTGACCCCCGGCAATATCCGGGGCCTGGTGGCGAAGCGGAAGCTGTTCCCCTGCTGCTTCGGTTCGGCATTGAAGCTGGAGGGCGTGAAGGAACTGCTGGATGTGCTGGATACCTATGCCCCCCGGCAGCAGTGGGGCGCTGATTTCGGCGCCCGGGTGTATAAGATTTCCCGGGACCCCCAGGGCAACCGGCTTACCTGGCTGAAAATCACCGGCGGCAGTCTGCCGGTGCGCAGTGTCATTTCCTATCAAAATACCAAGGACGAGCAGCTGGAAGAAAAGGCCGTGCAGCTGCGGCTTTACAGCGGCGAAAAATTTACGGCGGTGGATACGGCCACGGCCGGTATGCTTGTGGCCGTTACGGGACTTTCCGGCACCTGGGCGGGCCAGGGCTTGGGCAGGGAAGCAGGTGCCCCGGCACCGGTGCTGGAGCCGGTTATGACCTACCGGGTGGCCCTGCCTTCCGGCACCGATCCTATGACCTTCCTGCCCAAAATGCGGCAGTTGGAGGAGGAAGATCCCCAGCTGCATGTGGTGTGGAACGACCGGCTGAAGCAGATCTTCGTGCAGATCATGGGCAAGGTGCAGCTGGAAATTCTGCGAAGTTTGATACAGCAGCGGTTTTCTCTGGATGTGAATCTGGATCAGGGCCGCATCTATTATAAGGAAACCATTGCCGATACGGTGGAGGGCGTGGGTCACTATGAGCCGTTACGCCACTATGCGGAGGTACATCTGCTGCTGGAACCCCTGCCTCAAGGCAGTGGTCTGGTGGTTTCCACCCGGTGCTCTGCGGATGTGCTGGAAGCCCACTATCAGAATCTGGTGCTGACGCACCTGCTGGAAAAGACCCATGTGGGCGTGCTCACCGGCTCGCCCATCACCGATATGAAGATCACGCTTCTCATCGGCAGAGCCCACATCAAGCACACCGAAGGCGGCGATTTCCGGCAGGCCACCTACCGGGCAGTGCGCCAGGGCCTGATGCAGGCAAAAAGCGTACTGCTGGAACCCTGGTATGATTTCCGGCTGACCCTGCCCACAGAGCAGATCGGCCGGGCCATTACGGATATTCGGGCCATGGGCGGCGAATTTGATGCCCCGGAAGCCGTGGGCAATACCTCCACTTTGCAAGGCCAGGTGCCTGCTTCGGAACTGGGAGATTACGCCGATCAGCTGGCGGCCTACACCCAGGGCAGAGGACAGCTGCAGCTGTCGCTGCACGGCTACGCCCCCTGCCACAACGCCGAAAAAGTGGTGGAGGAAATGGGCTACGATCCTCTGGCGGACATCGCCAACACCCCGGATTCCGTGTTCTGCGATCACGGTGCCGGATTCCATGTGCCCTGGAACCGGGTGAAGGACTATATGCACCTGGAAAGCGGCCTAAAGCCAAAGCCCGCGGTGATTACCCGGAATCTGCAGCCCGATGACAAGGCATTGGAAGAGATCATGCGCAGGCAGTTCGGCGACCTTACCACCACCCTGTATAAAGCTCCGGAGAACCGCCCTGCGGAGGAAAAGCTGACCATCCGGCCACCCCGGCAGCAATATCTGATCGTGGATGGCTACAATATTATTTTCGCCTGGGATTCTCTGGCGGAAACGGCGAAGCACGATCTGGATGCCGCCAGAAGAAGCCTGTGCGATGCCCTGTCCAACTACGCGGGATTCAAGAAATGCCGCCTGGTGCTGGTGTTTGACGGCTACAAGGTCAAAGGCAGCCCCGGAAAGAAAGAGCAGTTTCACAATATTCAGGTGGTATACACCGCCGAAGGCGAGACAGCGGATGCCTATATCGAAGCCCTGGTAAGTCAGGTGGGCACCAACTACAATCTCCGGGTGGCAACCTCCGATTCTCTGGTGCAGCTGAGCAGCCTGCGCAGCGGCGTACTGCGCATGAGCGCCCGGGAGCTGCAGCAGGAAGTGGAAAATGCCAAAAAGGAAATGGTAAAGCACTATCAGGCGTAAGAAAATTTTTTAGGCCTCTTCCAATTTGCAGCCTTTTCCTGTAAAATAAGAAAAAAGACACACAGGAGGTACGCCTATGAGCCATCCCACAAAAATGCCCGATGACCCCAAACTGGTGGAGCGCCTGGCAAGGCTTGAAAAGCACGATTACCGGGTGGAGCATGTCTTCCGCCGGATTCTGCATAATATTGAGCGGGTGATCGCCGGTATCACCCTGGTGATTCTGGTGGTTGCCCTGGTGGCGGAACTTTACACCTGCGTGACCAACTGGGAATATATCGCCGATCTGGACCATTACCTGCACAGTGTGCTTACTATCGTGGTGGGCCTGGAGTTTGTGCGAATGCTCATCGACACCACCCCTGCCAGCATTCTGGAAGTGCTGACGGTGGCGATTACCCGGCATGTTATCCTGAGCCACGATGACCCTTGGAGCAATGTGGCTTGTGTGGCATGCATTGCGGGGCTCTTTGCCATCCGTCGTTTCCTGATCCGCCGCAGCGAGCTGAAAAGCGAAATGGTGGAAATGGAGTAAACACAAAGGCCGCCTGCGGGCGGCCTTTTGCCTTTCGAAAGGAGAAAATGCCATGAAACGGATGCTTGCGATCATCATACTCTGCCTGCTGCTGGCAGGCTGCGGCACCCCGGAAATTCCGGAAACCACGCCGCCTCCGGCGCAGACCACACAACCCACACAGTCCACGGAAGCGCCCACGGAACCTGTGGAGGACGATGCTTTCTTTTTCTCCAACAGCCTGGAATATAACCGGCTGTACTGCCAGACTCCCGATGGAGATGCGCCCCGTCTGGTGCTGGATGCATACTGCACCGATGTGAGCCGGTGGGAAAACACCGTGTATTTTATGCAGGACAGGACGCTTTGCAGCTGGGATCTTGCGAGTCAGGAAAAACAGTGCATTGCGCAGAATGTGAGCGAGTATACCATCGGCGGGGACTGCCTGCTGTACGGCCAGTTTGAAGAGAACTACGATGAAACACTGTACTGGCAAAACCTCAGAACCGGCGCTGGCGGCAAGCTTTGCACCGAGAACTTTGTTCGCTTCGCCGCTAAGGACGGTCTGGGCTACTATTTCCGCTACGGTGAATATACGGACAGAACCTCCATCTACTGCCTGGACTCTGCCACCGGAGAAACCCGGATGATCTGGGAAGGGGATGTCTATGCCTACGGCATTCTGCCCCTGGCAGACGGCATTGGCTACAGCTACCGGGAAGCGGACGCAACCGTTTGGAAGTATGTCAGCGCCGACGGGGAAACCACCGGGCAGCTGGAAGGCATTGGAGAAGGCGATCCCTTCTACGCCGATGAGGAGCAGGTGCTGTACCTGCGGTATTTCTACGGAACGCCTGCGTACAGCCAGCTGTGGCGGCAGACCTGGGAGGGCGAAGCCACCCTGCTGGCCCAGACAGACCCCGATGCCGATTATGCGGTGCATCCTTTGGGAGATGGCGATTTCCTTTTGGAGCACTATGCCCATGTGGAATGGGGCCCGGTGAATGAATACGGCTACCGGGAAAACTATGCCCTGCCCACCCGGTATTCCCTTCTGCGCAGCGACGGTACCATTACGGATGTAAATGCCACAGGTGAAGCGGGCAGCCTCTTTGCCGGGGGAGATTTCCCGGTGATGGACAGTTCCACCGCCAGAAAGCCCGTAACGGCAGAGCTGTATACCCTGTTTGTGAAAAACTATGGCTACGAAGGAGAGGAGCCTCTGTGCTCCACCACCCACGGGGCCTGGCTGAATATTGCCGACGGTGTGGCGGATCTGGCTCTGCTGGCGGCACCCACACCGGAAGAACAGGCCTACCTGGATGAAAAGGGTGTGGAAGTGGAGATGAAGCTCTACGGCGGCGATGGCCTGGTGTTTATCGGCAACCCGGAAAATCCGGTGGAAAACCTGACCCACGAACAGCTTCTGGCCATCTACCGGAAGGAAATCACCAACTGGAAAGAAGTTGGCGGCCCCGATGCCCCCATCACCGTGTACTACCGGGACGATCAATCCGGCAGCCAGCGTCTCTTTGAAAAGCTGGTGTGGAAAGGCGAGGAAATTCCGGATTTCGGGGCGCTGGGCTTCCAGATTGAAGATGCCATGAGCAGCATTGTGGATATGGTGCAGTGGGACCCCTATGCCATCGGCTACACCATCATGACCTATCTGGGGGATGTCTACGGGGAGGATGCCCTGCGGGTGTTCTCCATCAACGGTGTGTCCCCATCCCCGGAAACTGTGGCGGACGGCACCTATGCCTATCATACCCAGGGCTACCTGGTGATCCGCGCCGATGAACCGGAAGGAAGCCCCGCCAGACGGCTCTTTAACTGGTTCGGCTGCCCCATCAGCGCAGACCTGCTGGACCGCTGCGGCGTAACGCCCCTGCAAGGATAAAAGGAATGCTCTGCTGATAAAGTGCGATAAATCGGGTAGATGCTTTGCATACAAACCCAGTTGAGGATACTACTCAACTGGGTTTTCTGCCGTTATGTGGGATAATAAGGAAATTTCTATAGTAATTCTACCATTGGTCAAAAAAACGCTTTACTCTCTTTACTGTTAGTCTGTGGACTTTTCAACCAGCGGTGCTATAATGAAGGCACAAAGTCGCAAAGGAGATGTGCAGATGGAGATTCGATTGGGTGAGAGCATCCGCAGACTTCGTAAGGAAGCAGGTTTTACCCAGGAGCAGCTTGCGGAAGCCTTGGGCGTGTCGGTCAGCGCCGTCCATAAGTGGGAGTCCGGCAAGGCTACCCCGGAACTGGAGATGCTTGTGGATATTGCGGAATTCTTTGAAACCTCCGTAGATGCCATACTGAACTACGGCTGGCAGAAGCTGAGTATGGGGCAAACCGCACAGCGGATCAGTGCCTTTAAGAATGAACGAAACTTCGAAGAAGGCATACGGTTTGCGGAGCGCGCCCTCCAGAAATATCCCAACAGCTTCGATGTGGTCTATGAAAGCGCACTGCTTTACTTTATATCCATGGTTCACCACCGTGGGAAAAGCGCCCGGAGAGCCATCGAACTTCTGGAACGATCCATTGAGCTGATCGATCAAAATACGGATGAAACCATTGGTGTTATCACCATTCAGAATCAAATCGCCGGATGCTATTGTTATCTGGGTAATATGGAAAAGGCCGTTGATGTGCTGAAGCAGAACAATATCGGCGGATTGAACGATGCCAAGATTGGATTATTGATGTCCCAGGACCCGGAAAAAGCGGAAGAAGCTCTTGGCTATTTGTCCGATGCGCTGCATAATTCCTATGCCCGAATCTATGAGATCTGTATCGGTTACGCCAATGCCTATGGCGCGATGGAGAAGCTGGAACCCATTGAAGATATGATGCATTGGCTTTTGCATATGGGCTGGGGCTTGAAGCACCCGGATGCGGTCAATATCATCGACAAGACCGATGTACGGATCTATACGATCCTGGCAGAAATGCGAATGCTGCAAGGCGACGAAGCCGGTGCCGAAAAGTGGCTGAGAGAAGCCAGGAGGACTGCCCTCAGATTTGATGCCAATCCGCAGTATCGAACCGCATATGGTATGAAGTATTACCACAGCAGCGAGAAATTCATGTCTTACGATGATATGGGTGACACCGGCATGGCAATGATTGAAAACTACATGGCGGATGAAGTGGCGGGAAAGAATCTTCGTCCACTGTGGGCCAAAATTCAAACAGAAGAATAAATTCAACCGGGGGTGGTTGGATAGAAACACCGACTCGAAATATAGTTGCTTGTATCAACCGACCCCCGGATGTATCATAAGCACAATGGCTAAGATATGGAGGTTTACATAACATGAACAAATCGGCAATTCGCAAGCGCCGTCGCAGTTTTACACGGCAATTCTATAAGGGAAACACCAGTGCATTTGCAGTAGCTGTTCTGGAAACGATTATCATGGTTGGTGCCAATCTGATGATCTCCTGGCTTATGCAGAAGCTGATCGATGTGACTACCGGTACGGATACGGAGTTTACACTGATCCAGGTGACCGGACTTTGTGTAGTCTGTATTGCGATCTTCGCCTTTGGTATGTGGCTGGCCTATCTGTCCAAACCCAGGTTTATTGCAAAGGCAATCGGACAGTACAAAGAGTTCGTATTCCAGAAGATATCCCAGAAGGGTATTTCTGCCTTTGCCGGGGAGAATACATCTTTTTATATCTCCGCGCTGAGCAACGATGCCAATACCATCGAAACGGACTATCTCGCAAATATCTTCCTACTGATCGATGATATCCTGTTGTTCATCGGTGCTTTTGGCCTGATGCTGTGGTACTCTCCGTTGCTAACCGCAATTGGCATTGCGCTGGCGCTTCTGCCTGTGGTAGCTTCCGTTTTGGCAGGTAACCGTGTGGCAGAAGCAGAAAAGAAGGTGTCCGAAAAGAACGAATCTTATGTGTCTACGCTCACGGATAGTCTGTCCGGCTTCTCTGTCGTGAAGTCCTTCAAGGCAGAAGCAGCCATGTGCCGTCTGTTCGCAGAGCGGATCAGGGAAGTCACCGTCGCCAAGACGATACGCAGAAAGACAGCCATCGTGGTACATTGCATGGGCATTGTGGCCGGTGTTATGGCCCAGTTCGGTGTATTCATCGCCGGTGCCGCGCTGGCAATGCACGGTCATGCCATTTCTGCCGGTACATTAATTGCATTCGTAAACCTGATGAACTATGTGGTCAATCCCATCGGTTCCGTTCCGCAGTACATGGCTCAATGTAAAGCGTCCTGCGCCCTGATCGACAAGCTGGCTGATGCGTTGGAAGATCATGTCCGGGAAGAAGGTTTGGACAATAAGAAGGAACTGAGCCGTGGCATCACGGTAAATAACCTGTCCTTTGGTTACGAAGCGGAAAAATGCGTATTGCAGGATGTGAACTTCACCTTCGAAGCAGGCAAGAGCTATGCCATTGTTGGCGCATCCGGCAGCGGCAAGAGTACCCTGCTGAATTTGCTGATAGCATCCCATAATGGTTATGCCGGTTCCATCTGCTATGACGATACCGAACTGCGGCAGATCAGCAGCGAAAGCTTGTATGAAATGGTTTCGGTGATTCAACAGAATGTGTTTATCTTCAATGCGTCCATCCGGGATAATATCACCATGTTCTCAGACTTCCCCAGAGAGGAAGTGGATCGTGCCATCGAACTGTCCGGCCTGTCCAAGCTGATAGCAGAACGCGGCGAGGATTACCTCTGCGGTGAAAACGGCAGTGGTCTTTCCGGTGGTGAGAAGCAGCGGATCTCCATTGCCAGAAGCCTGCTGAAGAAGTCCCAGGTTTTGCTGGTGGATGAAGCAACCGCGGCGCTGGATGCGCAGACAGCCTTCCAGGTATCCAATGCGATCCTGAACATAAAGGAATTGACCCGCATCGTTGTTACGCATTCCCTTGATGAGAATCTGCTGAAGCGGTATGATTGTGTTCTGACCCTCAAAAACGGAAGCGTCACGGAATCCGGCAGCTTCGACGATCTTGTGGAGAAGAAAGGGTACTTCTACTCGCTATACACAATATCTCAATAACCCGGAAGACAAGTCTTGGGTAAACAGGACAGCTGCACAGAAGAACATAGACAAGAAAACCGGCAGGTCGTATCGACCTGCCGGTAAGCGTGTGTTGCAACGATTTTACAACACACGCTTTTCTGTTCTTTCATGCACCTGTAGGGGAGGCTCTTGAGCCTCCCGTCAGCCTGCATTTCTGTATCAGCCCGGAAATCAACGCACCCGGTAACGGGAGGGTCAAGACCCTCCCCTACAAGTTGCTGCCAGGAAGGTTTTTACTGGCTTACATGGACATTCAGGTGGGGATAGGTCATTTCGATACCCTTTTCGTCAAAACACTTCTTGATGTTTTCGGTGATGACAAAGTAGGTATCCCAGTAGTCGGCAGAGGTGCTCCACACCCGAACCACATAGTTCATAGCGCTTTCGCCGTAGCTGTCCAGGGCCACAAAAGGAGCGGGATCTTCCAGCGCGGTGGGCACGGCAGCGGCTTGACGGAGGGCTTCCAGCACCAGCTGCACCGGGGCATCGTAGGAGGCGGACACGGCAATGTCCACCCGGCGAGTACCGGTGACGGTGTAGTTGACGATCTGGGCGGAGGTGACGGAGCCGTTGGGGATGGAGATCATCTTGTTATCGGGGGTGGAGAGCTTGGTGTAGGTGAGGCCGATGGCCTGGACGGTGCCGCTCTGACCGGCGATCTCCACATAGTCGCCGGAGACGAAGGGCTTGGTGTAGAGCAGGGTGAAACCGCTGATCAGGTTGGTCAGGGCGTTCTGGACGGACAGGGAAATTGCCAAAGTCAGCACGCTGGCCAGGGCCACCACGCCGGTGACATCGATGCCCAGCTTGTCAGCCACCATCAGGGCCAGCAGACCCCAGAGCACCACCCGCAGCACGGTTTTGATCAGGCCGCAGGCGGCTTTTTCCAAATTGAGCTTCTGCAGCAGCTTTTCGGTGATGCCCATGGCAAGGCGAATGGCCACAATGCCCAGAGCCAGCAGAATCACGGCGGGCAGAATGCTGGCACCCAGGAAGGTGGCAGCCAGAGAGAACCAGGTTTTGATTACATCCATAAGAGACACTCCTTTTTCATTTGTATAGAGGGATTATAGCAGATGGGCTTCGGGGGTGTAAAGATATTTTTGAAAAAGCCCGGCACAGAACTTACGTGCCGGGCAGTGCTTATTTCATAACGGTGCCGTCGGGGTTAAAGAGGGGCAGCTCTTCCAGGTAGATCAGGTCATTGCGCTGTATCGCGTCGCCTTCTGCCAGAATTGCCATGCGGCCGCAGATGATGCCCCCGGCCTTTTTCACCAGATTTTCCAGAGCGGCCAGGCTCTCACCGGTGGAGATCACATCGTCCACAATGAGGATGCGCTTGCCCTTCATGAGAGCGGCATCGGTGCCGTCCAGGTAAAGGGTCTGCTCCCGGGCGGTGGTGATGGAGCGCACCGTGGCGGAAAACAGGTCGGTCATATACAGCTTGGGGGCTTTCCGGGCCAGGATGTACTTGGCGTCCCCTGCCTGACGGGCCATTTCATGGGCCAGGGGGATGCCCTTGGCTTCGGCGGTGATGATGTAATCGTATTCCGGGGCCTTTGCCAGCAGATCCCGGGCGCAGGCTACGGTCAGCTCCTGGTCGCCGAAGATGACGAATGCGCCGATATAAAGATGGTCATTGACCTTGCACAGGGGAAGCTCCCGCTTCAGGCCTGCCACATGCATAGGATATACCATAAGATAAACGCTCCTTTACAGTTTCGATACTTCCATTATACCGCGCCCCGGAGAAATGTCAATGCAGCCGGCACGGAAAAAATCCCACCGCGGAAGCGGTGGGACTTTTCGCTATTGGTTTGGAAAGAAGAGAGGTAGAAAAGAGGTTTACGGAGGTGAAAGGAGGCGGCTCACGGCTTCCGCAACCTTTCTGTTATTAAGATAGCTGCCGGATTTGAACAGCCAATGTCCCAAATGAAAACAAAATGCGACGATTTTATGAACAAATCAGGATAATTCCTCAGGATCCACCGAGGTGATGGGCCGCAGCACACCGTAAGCATCGAAACGGGTGTCCTTCAGGTCGGTGATGAAGGCCATTTTCACGGTGGGATCTTCCAGCATCAGTTCTTCCGCCAGGGTTTTCACATCGGCGGCGGTGCGGTTTTCCAGATACACACGGGTGCGGCCTTCGGGCAGGGTGAAGGCGGTGTCGTCAATCAGGAAGGAAAGGCAGAACTGGTTGGTGGCGCAGGCAGTGGTCAGCCGCTGTGCGGCGCTGATCAGAGTCTCGGATTTGCTGCCGCTGAACTTGATCTGGTCGGTGGCCGGGAAACGGAAGTCCCCCAGCAGCACTTCGTTGAAGCCCATGGCTTTCAGCTCTTCCACCAGGCTTACCAGATAATTCAGCGCGCCGTCGCTGCCAGGATTCAGCCAGTAGCACCGGGCTTCATCCATCCACAGGCCTCTGCCGCTTTTATGGGGCAGGCCGAAGGGCACATTGTTGAGGCCGAAGGTGTAATCCCGGAAGGCGGGGATTCTGGCAATGGCGTAGAGGTTGGAGCGGGTCAGGTGCTCCACGATCTTGGAGATGGTGTCCATGTCCACATCCTCTTTCACGGGAGCCACTTCACTTTGATAGTAACACCGGCCTACAATATCCTTCATTTCAATGAGAACAGGGGCCTGGTCCGGCAGCTTGCGCACCAGATCCAGCACCTGGGTGGGATTTTCCATCAGCATGGTGGTGGTGATGTAGTAGCCGGAAAGCTGCGTCAGCTCGGTGCTGGTGTTCAGGGCGTTTTCGCCTTCGTTATAGTAGATGGTAATGGGATCTTCCGCAGCCGGGGGCACAGCCAGCTGGCCGGACTGGGGTTCCTGCAAGGTGAAGTCCAGCTTGGCACCGTCCCGGGAGTAGACCACAAACCGGTCCAGCCACAGAATCCACACGCCCCACACCAGAATAAACAGCAGGATCAGCGCCAGCAGAAAGGTTGCCAGCCCTTTGAAAAACCGCCGTGTGCGATAGGGTATGATCATAGATTATCTCCTTTTTGCGGTAATGCAGCGCCATTCTTCCTTGGCGCGGATGGTTTCAACGGAAAGCCCGGCGGCAGTGATGGCACCGGTGACATCGCGCAGGCGGCTGTCCAGAATGCCGGAGAGGATCAGGGTGCTGCTTTCTGTGAGAAATTGGGGCAGCACCGGAGCCAGATGGATGATCACATCCGCCACAATGTTTACCAGCACCAGATCATAGGGCTGCTGCTTCAGCTGATCCATCAGCTTTTTGTCGGCGGTGACATTGCCGGTGAGGGCGGTGAATTCCGGGGCGGCAAAGCCGTTGTAGGCGGCGTTCTCCCGGGCAATGTCCTCGGCCTTGGGGTCGATGTCCACGCCGATGGCGCTTCCGGCACCCAGCCGCAATGCCGCAATGGAGAGGATTCCGCTGCCGCTGCCCAGATCCAGGCAGCTGCCGCCTTTGGGGAGCAGGGCTTCCATGGCTTCCACCACCATCTGAGTGGTGGGGTGGGCACCGGTGCCGAAGGTGAGGCCCGGATCCAGAATTACCGGCAGGCGGCCCTGGGTATCGGCATCCGCGAGCCAGTAGGGAAGCACCACCAGGGTGCTGCCCATTTCCTGGGGGGGATAATTGTCTTTCCAGCTTTCCTCCCAGTCCGTTTCCGGCAGGGGGCTGACGGTGAGCGCAAGACCGCCCAGATCTGCGCGCTGCCGCAGAGTTTCCAACAGTGCTTCCAGACGCTCCATACCGGCTGCGTCGGTATCTTCCAGGTACAGCTTGATGCAGGAAAGCCCCTGAAGCTTTTGCTGCAGATCTTCGTCGATATAATCCCAGTAGGCCTTGTTGCCTTCCAGGAAGGTTTCAAATTCTGCCTGGTCTTCCAGCACCAGGTCTTCAAAGCCGGCGGCGGTGAGGGCTGCGGCGGCAGCTTCAATGCCTGTGGGCAGTGTGTCAATTTTCAGTTCCAGCCAAGCCATGGGGGAACCTCCCTTGCGTGCATAATATCTCACCCTATTCTACCGCAAAGCAGAGAAAAAGGCAACGGATAAGCTGTTAAATTTTTGTTGCCCTCTTCCTATTTGGGGGAAACTGATATATAATGAAGCCAATTATTCGCAAAAGGAGCATGTTCATGAACCAAACCCTTTCTCTGGGGCCGGGAATCCGGCTGCGCTGCATCCCCGACAGCCGCTTCAAGCAGGGCTGCCTGAGCCTGCAGCTGGTGCGCCCCATGTGCCGGGAGGAGGCATCCCGCAATGCGCTGCTGCCTGCGGTGCTGCTGCGGGGTACCCGGGAATATCCCGATCTGCGGGCCATTACTTTGCGGCTGGATGACCTCTACGGTGCCAGCGTCGGCACCCTGGTGCGCCGGGTGGGCGACTATCAGACCACCGGCTTCTACTGCGGCTTTATGGAAGACAGGTTCGCCCTGGAGGGCGATGCCATTCTGGAGCCCATGCTGAAATTTGTAGGCCAGCTGCTGCTGGAGCCTGTGCTGGAGGACGGCTGCTTCCGGGAAGATTTTGTGGAAAGCGAAAAGCGCAATCTCATCGCTTCCATCGAATCCCAGCTCAACGACAAGCGGGCTTATGCCATGGAGCAGATGATCCGCACCATGTGCAAGGGAGATTCCTTCGGCATTCCCCGGCTGGGTGAAATTGCCGATGCCCAGGCTGTGACGCCCCGGGACCTGTATGACCATTACCAAAAGATCCTCCGGGAAAGCCGGGTGGAGCTGGTGTATGTGGGCAGCGCCCCCCAGGAGCAGGTGGCAGCGCTGCTGAAAGAACTCTTTGACCGGATTGACAGAAATTATGTTAACTTGCCGGAACAGTCCCCACTGCGTACCGGCCCGGAAAGCGATACCGTCCGCCAGATGGATGTGAATCAGGGCAAGCTGTGCATGGGTCTGGTGAGCGATATCACCATCCGGGATGCAGGGTTTGTGCCTATGCAGCTATTAAACCATATTTTTGGCGGCGGCATGACCAGTAAGCTCTTTATGGAAATCCGGGAGCGGCAGTCGCTGTGCTATGCCATCGGCTCCGGCTTCCACGGCTCCAAGGGCCTTGTGACCGTGTCCGCAGGTATCGACAGCGGCATGAAAGAAGCGGTGCAGCGGGGTGTGCTGGCCCAGCTGGATGCCTGCTGCCGGGGTGAAATTACCCCCGAAGAGCTGAACGCAGCCAAGGAATCCCTGCGTTCTTCCCTGTTGTCTACCCAGGATTCTCCAGGGGCGCTGGAAGGCTACTATGCCACCGCCGCCCTCAGCGGCCTGCCCCTGACCCCGGATACCTATATCCGGGCGGTGGAAGCAGCCACTTTGGAGCAGATCGTGGCAGCGGCAAAGACCTTGCGGCCCCACACCGTATTTTTCCTGAAGGGGGTGCAGAGCTGATGTATTATCCCGCATTGGAAGAAACCGTCTGCCGGCAGGTGCTGCCAAACGGCCTGACGGTGCTGGTGATGCCGAGGCCGGGCTTTCGGAAGAAGCTGGCCTATTTCGTCACGGACTACGGTTCCATCCACCGGTGCTTTACTCTGGACGGCGTGGCTTACGAAGCACCCCAGGGGGTGGCCCACTATCTGGAACATAAGATGTTCGATATGCCCTGGGGAGAAGTGTCGGCGGATTTTGCCGCCATGGGCGCCAACCCCAACGCCTTCACCAGCTATGATATGACCGCCTATTATTTCTCCTGCACGGAGAATTTTGAGCCCTGTCTGAAGCTGCTGCTGCAGTTTGTGTCCACGGCGTATTTTACGGAAGAAAGCGTGGCCAAGGAGCAGGGCATCATCGGTCAGGAGATCGATATGGCCGCCGACAGCCCGGACAGCCGGGTGTTTGAGCAGCTGATGGCAGCCATGTACCCCCACCACCGAATCCGGGAGACCATTCTGGGTACCCGTAAGACCCTGGCGGGCATCACCCCCCAGGTGCTGGAAACCTGCCACCGGGCCTTCTACACCCCGGAGAATATGGTGCTGTGCGTGGTGGGTGATGTGGATGCCGATGCTGTGGCTGCCATGGCACGGGAAGTGCTGGGGGATGAAAGAAAGCCTGTGGGCATCAAGCAGCCTATTCCTGAAGAAATGATGGACTGTCCGGAGAATCTGGTGCAGTCCTGCATGGAAGTGGCAATGCCCATGTTCCAGCTGGGCTTCAAGTGCGAAGCCCCCGGCAAGGGGGAAGCTGCCGTGCGGCAGGAGATCATCGGCGATCTGGCTGCGGAGGCCCTGTTCGGAGAATCTTCAGCCCTGTATCTGCAGATGTATGAGGATGGGCTTATCGACTCCTCCTTCGGCGGCGGCTTCGAAACAGTGGACGGCATGGCGATGCTCACCTGCTCCGGCGACAGCAATCACCCCGAAGGGGTGAAAGAAGCGGTGCTGGCAGGTCTGGAAACGCTGCTGCGGCAGGGAATCCCGGAGGCGGACTTCCTGCGGATGAAGCGCAGCGCCCTGGGCCGCCGGATTCGGGAGCTGGACAGCTTCGATTCCACCTGCTTCCGGCTCTGCGCCTATCATTTCAGCGGGTATGATTATCCCCAATTCCCCGCACTGTACCAGAGTATTCAAAAAGAAGAAGTGCAGGCATTTCTGCGCCGGGTAGTCACCCGGCAGCGCAGCTGCCTGTCTGTGATTTACCCGATGAAGGAGGCATAATATGAATCCTGCCAATTATTCTAGCATTTCGTTTCCCTGGCTGGGTCTGGAAGTGAACCCCGGACGGGGCTTCGACCTGGGCCCGCTGACCATCAATTTCTATGGTCTGGTGATTGCCTGCGGCTTGCTGCTGGCTGTCTGGTACGGCATGAAGCGCGCCAAGACCTTCGGCTTTACGGAGGATGATATCCTGGACGGCGTGCTGTGGGTTACCCCTTTTGCGATCCTTTGCGCCAGAGCGTACTACTGCATTTTCTCCTGGGAGAGCTATGCTGACAACCCCATCTCGGTGCTCTACATCTGGGAGGGCGGCCTGGCCATCTACGGCGGTGTGCTGGGCGCCGCCATCGGCGTGACGGTGCTGTGCCTGGTGAAAAAGCTGAAGCTTCCCGCGCTGCTGGATCTGGTGGCCCTGGGCTTCCTCATCGGCCAGAGTATGGGACGCTGGGGCAATTTCTTCAACCGGGAGGCCTTCGGCGCCGCTACCGAGAGCTTTTTCCGGATGGGCCTGTTCAACACCATTACCCAGGAAGTGGAGTATTACCATCCCACCTTCCTGTATGAATCCGTGTGGAATGCCCTGGGCTTCGTGCTGCTGCATGTTCTCAGCAAGCACCGGCAGTACGACGGCCAGATCGCCCTGGGCTATGTTGCCTGGTACGGCCTGGGCCGCACCTTCATTGAAGGCCTGCGGGTGGACAGCCTCTACTGGGGCAATTTCCGGGTCAGCCAGCTGCTGGCGGCCATCAGCTGCTTTGCGGCGGTGGTAGTGCTGGTGGTGCTGGCCTTCCGGCCCCACGACAAGGCAAAGATGTTCTGCAACCGGGTGACAGAAGTCCCCGCGGAAGAAGCAACCCCCGAAGAAAACTGAATGTAAGGCGTGCCGATTTCCCGGCACGCCTTAATTTATGAACAAATTGTGTCTTTTCCCTTGATAATGACCCTGGGATATAGTACAATGCGGATATATTTTATAGAATCGGAGCGCTGTCTATGAAGATCCCCACCAAGAAAATGGACTATGACAAGGTCATGGCCCTGCCCCGACCCAAGCACAAGAAACCCCTGAAGCCCCTGTTTGCGCTGCAGTCTGTGATCCGCGTCGGCAGCATCCCCTCTTTGTGGAAGACGAAATTTACCTACGAAAAGCACCGGATGGAGCTGCTGGACCCCAAGGAGCCCATGCTGATCCTGATGAACCATTCCAGCTTCACGGATATGAAGGTGGCTTCCGCCATTTTCTATCCCAGAAAATATGCCATCGTAGCTTCTGTGGACAGCTTTGTGGGCATGGAGTGGCTGATGCGGCTTATCGGCTGTATCCCCACCCGGAAATTCCTCAGCGACATGACCCTGATCAAGGACATGGAGTATATGCTGAAGGAGAAGAAAACCAGTGTGCTGATGTACCCGGAGGCGGGCTATTCCTTTGACGGCACCACCACCCAACTGCCCCGGAAGCTGGGCGTGCTGATGAAGAAGCTGGGTGTGCCGGTGGTGACGGTAATCACCCAGGGCGCTTTTGCCAGAGACCCTTTGTATAACGGCCTGCAGATCCGCAAGGTGAAAGTCCGTGCGGATGTAACCTGCCTGTTCACCGCCCAGGAGATCAAGGAAAAAACCGTGGCAGAGCTGGATGCCGGGCTGGATGCCGCCTTCGGCTTTGACCAGTTCCGCTATCAGCAGGAAAACGGCGTGATCATCGACGAGCCTTTCCGGGCTGACGGCCTGAATCGGATTCTCTTCCGCTGTCCCCACTGTGATACCGAGGGCAACACCGAAGGCAAGGGCGTCCACTGGACCTGCCGCAATTGCGGCAAGCAGTATGAACTGACGGAAACCGGCTTTATGAAAGCCACCGATGGGGACACCCGCTTTGACCACATTCCCGACTGGTACCGCTGGCAGCGCCAGCAGGTGAAGAAGGAATTGGAAGACGGCACCTACCGGCTGGACCGGGAGGTGGAGATCGGTGTGCTGGTGGATTATAAGGCTATCTATATGGTAGGCTCCGGCCGTCTGGTGCACGACAGCGAAGGCTTCCGGCTCACCGGCTGCGACGGCAAGCTGAACTACACCCAGAGTCCCCTTTCCGGCCACAGCATCAATGTGGACTATCTGTGGTATGAGATCGGCGATGTGATCTGCCTGGGTGACCACGATGTGCTGTACTTCTGTTTCCCCAAGGGCGGCGACTGCGTGGCTAAGACCCGCATGGCCGTGGAAGAGCTGTATAAAATGAAAAAGCGCCGCAGAGTGAAAGAGTAAACAAATCCCGCGATCCAAACGATCGCGGGATTTTTATGTTGGGGTGTCTCAGTGGAATATCGTGTGAAATTCCGGGCTTTTCAGCTTGCGGCGCAGGGCGGTCTGCATCCGGGTCAGGGTGGTGATGGCGATGATGCCAACAGCCAGAGCCAGGGCCAGCTCCAAGGTGGAGAAGGCCTTCTGCACGAACAGATCCCACTGCTCGTTGAGGGCGTAATTCATGGTGTAGTACAATGAGCCGCCGGGAATCAGGGGCACGATGGAGGATACCAGGAAGGTGGTGGTGGGGGTTTTCAGAATCCGGGCGAACACCTCGGAATACACGGTAACCGCCGCTGCCGCGAAGAAATACCGGGAGGCTTCCCCCGGGAAAACCGGCTCCAGCAGCAAAAAAATGGTCCAGGAGATCAGGCCGCCCAGAGATGCGACCCAGAGCTTTCTGCCCCGGATATTGAACAGGATGGAAAAACCCAGGCTGCCCAGAAAACCGGTGAAAATCTGAATCAGTCCTGTCAGATCCATAGGCTACCTCCTATCAGCTGCGCCGCCAGAATGTAGCCCGCGGCAATGGCCGCAGCCACCAGAATGGCATCAAAAAACCGCAGCATGCCGGACATGATATCGCCGCTGATCATATCCCGCAGGGAATTTGTCAGGGCAATGCCGGGAATCAGCAGCATAATGTTGCCGATGATGATTTTGTTGACATCCTGCCCACAATGGGCGCCCACCAGGGCAATGGCTGCCAGGGATACCAGGAAGCTGGCCACCACATTGACAAAGATCTGGTTCATGCCGGCTCGCTGCAGCCAATGGGTGCAAAAACACAGGGCGAAGCCCAAAATGGCGGACACCACCATATCCGCCCAGCCGCCGCCGAAAAATACCGTAAAGGCACCGGCGATCAGGGCGCTGGATACGGCCCGGAACCACAGGGGGTAGGGACGCATCTCCCGGATGATCCGCAGCTTGGCCTGAATAAAGCTGTAGCTGGGCTTCTTGGCGCAGATCTCCCGGGAAAGGCTGTTCAGCTGATCCAGCCGGGAGAGATTGGTCTGGGTGCCGGTGATCCGGCGGGTCTGGGTGTAGAACTTCCGATCCCGATCCTCAATGGACACCACCATGGAAGAGGTGATGGTGAAAACATCCGTGCGCCTGCAGCCGTAGGCAGCGCAGATCAGCTGCACGGTGTTTTCCACACGGCCGATTTCCGCGCCGCTGATCAGCATCATTTCGCCCATATCCAGGGCGCATGTCAGCAGTTGTTCCGGATGCATGGCGCACCTCCTTTTTTGGAATATCCCTATTATAATTCGCCCCGGGAAAATATGCAAGAGCCTTGTCAAAACCCGGGCTATCCAAAAAAATATTGATTCTGAATATCATTTGTGGTATAATCGCATGCGCAGGAGACTGTCCTGCAGAAAGGTCTTTTTTCTATGTGCAACATCAATTCTCTTTACGATTTGGAGCATACGGCAGCAAAGGAATATCTTGCCCGCTTCACCTATCCCTGGGAGGCTCTGCCCGGGATCAAGGCTTTTATTCTGGAGCTGGGTGCAACACTGAATAAAGACGATTTCTTAGAAGTTTCTTCCAATGTCTGGGTCCACCGCAGCGCAAAGGTAGCCCCCACCGCTTACCTGGGCGCGCCCTGCATCATCGGAGCGGGTACCGAAGTGCGTCACTGCGCCTTTATCCGGGGCAATGCCCTGGTGGGAGAAAACTGCGTGGTGGGCAATTCCACCGAACTGAAGAATGTGATTTTGTTTGACGGCGTACAGGTACCCCACTACAACTATGTGGGCGATTCCATCCTGGGCTACAAGGCCCACATGGGCGCAGGCTCCATTACCTCCAATGTCAAATCCGACAAGAGCCTGGTAGTGATTCACACCCAGCCCCCCATTGCCACGGGCATCAAAAAAGTGGGTGCCTTGCTGGGCGACCGGGTGGAGATCGGCTGCAACAGTGTGCTGAATCCCGGCACTGTCATCGGCAGAGATTCCATGGTCTATCCCACCAGCTGCGTCCGGGGCGTTGTGCCGGAGCGCAGCATCTACAAGAAGGACGATACCATTACCCCCAAACGCTGAAAAGGAGCTATCCTATGGGAAAATATTTCGGAACTGACGGCTTCCGTGGAGAAGCCAATGTAAACCTGACGGCGGACCATGCCTATAAGGTAGGCCGCTTCCTGGGTTGGTACTATAATATCAAGCGCCCCGCCGGTGCAGAGCCTGCCAAGATCCTCATCGGCAAGGATACCCGGCGCTCTTCCTACATGTTTGAGTACACCCTGGCTGCGGGCATCACCGCATCCGGTGCCGATGCCTATCTGCTGCATGTCACCACCACCCCCTCCGTGGCCTATGTGACCCGGATGGACGAATTTGACTGCGGCGTCATGATCTCCGCCTCTCACAACCCCTTCTATGACAACGGCATCAAGCTGCTCAACGGCAACGGCGAGAAGATGGATCAGGAAACCATCGACCTGGTGGAAGCCTATATCGACGGCGACCTGAATGTATTCGGCGCCCATTACGAGGAAATCCCCTTCGCCACCCGGGAAAAGATCGGCCGCACGGTGGACTATGTCTCCGGCCGTAACCGCTATATCGGCTACCTGATCAGCCTGGGCGTGTTCTCCTTCAAGGGTATCAAGGTGGGTCTGGACTGCGCCAACGGCTCCTCCTGGAACATTGCCAAGAGCGTGTTCGATGCCCTGGGTGCCAAGACCTATGTAATCAACGCCGAGCCCGACGGCACCAATATCAACCGCAATGCAGGCTCCACCCATATCCAGGTGCTGCAGAAATTTGTGGTGGATAACGGCCTGGATGTGGGCTTTGCCTACGACGGCGACGCTGACCGGTGCCTGTGCGTGGATGAAAAGGGCAATGTGGTCACCGGCGACCATATCCTGTATCTTCTGGGCTGCTACATGAAGGAGCGGGGTCAGCTGGATAACAACACCGTGGTCACCACCGTGATGAGCAATTTCGGCCTGTACAAGGCCTTCGACAAGAAGGGTATCGAGTACGCCAAAACCAAGGTGGGCGACAAGTATGTGTATGAGTATATGGTGCAGAACCACTGCCGGGTAGGCGGTGAGCAGAGCGGCCATATCATCATCAGCAAGTACGCCACCACCGGCGACGGCATCCTCACCAGCCTGAAGGTAATGGAAGTGATGCTGGCCCGGAAGAAGAAGCTGAGCCAGCTGTGCGAGGATCTGACCATCTATCCCCAGGTGCTGAAAAATGTGAAGGTCAAATCCAAGCCCGATGCCCAGAACGACCCCGAAGTGCAGAAGGCTGTGGCTGCCGTGGCGGAAGCCCTGGGGGACACCGGCCGCATCCTGGTCCGGGAATCCGGCACCGAGCCTGTGATCCGGGTGATGGTGGAAGCTGCCACGGAAGAAGAATGCCAGAAATATGTGGACGATGTGGTGGATGTGATCTGCGCCAGAGGCCACGCAAGAGTGTAAGATCAAAAACTCCCGGCAGCTTGCTGCCGGGAGTTTTTTAGGGAAACGGATTCTTCGGCGCGCTGCGCTTGCTCAGAATGACATGCGAAAGAATCGGCTTCCCCCATTCTTGCTGTCATTCTGAGGCTCGCATCGAAGATGCGTAGCCGAAGAATCCGCACCCCAAGAGAAAGTCTGCCGGGATGCTGCGGGGAATTTTTAAAGCAAATGTTCGAAAAATTACTTTCTTTTTTCGAATGTTTGTGCTATAATAGGGCAAATGAACTGTTTAGGAGAGATGGCCATGCCCAGAACCAGCGATAAGGCGCAGCAGATCCTTGATTATGTAAACCAATTTGTCCAGCAGAACGGCTATGCCCCCTCTGTGCGGGAGATCGGTGCGGCGGTGGGTCTGCGGTCCACCGCGTCTGTGAGCTATCATCTGCGGCAGCTGCAGGAGAAGGGGATGCTTCAGGACCCCGGTGCCAAGGGCCGCAAACGGGCCATCGTTACCGCCCAGCGTCCCGGCCAGATCCCGGTGGTGGGCGTGGTTACGGCAGGTCTGCCCATTCTGGCGGTGGAAAACCAGGAGGGAACCATGCCCTGGGAAGGTGACCCCCGGTGCTTTGCCCTCCGGGTCCGGGGCGAGAGTATGATGGGTGCCGGTATCCTGGACGGTGACCGGGTGGTGGTGCGCCCCCAGGAATGCGCCGATGACGGCCAGATCGTGGTGGCCCGGATCGAAGACGAAGCCACCGTGAAGCGTCTGAGCCGGAAAAACGGCCAGGTATGGCTGCTGCCGGAGAACCCCGCCTTCGATCCCATTGACGGCTCCCAGGCGGAAATTATCGGGATTGTGAAGGCCGTGTATCGGGAATATTAAGGGTTTTCAAGCAGGTTTCGCCGTTTTGCGAAACCTGCCTTTGCATTTCGGCCAGTAGTTGGGGAAGTTTTCACAAAAGGCAAAAAATTTAAGTTTTTCCCATAAAAAGGTTTGCATTTTATCCTTCCGTGTGCTATAGTATATGCGCGTAAAAATATGTCAAGTCAAATCCGGCGGCGAAAGCCGCTTATTAAACGAAAGGGGTAATACCAAAAATGTCTCACAAGTATGTTTACCTGTTTACCGAAGGCAATGGCTCCATGCGTGAGCTGCTGGGCGGTAAGGGCGCAAACCTGGCAGAGATGACCAACATCGGCCTGCCTGTTCCCCAGGGCTTCACTGTTTCCACCGAAGCCTGCACCAAGTATTACGAAGATGGCCGCATGATCAACGCTGATATCCAGGCTCAGATCATGGAGCATGTTGCGAAGCTGGAAGAAATCACCGGCAAGAAGTTCGGTGACAAGGAGAACCCCCTGCTGGTCTCCGTCCGTTCCGGTGCCAGAGCATCCATGCCCGGCATGATGGATACCATTCTGAACCTGGGCCTGAACGAGGAAGTCGTTGAGGTTCTGGCTGCCAAGTCCGGCAACCCCCGTTGGGCTTACGACTGCTACCGCCGTTTCATCCAGATGTACTCCGACGTCGT
>JAFSEW010000007.1 GCA_017435525.1 Oscillospiraceae bacterium | reverse complement strand
GTGGGTGCGTTCATAACCGCATCTGCGGTGGTAGGGCAGAATACGCAAGGGATATAAATTCGACGAGCCTATAGGCTCAGCTAGTAATAGGCCCTAAGGGGGCCTGTGCAAACCACCGGCACGGCCGGTGGTTATGATTGCGCAGTATTGCGGGAAAAGATCCGGTTTGGAGCGTATAAATCCCTATGCGCACCCGCCTTTAGAGCGTGTCTTTTGCTGTTTGGAGGAATTATTCTTGCAAAACCGGTTCGGTTGGGGTATCATATTTTTATCAATACTGTCATAAGGAGCGTGTGTGTCATGTCTACCACCCAAGCCCGTGAAGAATATACAAAAGCCCTGAAAATGGGTCAAAAGGAACTCAAGGAATGTGCCGCCGCAGGCAAGCCCACCAATCCTGCTGTGCTGGATGAACTTCTGCCCTCTGCCGCAGACGATATCTACAAGGAAGTTGGCCTTGTGGAGATTCCCGTAAGCCGGGTAGTCGGCACCAAATCCGCCGGCCGGATCACGGCATTTAGCCCCACTTTCCTGCCTCTGCTGGCGGAAGATTCGGAGTTCGGCATCAAGTGGCGCAATCTGTGCGATGCCCACATGTCCGATGAAGGTATCCGGGAGCCCATTCTGTGCTATGAGTATCTGGGCAAGTTCTATATTCAGGAGGGCAACAAGCGCCTGAGCGTCATGCGCTATTTCGGCGCGGCCAGAATTCCCGGCTATGTGCGCCGGATCATGCCCCAGCCCAGTGAGGAGCCCAGAGTAAAGGCCTATTATGAATTCCTGGAATTCTATAAGGATGCCGGTATTTACGAAGTGCAGTATAAAACCCCCGGTGACTATGCCAAGCTCCTGGAGCGGGCAGGCAAGAAGCCCGGTGAAAAATGGAGCGAATGGGAACGGCGCAACTTTACCGCCTATTTCCAGTATTTCTGCGAAGCCTATGAAGCCCTGGGCGGCAAGAATCTGGAGCAGTCTCCGGAAGAAGCGCTGCTGGTGTGGCTGAATTTCCATACCTTCCAGGAACTGGGCGAGCTTAGCGGCACCAAACTGAAAAAGAGCCTTTCCGATATCTGGAATGAATTCAAAGCCCATGATGCGGAGCTGGCCTTTGATTTCGCCGCTGCCGAAGTTGCACCCAAGACCGGTATTCTGGGTCTGTTCAGCAAGGGTATGAGCCATGTGAATGTGGCCTTCATCCACCAGATGGACGAGACCAATAACCCCTGGGTTCAGGGCCATGAAGCCGGTCGCCGGTATCTGGAAGAGCAGCTGGGGGACAAGGTTACCTGCAAGAGCTACTTCCACGCCAATACCAAGGAAGATGCCCGGGAACTGCTGGATAAAGCTGTGGAAGAGGGTGCTCAGGTGGTCTTTACCACCCATGTGCAGCTGAACCGCCAGACTCTGAAAGCGGCAGTTCGGCACCCCAAGGTCAAATTCCTCAACTGTTCTGTGAATGTGCGCTATTCCAGCGTCCGTTCTTACTACAGCCGGATGTACGAGGGCAAGTTTGTGGCCGGTGCCATTGCCGGTGCCATGGCCAATAACGATAAGATCGGTTACATCGGCTCCTGCCCCACCTACGGCGAAACCGCATCCATCAATGCCTTTGCCCTGGGCGCCCAGATGACCAATCCCAGAGCCCGGATCGATCTGCGGTGGTCCTGCCTGCCCGGTGAGCCCAGTAAGGATTTTGCAGAGCTGGGCTACCAGGTGGTTTCCAACCGGAATGTACCCGCCGCAGACCGCACCTATCTGGCTGCCAGCGAATACGGTACCTGGGCCTATCTGGAAGACGGCACCCAGGTGGCCATCGGTTCTCCCGTGTGGCTCTGGGGCCACATGTATGAGCGGATCGTCAATTCCATTCTGCAGGGCACCTACGATGCGGAAAAGGGCCAGGCAGTGAATTACTGGTGGGGCATGGAAAGCCAGGCCAGTGACATTCTGCTGTCTGATGATCTGCCAGAGAGCATGCAGTTCCTGGCAAATCTCCTGCGCACGGGATTTATCAAGGGTAAGCTGGATCCCTTCTACCGGAAGATCGTTACCCAGGACGGTACCGTAGTGAACGACGGCACCCGCCACTTTACTGTGGACGAGCTGCTGCGGATGGACTGGCTCTGCGAAAACATTGATGGCTATATCCCCGAATACGAAGAGGTTCTGCCCTATGCCCAGCCTATGATGAAAGCTCTGGGCCTGCACAAGGAGCGGATCCCTGTAGAGAAGGATGATCTTGTATGAAAATTCTCGCCATTTCCGACGAAGAATGCTCTGCCCTGTGGGATTACTATGTCCCCGGCAGACTGAAGGAGTATGACCTGATTATTTCCTGCGGCGATTTGAAGGCCGACTACCTTTCCTTCCTGGTGACTATGGCCCGGTGCCCGGTGCTGTTTGTTCACGGCAACCATGATACCCATTACGCCGAGCGCTATCCCCATGGCTGTGACTGTATCGACGGTCAGGTGGTTACCTACAACGGCGTAAGAATTCTGGGGTTGGGCGGCTGCGTGTGGTATCACCCCGGTTCTCACCAGTACACCGAGAAGGAGATGCGCCGCAGGGTGCGAAAGCTCTGGCTGCAGATCCGTAAGGCCGGTGGCGTGGATATCATTGTGACCCATGCCCCGCCCAGAGGTGTGGGCGATGCCAATGACAATGCCCACCGGGGCTTCGAGGTGTTTCTGGAGCTGATGGAAAAGTATAAGCCCAAGTATCTGCTCCACGGCCATGTGCATATGAACTACGGCGATTCCCCCATCCGGGAACGGACATACCGGGAAACCACTGTGATCAACACCTATGAGCGTTACACTGTGGAGATCCCGGAAAAGGAAGTGCCGCTGAAGCAGTGGCGGCAGGTGATCTGGATGGGCAGAGAACCCAAAACGCCCGATGAATGATGGGAGGCAACCATGTTTGAAGGCTTTTCTCCCGAGGCATTTGATTTCCTCTGGGGCATCCGCATGAACAACAACCGGGACTGGTTCCTGGAACACAAGCCCCAGTATGTAAGTAAGCTGTACGAGCCTATGAAGGCTCTGGGTAAAGAATTGTTTCAGCCGTTTCTGGACAAACCCGGCAATGTGCTGAAGGTCAGCCGCATCTACCGGGATGCCCGGATGCACCACCCGGACCCTTACAAGGAAAGCCTGTGGATCTGCATCCGGCAGGATGTGCAGTGGTGGGCGGAAAATCCCTGCCTGTATTTTGAGATCTGCCCTGAGGGTGTCAGCTACGGTTTCTTCTTCTGGAAGCCCAGAACCGCAGCCCTGGAAGCCTTCCGGCAGGAGATTACGGCCCATCCCGGGGAATTTCTGCAGCTGATCCGCGTTACGGAAGCTGCCACCGGCCTGCCCATTACCGCAGACTGCTACAAGCGCCCCAAGGAAACGGACAATGAAGACCTGAAGCCCTATTTTGCCTGGCGGGGTCAGATCGGCTGCGTCGTTGAACAAGCCCCCGGGGAGGATCTGTTTACCCCGGAGCTCAGTAGACGGGTGCAGGAATTCTTCCGGCAGCTGATGCCCCTTTACGATTTCTTCAACCGGTTTAAAGCATGAGTATGGTAGATTGTCACATTCATATGATCCTGGACGGGGACTGGTGGAAAACCGCCATCGCCCGGCACAGCAGTGAACCGGATATTCCCTGGATTCGCAATATCCTGGCAGCCTATGAGAAGGCAGGCTTTACCTGGCTTCGGGATGGTGGTGACCGCTGGGGTGCCGGTGCTGCAGCAAGAAGCCTGGCTCCGGAATACGGCATCACTTACCGGACACCCCTGGCCCCTCTTTGCATGGAGGGACATTACGGCAGCTTCATCGGCCGCACCTACGGAAATCTGCAGGAATATGCGGATCTGGTGGTGCGCCAGAAAGCGGAAGGCGCGGACTTCATCAAGATCATGATCTCCGGCCTGATGGATTTCGACCGGTTTGGCCGCCTGACGGAAGATGGGCTGGAAGACGATAGTATCCGCCAGCTTGTCCATATTGCCCATGAAGAGGGCATGGCTGTCATGGCCCACGGCAACGGCGCGAGGAATGTGATTGCCGCAGCTGCAGCCGGGGTGGATTCTGTGGAACACGGCGCTTACCTCAATGAAGAAGCTCTTTGGGCCATGAAGGAAGCCGGCACCGTGTGGGTGCCCACGGTAAGCACCGTTGGAAATCTCCGGGGCAAGGGCCGGTTTTCGGAGCCGGATGTTTGCGCCATTCTGGAAAGCGCTTTGCAAAATGTGGCGGCCTTCGGCGCTATGGGCGGCTTGCTGGCAGTGGGCAGCGATGCCGGTGCCTGGGCAGTGCCCCATGGGTATCAACAGGAGGAAGCGCTGCTGGCACAGGCGCTGGGTGCAAACTGTCGGCAGATTCTGGACCGGGGAAACCGGGTTATTATGGAAAAATTCTGAAGAGGGGGCAAACGCTCCCTCTTTTTTCCATTCCAAGGGATAATGCTTGCATATTCCCAGACTTTTCGATATAATCATAAATACACAGACGAACAGGAGAAAGAGAAAAATGGCCAAGCTCTATTTCAAATACGGCGCTATGGGCTCCAGTAAGACGGCTCAGGCGCTGATTACCAAATACAATTACGAAGAAAACGATATGCAGGTGTGGCTGATCAAACCCAGCGCCGATACCCGTGACGGCACGGACATTCTCCGCAGCCGCATCGGCCTCACCGCCGGTGTGGACATCATGACCCCGGAGACGGATATCTATGAAGTGTTTTCCGCACGGCAGGCTCCTTGCCACATCGTCATTGCCGATGAGTGCCAGTTCTTCACCCCGGAGCAGATCGATCAGCTGCGCGCCATCGTGGATGACAAGGCAGTGCCGGTAATCTGCTACGGCCTGCGGACGGACTTCCAGTGCAAGCTGTTCCCCGGCAGCCGCCGACTGATGGAAGTGGCGGACACCATTCAGGAGATCAAAACCGTTTGCGACTGCGGCGTGAAGGCCACGGTCAATGCCCGTATCGACGGCAATGGCTACATTGTCACCGAAGGCGAGCAGGTGGTGCTGGGCGGCAACGACAGCTATATCGCCATGTGTCACCGGTGCTGGATGCAAGGCATCCGGGAACGCCGCAAGATCAAACTCCACGGACAAACACAGGAATAAGGAGAAAATTACTATGGAACTGAAAGAAATTCTGAGCAAGTGCGACCATACCCTGCTGGGTCAGGCTTCCACATGGAAGGAGATCAAGGCCATCTGCGACGATGGCATGAAGTACGCCACCGCTTCCGTGTGCATCCCCGCTTCCTTTGTGAAGCAGGCCAAGGAATACACCGGTGACCGACTTGCCATCTGCACCGTCATCGGCTTCCCCAACGGCTATGCCACCACTGCCGCCAAGTGCTTCATGGCCTCCGATGCCGTGGACAACGGCGCCGACGAAGTGGATATGGTCATCAACATCGGCTGGGCCAAGGAAGCCAAATGGGATGCCATCACCGAGGAAATCCGTGCGATCAAGGCTGCCTGCAAGGGACGGCTCCTGAAGGTCATTATCGAAACCTGCCTGCTCACCGATGAAGAAAAGATCGCCCTGTGCAAGTGCGTGTCCGATTCCGGCGCGGACTATATCAAGACCTCCACCGGTTTCAGTGTTGCCGGTGCCACTTTCCACGATGTGGAGCTGTTTGCGAAATATGTTGCCCCCCATGTGAAGATCAAGGCTGCCGGTGGCATTTCCAGCCTGGAAGATGCCGAGAAGTTTATTGCCCTGGGTGCTTCCCGCCTGGGAACTTCCCGTGTTGTGAAGCTGGCCAAGGCTATGGAGGCCGGCGAAACTGCCAAGAACGACGGTTCTTACTAACCGAAAGGAGAAAAGCTATGCTCTCTACCCCCACTCCTCATATCAGCGCCAAGCCCGGTGACTTCGGCAAGACCGTGCTGATGCCCGGCGATCCCCTCCGCGCCAAGTTTATTGCGGAAAATTTCCTGGAAAATCCCGTGCTGGTGAACAATGTCCGGGGCGTTCAGGGCCATACCGGCTATTATAAGGGCGTGAAGGTTTCCGTTATGGCTTCCGGCATGGGTATGCCCGCCATCGGTATCTATTCCCACGAGCTGTTCAACGGCTACGGCGTGGAGAATATTATCCGTGTAGGCTCTGCCGGTTCCATTCAGGATCATATCAACCTCTATGATATCGTTATTGCCCAGGGCGCCTGCACCGATTCTGCCTGGGCCAGCCAGTTCCACCTGCCCGGCACCTTTGCCCCCATTGCTTCCTATGAGCTGCTCAGCGAAGCTGTGAAGGCATGCGACAAGATCGGCGCCACTTACCATGTAGGCAATGTGAACTCCTCCGACTGTTTCTACGGCGACCATGTGGGCGTGCCGGAAGGTCTGGGCAGTGTCTACGGCCTGCAGAAGATGGGCGTTATGGCTCTGGAAATGGAAGCTGCTGCCCTGTATATGAACGCTGCCCGCTACGGCAAGCGTGGCCTGTGCATCTGCACCATTTCCGACCATGTGCTCAAGGGCGCTGTTACCACCCCCGAAGAGCGCCAGTGCGCCTTTACCCAGATGATGGAAGTGGCACTGGAAGTGGCCGTGGCTATGGAGAACAAGTAATATGAAGCGGGTATTTCTGATTGTGCTGGATTCCTTCGGCATCGGTGCGCTGCCGGATGCGGCAGCCTTCGGCGATGCCGGCGCCAACACCCTGGCTTCCTGCGCTGCCACCGGCAAGCTGCACATTCCCAATATGATCGCAGCGGGTCTTGGTAATATTGAAGGTGTGACCTGTCTGCCTAAAACCGAAACTCCCACCGGCGCGTACTGCCGCCTGCGGGAAGCGTCCATGGGCAAGGATACCACCATCGGCCATTGGGAGATCGCCGGTATTGTGTCGGATTCTCCGCTGCCTACCTATCCCCAGGGGTTCCCCGAAGAAGTGCTGCAGCCCTTCCGGGAGGCCACCGGCCGTGGCGTCCTGGCCAATGCCCCCTGGTCCGGCACCGCTGTCATTGACGAATTCGGTGCCCAGCACATGGAAACCGGGGATCTGATCGTCTATACCTCTGCCGATTCCGTGTTCCAGATCGCTGCCCATGAGGAGATTGTTCCTCCTGAGGAGTTGTACCGCTACTGCCGCATTGCCCGGGATATCCTCCGGGGCAAGCATGGCGTGGGCCGCGTCATTGCCCGGCCCTTCGTGGGGCAGCCCGGCAGCTTTAAGCGCACATCCAATCGCCATGACTTCTCCCTGGAGCCCCCCGCAAAGACATTGCTGGATGCCGTGAAGGATGCGGGGCAAGCCTGCATTGCTGTGGGCAAGATTCAGGATATTTTTGCCGGTGTGGGTACCACCGAGCATGTGTATAACAAGAGCAATGCCGATGGCATGCAGCATGCCAGCCACTATGCCGCCCAGGATTTTCATGGTCTGTGCTTTGTGAATCTGGTGGATTTCGATATGCAGTTCGGTCACCGCCGGGATGCGGAAGGTTATGCCGCCGCGCTGAATGAATTCGATGCCTGGCTGGGAGAATTCCTGCCCACGCTGGGAGAAGAAGACCTGGTGCTGATTACCGCCGACCACGGCTGTGATCCCGGCTATGCCGCCACCACTGACCATACCAGAGAGTTCGTTCCCCTGCTGGTGCTGGGTAAGGGCGTGAAGCCTGCTGACCTTGGCACCCGGAACTGCTTTGCCGATATTGCCGCTACCGTGGCACAGCTGTTGGGCGTTTCTCTGGAAACACCCGGCGAGAGCTTTGTAAAGGAGATTTTGGCATGACACCTGAACAGCTGAATGAACTTGCCATCGAAGCCATGGGTCACGCCTATGCGCCCTACTCCGGCTACAAGGTGGGTGCGGCGCTGCTGTGTGCCGACGGCACCGTGTATCAGGGCTGCAACATCGAAAACGCTTCCTTCACCCCCACGGTGTGCGCCGAGCGCAGCGCTTTCTTCAAGGCCATCTACGACGGCCACCGGGACTTTGCGGCCATCTCCGTCTGCGGCGGCAAGGACGGCGTGATTTCCGGCAGCTTCCCGCCCTGCGGCGTGTGCCGCCAGGTGATGCGGGAGTTCTGTGACGACGATTTCAAAGTGTATCTGATCGGGGACGGCACCTATGAGACCGTAACCCTGACCCAGCTTCTGCCCCACAGTTTTCGGGCAGACACCCATATGAACGGATAATAGTATGAGGCACACTTCCCAAAGAAGTGTGCCTTCCTGTTATTCGGAGAATGTAGGGGAGGGTCTTGACCCTCCCGCAAGCTGGCAGGTTCGTAAAAGCTGGTTATGCCTCCGGCGGGTAACTTTCTTGTTTCGGCAAGAAAGTTACCAAAGAAGCCGACTTAAGAGGGGCGCTGGAGTCAGCGTTGCGGAGGTAACTTGGAAGCTGTTGGGAAATTCGCGCTGCCAAATACGCCCCCTCTTAAGAATCTCCCCCGTGGCAGAAAATCGAACCGTGAGAAACCAAGAAAATCCGTACGGGTGACGCGCTGGCTGGTAGGGAAGGAATTGATGGCGTACAGGGGAATACGATGCGGGACCCTCCCCCTACAGAGGTATATCGCATTCGCCGGAATTGAAATTATCAGGATATTCATTGGCACTTTCCACAATCTTTCCAAAAACGGTTGATTTTTACAGCAAGTTGTGCCACAATGATACATGGTGCGAATCCGCACAACAAACAACATTTTTTATGGAGGAAAGAAAATGAAAAAGATCATTGCTCTGCTGCTGGCTTGCTTCATGCTGGTCGGTATGCTCTCTGCTTGCGGCGCTTCCGACGCAGGTAAGGTTAATGCAGATGCCATTCCCGACGAAATGACTTCCAAGGACGGCAAGTATCAGATTGCCTTCGTTACTGACGTGGGCCAGCTGAAGGACAAGGGCTTCAACCAGGGCAGCTACGACGGCGTTAAGCTGTTCGCCAATGCCAACGGCAAGTCCTACAAGTACTATCAGCCCGCCAACGGCGACGCTGCTACCGACGACGACCGTATCAACGCCATGAAGCTGGCTTGCGATAACGGTGCTGAGATCGTGGTTGCTGCAGGCTTCCTGCAGGCAGGCGCTCTGGAAGCTGCCGCTAAGGCTTACCCCGATGTCCACTTCGTCTTCATCGACGGTTGGCCTCTGGGTTTGGATAACGTGGCTGCTATCGCATTTGACGAGCATCAGTCCGGTTACCTGGCAGGTTACGCCACCGTTATGGAAGGCTACACCAAGCTGGGCTTCATGGGCGGTGGCGGCGGCACCAACCCCGCTTGCCAGCGTTTCGGCAACGGCTTTGCACAGGGTGCTGAGGCTGCTGCTGCCAAGAAGGGCGTCAAGGTGGAACTGAACTACTCCTGGGCTTACGGCGCAGGTTTCGGCGCTTCTCCCGAACTGCAGGCTATGGCTACCGGCTGGTACCAGAACGGTACTGAAGTTATCTTCGCCTGCGGCGGCTCCATGTTCGCTTCCATCTCTGCTGCTGCTTCCGCTGAGGACGCAAAGGTCGTTGGTGTTGACGTTGACCAGTCCGGCGAGTCCCCCACGGTCATTACCTCTGCTATGAAGGGCCTGGCTGACGCTGTGCAGTGGGCTGTTGACAAGCACAATGCAGGCAAGTGGTCCGAAGTCGGTGGCACGCTGACTTCTCTGGGCGCTAAGGACAACGCTGTTGGCCTGCCCACCGCTACCTGGTCTCTGAAGAACTTCTCCGTGGCTGACTACGAGGCTCTGTTTGCAGATCTGGTCTCCGGTAAGGTCGTTGTCTCCGACGAGCTGGTTCTGTTCCCCGAGAACACTGCTAACGTTACCGTTACCTACGTGGAGTAATTTCCAAACCAAATAGAAAGAGGAAGGCTATGCCTTCCTCTTTTTTAAGCAAAAACAGCGTTGTATATGGGTTTTTCCTTGCTTTTCCCCGGCTATCCTAGTATAATGACTCTAAGCAAAAACCCGCAAAAACAGGGAAGGAGCAGCGGATCAACATGCAAAATGATTATGTGATTGAGATGCTGGGCATCAGAAAAGAATTCCCCGGCATTGTGGCAAACGACGATATCACCCTGCAGCTGCGCAGAGGTGAGATCCATGCCCTGCTGGGTGAAAACGGTGCCGGTAAATCCACGCTGATGAGCGTTCTGTTCGGCCTGTATCAGCCGGAGCAGGGCGTGATCAAGAAGAATGGTGAAGTGGTGGAAATCAACAGCCCCAACGATGCCACGGCGCTGAACATCGGCATGGTGCATCAGCACTTTAAGCTGGTGGATGTGTTCACGGTGCTGGATAACATTATTCTGGGCGCGGAAGACACCAAGATGGGCTTCCTCCAGAAAAAAGATGCCCGGGCCAAGGTCCAGGCCATTTCCGAAAAGTATAAGCTGCAGGTGGATCTGGATGCCAAGATCGAGGATATCAGCGTGGGCATGCAGCAGCGTACCGAGATCCTGAAGATGCTCTACCGGGATAACGAGATCCTGATCTTCGATGAGCCCACCGCTGTGCTGACCCCTCAGGAGATCGATGAACTGATGGAAACCATGCGGGGCTTCGCCAGAGAAGGCAAGTCCATCCTCTTCATCACCCACAAGCTGAACGAGATCATGGCCGTGGCAGACCGGGTGACTGTTCTGCGCAAGGGTAAGTATATCGGCACTGTCAATACCAAGGACACCACCAAGCAGGAACTGTCCAATATGATGGTGGGCCGTCCGGTGCAGCTGCAGGTGCAGAAAGAGGAAGCAAAGCCCGGTGAGACGGTTCTGCAGATCGAAGGCTTGACCGTTCCTTCCAGAATCAGCAAGAAGGACGCGGTGAAGGATGTTTCCTTTACTGTCCGGGCCGGTGAGATTGTGTGTATCGCCGGTATCGACGGCAACGGACAGACAGAGCTGGTGTACGGCATTTCCGGCCTGGAGAAGGCATCCAAGGGCACCGTTACCCTCTGCGGGCAGGATATTTCCAAGTGCAATATCCGCCGCCGCAGTGAGGCGGGCATGAGCCACATTCCCGAAGACCGGCACAAGCACGGCCTGGTGCTGGATGATTCTCTGGAGAATAATATCGTGCTGCAGCGGTTCCGGGAAAAGCGGTTCCAGAACCACGGCTTCATCAAAAAGGCTGCTGTCCGGGAATATGCGGAAAGCATCATCGGCCAGTACGATGTCCGCAGCGGCCAGGGCGCTGTGACCACTGCCCGGAGCATGTCCGGCGGTAACCAGCAGAAGGCCATTATCGGCCGGGAACTGGATCGGGAGAACCCCCTGCTCATCGCCGTGCAGCCCACCCGCGGCCTGGATGTGGGTGCTATCGAGTATGTGCACAGCCAGCTGGTGGCCCAGCGGGATGCAGGCAAGGCAATTCTGCTGGTGAGCCTGGAGCTGGATGAGGTGATGAACCTGTCCGACCGGATTCTGGTGATGTACGAAGGTGAGATCGTGGGCCAGCTGGACCCCAAGACCACCACCATTCAGGAATTGGGCCTTTACATGGCCGGTGCCAAGCGGCAGAAAGGAGGCGAGGAAGCGTGAAAAATACATTACTTGACCTGTACCGCAAGGAAGGTACTATGAAAGTGCTGGCTTCCTTGATCTCCATCGTCATCGGCCTGCTGGTCGGCGCTGTAGTTGTGCTGATTGTGGGCCTGATTAAGCCCAATATCGGATTGAAAGGCACCTGGGATGGCATGCGGATCATTCTCTTCGGCGTATTCGTCAAGGGCCGTGATGCGGCAGGCCAGCTGGCCTGGGGCTTCAACCCCAGATCCTGGGGCGACCTGCTGTTCCGTGCAGCCCCTGTGATTATGACCGGCCTCAGCGTGGCTGTGGCGTTCCGCACGGGCCTGTTTAACATCGGCGCCCCCGGCCAGTACCTGATGGGCACCCTGGCTACGCTGACCATTGCTCTGGGCATCCCCAGCGAAGCGGTGCCTGTAGGTGTGATCTGGCTGCTGGCTTTCCTGGGCGGTATCGTTGCCGGCGCTCTGTGGGGCGCGATTCCCGGCATGCTGAAGGCCTTCCTGAATATCAACGAAGTGCTGGCCTGCATTATGACCAACTGGATCGCCGCCAACCTGGTCACCTGGGCCTTTGATATCAGCAATTTCAAGAATGTAGCCGAAGGCACCAAGACCGGCTATATCTATAAAACTACCTTCAACGGCGTGGCGACCCCCAAGCTGGGGCTGGACAAGATCTTCCCGGATTCCCAGGTAAACGGCGGCATTCTGATTGCCATCGTCTTTGCCATCGGCGTGTATATCCTCATGACCAAGACCACCCTGGGCTATCAGCTGAAGGCCTGCGGTGCCAACCGGCATGCTGCCCGCTACGCCGGTATTAACGATAAGCGCAATATCGTGCTGTCCATGGCCATTGCAGGTGGCTTGTCCGCCGGCGGCGCAGCGCTGTACTGGCTTTCCGGCAATACGGAGTTCTTCTGGTCCACCTATCAGTCTCTCCCTGCCACCGGCTTCAACGGTATTCCCGTGGCGCTGCTGGCTGTGAATAATCCCATCGGCGTGGTGTTTTCCGGCATCTTTATGGCAATGCTGGACATTGTGGGTCAGAATCTCACCGGCTTTACCGCCTACAATGAATATATCACCGATGTGATCATCGCCGTCATCGTTTACCTCAGCGCCTTCTCTCTGGTGATTCGTTCGCTGATTTCCGGCCGCGGCAAGAAGAAGGCTGAGAAGCCCAAGAAAGAAACCCAGGAAGGAGGCCAGGCACAATGACATTTATTATTCAGCAGACCCTGCTTTATGCCGTGCCTCTGATGATCGTGGCTCTGGCCGGTGTGTTCGCGGAGCGCAGCGGTATCATCAACCTGGCTCTGGAAGGTATTATGATCTTCGGTGCCTTTGTGGGCGTTCTGTTCGTGAATTCCATGCAGAACCTGAATGTGTTTCTAAATGCTGCCCGGATGGGCAACTGGCTGACCCTGCAGGGTTTGGAACTGCTGGCGATGCTGGTGGCCGCCATTATGGGCGCTGTGTTCTCCCTGCTGCTGAGCTTCGCTTCCATCAATCTGAAAGCGGATCAGACTATCGGCGGCACCGCACTGAACCTGATGGCACCGGCTCTGGTGCTGTTCCTGGTGCGTATTCTGGCCAATCAGAATACTTTGCAGATGAAAACCGGCGATGCCGCTTCCTGGTTCATGATCAAGAAATCCACCTTTGGCATTGATAAGAGCGTGAATCTGGGCTTCTTCGGCGAGACGTTCCTGAACAAGGTGTATCTGGCAACCTACCTGTGCATTATTTTGTTCATCGTCCTGTCTGTGATTCTGTATAAGACCCGCTTCGGCCTGCGGCTGCGCTCCTGCGGCGAGAATCCCCAGGCAGCTGCCAGCCTTGGCATCAATGTGTATCACATGCGCTATGCCGGTACCACCATTTCCGGCGCCCTGGCAGGCTTGGGCGGCTTCGTGTACTCCCTGACCACCGCCAACTGCACCGCCAACGGCGATGTGGCAGGCTTCGGCTTCCTGGCCCTGGCAGTTATGATCTTCGGCAACTGGAAGCCTTTGAACATTGCCATGGCATCGCTGCTGTTCGGCCTGTTCAAGTGCGTGGCTGCGGCTTACTCTACCATCGATATCAACGGCGACGGCGTGTATATGCTGGCGCAGCTGGGCATCAGCTCCCACCTGTACCGGATGCTGCCGTATCTGGTGACCCTGGTGGTGCTGTCCTTCACCTCCAAGAAGTCCCGGGCCCCCAAAGCAGAAGGCATCCCCTACGATGCCGGCACCCGCTAAAACAATCAAACAAAGCGCGGCACCTTTTGGTGCCGCGCTTGCTTATTTAGTAGGCGTCAATTCTGTCGCTGACAGTTTTGCCGAAATACCTTGCCCCTTGTTGGAGAAACAGAGGGGTTACAGAATCTGCAGCAGCTGCTCCAGGGGATAGTCAGCCAGGCCCAGGGTGTCCAGGGTGCGGGCCTTTTCTGCCTTATAGTCTCTGCCCATGATGGCGGAAACGATCTGCAGCATGGCCCGGATGGTGGGGATCTCCAGGCCCAGGCGGTCTGCCAGGTCTACCCACAGCACCAGGCCGAAGCCCGCGTCTTCATTGTAGTAGCGGTAATCCAGCTGGGTCTGCGCGTGGATGCCGGTGAAGCCGGGGGCGGTGGCATAGGCGTGATCGTAGTTCTCTTCGGTCATGTAGCCCTGACGGATGCTGATGTGAGGATCATTTTCGATTTCCAGGCCCAGGGCGGCACCGATGGCAATGCGCTCATCATCGATAGCCTTCAGCAGTCTGCCCACGCCGGGGGTGACGCCCTCTTCATAGAAGAAGAAATCCTCGGGCCCTTCGATCCGGGCTGCGTTCAGAGTAGTGATGCAGGGGTGCAGCATGGGGTTGGCATTTTGCAGGCAGGTCTGGAAGATGTTCTTGCCCTTTTCCATGCAGGGATGCACCGGCTTCAGAAGGTCATACACTTCGTCATTCTTGCTGCTGGGCAGAGTGGCCAGCAGGCAGCCGCCGCCAAGCCGGTTATACACGGCGATCTTGCCGTCGGCAATGATGCGCACAGCATAAGGCAGGGTAGAGGTATCGGACACGATGATGGAATGATCCTCGATATCCAGGCCCAGAGACTTCTTGAACAGGATAGCACCCATGCAGGAGCTGGGGCAGACTACATAGGTCTGGCCTTTTTCCGCATAGGGAGCGCAGGCCTTGCCGAAGGGTTCGGTGCTGTAGGCGGGGCCTACGGCAAACACCAGGGGAGCGTCCTTCAGGCACAGAGCGATATCATGACCGGCGTAAGCAACTTTCTGGAAGCCTTCCATCTGGCCTTCGCTGTAAATGCCGCCGGCGGCGTTGATGGCCTGGATCTGCTTATCAAACTGGGGGAAATCGTACATGTAAATATCGTGGCCGGCTCGTGCCCACTCAAAGGCCATGGCCAGCGCACCGTTGCCGGAACCAAGAATTGCTACTTTCATAATCACTTGCTCCTTTGTGAAAAAATGGCCCTGCCTGCGGTATCTTTCTTTTTGCACCAACCTCTTGCAGCAGCTATGATCTTATTGTATAATTCATAATATTATTACGCAAATTAATGTTTTTTATGTTTTGGATAATGTTTTGTAATGCAAGGAGCGTGCACTTATGAGCCTGCAGAAATATCTGGCGTTGCTGAAAACCGTAGAGCTGGGAAGCTTTTCTCTGGCGGCGGAACAGATGGGCTATACCCAGCCTGCTGTGAGCCGGATGATTGCGGATCTGGAAGCGCAGTGGAAAGTGGAGCTGCTGCGCCGCAATCGGTCCGGACTGGAGCCCAGCGCTGCTTGTTTGCAGCTGCTGCCGATCCTGCGTTCCCTTCAGGCGGACTGCGATGCGTTGGATTTTGCCGTTTCCGAAATCCACGGCGCCCATACCGGCCTGGTGCGGGTGGGTGTCTTCACCAGCGTTGCGGATATGTGGATTCCCAACCTGTTGAAAAGCTTCCGGCAGCAGTATCCCAAAATCGAATTTGACCTGGTCAACATGGAAAGCTATGTGGAGATTGAAAGCAATATCCGCCATGGCAAGGTGGACTGCGGTTTTGTGCGGCTGCCCACGGTCCATGATCTGCAAGTGCATTTTCTCATGCGGGATGAATTGGTGGCTGTGCTGCCGCCGGAGCATCCTCTGGCAGAGGCACCGGTGTTTCCGGTGGAGCAACTGGCGGATGCGCCATTTATCCGGCTTCGGGAAAAGGAGGATCTGGAAGTTTCCAACTTTCTGGATCGGATTCCCCATGCCCCTGATTTTTGCTACGAGGTCAGCAGCGACCATACGGCGCTGTCTATGGTGGAGCAGGGGCTGGGAATCACCATTACCCATTCTCTCATTGCGAAAAATCCCCGCTATAGGGTGGTGTGCAAGCGTTTTGACAGGGAGCAGTGCCGGGATATCGCCATTGCTACGGCGAAAAATGCGCGGCTTGCGGGAAGCACAAAGCTGTTTATGGACCATGTGATTTCACAAATTGGGGCATCACAGACAAAATAAGAAGATCGGCATAGCCCCAAAAGGCTATGCCGATTCTTTGTTATGCGGTTTCCTTGATGACCACGAAGCCATCCACCAGGTTGGCTTCCACCAGCTGGCCTTCAATGGCCATCTGCCGGTCCATCAGGTCGGTGAGAATGACGCAGCCATCCTTGCACTCGATGTGCATCACATTGCGCATGGCAACGGTTTCGGGCTTCTTCTCGTTTTTATACACAGTGGAAAGGCACATATTATTTCCTCCTTACTGCAGGCTGGCCAGCACCAGAGACAGGCGCATGTTGCCCTTTTCAAAGTCGGACACGGCTGCCATCACCTGCTCATAGGCCATGTGATTGCCTGCTTTGTCCAGCTGCACAGCCAGATCTGCCAGCTCCTTGGCGTGGGCGGCATTGTGGGTGGCCATGTACTTCATCAGGGCGGTCAGCTCCTCCATGGGGGTGTGGCTGCAGCCGCCTGCGCAGCTCTGGCAGCTGCCTGCGCAGTCATGGTCGTGGCAATGCTCATGGTCATGATGATGATCATGATGATGTTCGTGATGATGTTCGTGATGATGTTCGTGGTGGTCGTGGCAATGGCCGCCAACGTGATCGTGGTCCAGATGCATAGAGTTTTCCTCCTTGGATTTTTTCTTATAGTATATCCGCAAAACCGGGATCTGTCAAATCTTACACGGCAGCTTTAATATCACCGATGGTATAAAGAGAACCGAAGCACAGCACGGCGCCGTCAGCACCTGCCAACGCCTTGGCTTTGGCCACACCCTCTGCCACGGTAGCGCAGGCGACAGCCTGGGCACCTGCCCGCTGCAGATGCTCTGCCAGCTCCGCAGCCGGAAGCTTCCGGGGATTATCCGGGGTAACGCAGACGAATTCCGTTACATATTCCATCACGGGCCGGAACATCTCGCCATAGTCCTTGTCGGCCAGAACACCCACCAGGGCGATCAGCCGGGTGCCTGTGAGGTAATCCGCAATATTCTTCACCAGCGCGTCGATACACTGGGGGTTATGGCCGCCGTCGATGATGAACAGGGGATTCCGGGAAACAATGTCAAAGCGGCCGGGCCAGGCAGTATCCCGCAGGCCTTCCCGGATATGATCCTCTGTGATATGCCAGCCCATATCGATCAGGGTATCGATGACAGACAGCACCACGGAGGCATTGTGCAGCTGATGGTCGCCCAGCAGAGGCAGAACCAGATCTTTGCGGCTGCCGCAGCTGAATACCTGACCCTCCAAAGAGTGAGATCGCAGGACGATGGAATCGAAATCCGCCTTGCGCAGCGCCACATGCTTCCGGGCGCAGATTTCTTCATACACAGCTTCCACGCCTTCGCTGCCCCGGTAGACCACCGCGTGGCCGCCTTCCTTGAAGATACCTGCTTTGTTGGCAGCGATTTTCTCCAGGGTATCTCCCAGGAAATCGGTGTGATCCAGGCCAATATTGGTAATAACCGCCACTTCCGGGGCATCGATGATGTTGGTGGCGTCAATGAGGCCGCCCATACCAACTTCCAGCACTACGATGTCACACTGCTGCCGGGCAAAATACTCCATAGCCATACAGGTGACAAACTCGAATTCCGTGGTGATATCTTCCATGGTTTCTGCAAAACCCTTGGTGTATTCCACCATAGCCACCACATCTTCATCGGAGATCTGCTCACCGCAGATCTGCATCCGCTCATGAAAACGATAGATAAACGGGGAGGTGAAGAGGCCTGTTTTATAACCGGCCTTGGTCAGGATCGAAGCGGTCATGGATGCGGTGCTGCCCTTGCCGTTGGTGCCGGCAATGTGGATGAACTTCAGCTTCTTCTGGGGATTGCCCATCTTTTCCATCATTTCCCGCATCCGGTGCAAGCCCGGCACGGAGCCCTTGCGGTACAGGCAATGGATATAATTCAGCGCTTCTTGTAATGTCATAAGTCATTCTCCTTAAAATCCCGGGGCATACGCCCCGGGATTGCAAATCAGTTTTGGGGCTTGGCCTCTACAGAGAGGACTTCTCCGGTGGCCTCGTCGATGACGATCACCGCGGTGCCCACCTTAGTCAGATCCTCATGCTTGGAAGCGGGGGTCTTCTTCAGCTTCCACAGCGCGTCGGTAACCTCCACGCCGTCAGCCACCTGGTAGACGGACACATCGTAGGTGACTTTACTCTGGAGGAAGGGCTTGGCAGCGTAATCGATGATGGTAACGGTGGTCAGATCATCGAAATAGTCGTTATCTTCCAGGAGGATGGGCTGCATCTTCTTGTTGTTGTCGATGACTTCCTGGGTGGTGTAGCCGGTGGTGATAGAGGTGGTGTTATAGTGGATGAACAGGTAGCCAAACACAGAGGCAACGCCCACCATAACCAGCACCAGCAGCAGGACAACCTGCTTCTTGGTGAAGGACAGGCCCTCACTCTTGACATAGGTCAGCCGCATCCGGGTGGTCAGGGGCTGCATCACCCGCAGGAACAGGGTCAGAACAACAGACTCAATGGGGAACATGAACAGGTTCTTGAAGATTCTGGGCAGGGTCAGCACATAGGTAGACTTGCCGTACATGACCTTCTGGAACAGAATGTCAATGGGGGTCTGCATCAGGATGTTCACAAACAGGCAGATGCAGAACCGGCTGAGGATCACACGGGTGGGGGTGATTTTCTGCCGATAGAAGAACATGGCGAAAATGACGCTGCCGGAGATCTCCGTAAGTACATAGGGCAGGAAATAGGTGTCACCCCGGAGCAAAACGCCCAGCACATCGGAAATAATGGCAGCCAGGCCGCCCACCACAGGGCCATAGACCATAGCGCCCAGGGCATTGGCCAAAAACGCGGGGGTAATATCCAGATTCGGTGCCAGAGGAATCTTCACCAGGGTCTTCAGTGCTACGCGCAGGGCGATGATCAGGGCGGCGAACACCAGCATCTTGGTATCCTTCAGCTCCATGGCGGCATCCCGCCAGTAGCCCTTGGAGAAGGGTGTCTTGTAAACTGCTGTGGATTTTTCGATTCTTGCCATAAAAAAGCCTCCTTAATAGTGTGACGAAAGACCCGGGAAAACAAAAAGCCCCTGTGATCACACAGGGGAGCATTTGGCCCAGGGCAGCGGTACAGCCGATCTTTCGTCGGACCGAGTATCGTTGCTACATAAAGGAGTATCTCCATTATGGCGCAGCGGGCGCGGATACCTCATCGCGGAACAAGTCCTTCGTCTGCCACACAACTCCCCATCTTGGCAACACTTCACGCGAGGTTTCCTACTCTGTTCGGGATAATCATACTATAAATACCCAAAAAAGTAAATCCCTTTTTTACAAAAAACGCCAAGCACATTTTGTCATGGAAAAAGTTGTGAAAGGGGCGGGGTTTCGTGGTTTTTCCCTGGCTTTTCCCGGTAGAATGGTTGTCACTATCGCACAAGGGGGACGGGCTATGCAATGCCAGAAGCTGAAAACATATATGGACACCGGGAGAGTGGTGTTCCTGCCGGCCAGAACCATCCGGCCCAATCCGGCGCAGCCCCGGAAGGTATTCCGGGAAGAGCCTCTGGAGGAATTGGCACAAAGCATCCGGCGCCATGGGATTTTGCAGCCGCTGTCTGTCCGGCGGGTAGGGGCTGCTTATGAACTGATTGCCGGGGAGCGAAGGCTCCGGGCGGCAATTCAGGCGGGGCTGAATGAGGTGCCCTGTATCGTCATGAATATGGATGATCGGGAATCGGGACTGACGGCGCTGGTGGAGAACCTGCAGCGGCAGGATCTGGATTTTATTGAAGAAGCAAAAGGAATCTCCGGCCTGATGACCCAGTGGAGCATGAGCCAGGAGCAGGTAGCCCGGGTCATTGGAAAAAGCCAGAGTGCCGTTGCCAATAAGCTGCGGCTGCTGCGCCACAGCAACCCGGTGCTGGAAGCGCTCCGGGCCGGGAATCTCACGGAGCGCCATGCCCGTGCCCTGCTGAAGCTGCAAAGTGAGCAGGAGAAGCTTCTGGCCATCCAGGAGATCATTGCCCAGGGCATGGGCGTGGCCCGGACAGAGCGATATATAGAAGAGCTGCTTAGCGGCAGACCAAAGCGGCAGCGGGGTGCCAATCTGGGGGCATTTCTCAATAGTCTGGATCAATCCCTGGCAAAAATGCAGCAATCGGGCATTGCGGCAATTTCCGAGCGCCGGGAAACGGAAAGCCAAATTGTGCTGACCATTACCATTCCTAAGCCGTAAAAGCCGTTCTTTTTCTTGCGTCTGTGCCGTTTCCGTGGTATACTAATAAAAAATCGCGCTTGGAGAATGGGATGTTTACCAAATACCTTTTGATTTTTCTGGTTTCCATGGTGCCGCTGATAGAATTGCGGGGCGCCGTGATTATGGCTGTGGGTATGGACTTGCCGTACTGGGAATCCCTGGCTGTGTGTGTTTTCGGGAATATGCTGCCGGTACCCATTATTTATTTCTTTGCCCGGCATGTGCTGGTTTGGGGCAAGGATAAGCCGTATATCGGAAAATTCTTCACCTTCTGCCTGGAAAAAGGTGAGAAAGCAGGGCAGGCAATGGTGAAAAGAACCGGCCGCGGCGGGCTTTTTGTGGCGCTGATGCTTTTTGTGGGCATTCCGCTGCCCGGTACCGGTGCCTGGACAGGTACGCTGGGTGCCAGTTTGCTGAATATGGGTTTTCGATCCACCGTGGCTTCCGTAAGCCTGGGTGTGATCCTGGCAGGCTGCATTATGGGGCTGGCCAGTACCGGTGTATTTCATATTATTGGATTGTAAAAGGAGAGAAAAATTATGTCTGACTGTCTGTTTTGCAAAATCATTGCCGGAGAAATTCCTTCCACCAAGGTCTATGAGGACGATTCTGTTCTGGCCTTCCGGGACATCGCACCCCAGGCACCCTGCCATGTGCTGGTGATTCCCAAGCGCCATATTGCGGATGTCAACGGCATCACCGCCGAAAACAGCGCCATCGTTGCCCATATCTTCCAGGTGATCCCCCAGATCGCCAAAGCAGAGGGTCTGGAAAACGGCTACCGGGTGGTGAGCAACTGCGGCAGCGATGCCGGACAGACCGTGCAGCATCTGCATTTCCACATCCTGGGCGGCAAGCAGCTGGCTCTGGAAATGGCTTGACATTTTTGGAATTCGTGGTATCATAATCCCGGATCGCAAAACAACTCCATCTTCGGGGTGCCGGACGCTTCCGGCTGAGATTGGGCGAAGTACGCGCCTTGACCCGCGAACCTGATACGGATAGTACCGTCGTAGGAAAAGATGCGCGCATGAGATAGCTTTATCGCATTGCAAATCTTTGGACGGATTTGCAATGCGATTTCTATTTTCAAAAGAAAAAGGAGAAACAGCTATGTCACACAAAAAGATCCATAGATCGATCCGGGTTATGACGGAAGGCGCTATCCTCATCGCTGCTGCGGAAGTCCTCAGCTTTCTGCCTCTGTATAAGCTGCCCTGGGGCGGCAGCATTGATTTCGCTATGCTACCCATTCTGCTGTTCTGCTGCCGCTGGGGGTTTGGCCCCGGTATGCTGGTCAGCTGTGCCCATGCGATACTGCAGACCCTCTTTGAGGGCGGCATTGCCATCGGCTGGCAGAGCATCCTGGGCGATTTTATGATTGCTTATGCGGTGCTGGGTCTGGCCGGACTGTTTAAAGGCCGCTTTGTCATCGGTGCTGTGGTTGCCTGTGTCGCCCGCTTCCTGGTGCATTATGTGGTGGGCGCTACCATTTGGGCTGCATATATGCCGGAAACCTTCTTCAACATGACCATGACCACCCCCTGGGTCTATTCCGCGCTGTATAACGGCGCCTATATGCTGCCCGATACCATCCTGATTGTTGCGGTATATTTCCTGCTGCGCAGGACCTCTTTGGCCACCTATTTCAAAGGAACCGACCTTCAGTAAAGAAAAGGGGCTGTCTCAAAATGATTTTTTGTAGGGACACCGCTCCTGCGGTGTCCGCGAAAACATCAATAAACATAAAAAACCGGCACAATTTGTGCCGGTTTTTCCAGTTTGGACACCCCGGAGGGGTGTCCCTACGAGAT
>JAFSEW010000040.1 GCA_017435525.1 Oscillospiraceae bacterium | reverse complement strand
TCTGTATATTGTCCTACACACATTTTACACTGGAAGAAAGAAAATATCTACAGCAACTTTTATCCGAAGGCCATTCTTTTCGTAAAATCGCAGCCATTTTGGAACGCAGTCCGTCTACCATCAGCCGTGAAGTGAAACGCAACTGCGCCAAATACAAGCCCCATCGAAAAACCGACAACAAATACTGGTATAATCATTGGCGTGCCCAGAACCTCTATATTCGCCGCCGTCGGGAGCAAAACCGCCAAGCTTTGCATTCCGGCACGGCAGAATGGGACTATATTCTCACCGGTTTTCAAAAGTTTTGGTCACCGGAGGCAATCTGCGGCCGTTGGCACAAGGATTTTCCTGACAGAAAGGCGCTCAGTGTGTCCACACTCTATCGCTATATAAACTCCGGGAAATTCCCTAAAATTACGCCGAAACAGCACCTTAGGCGACACGGAAAGCGTATACTGCCACGAAACTCCAATTATAACAGTATCCAGCCCGACCGAATCATCCCTGATTGGCCGGATGAGATCCGCACCCGTGCCCAAATCGGCGACTGGGAAGGCGACACGGTCTACGGCGGTGTTGGCAAGGGGCTGCTCGTAACGTTAGTAGACCGCAAAAGTCGCTTTTTGCGGATCGGTTTGCTGTCAAATCGCAGCGCCGAAGAAACCAGGCGGGTGATTGAGGAGCTGTTGGCCGATCTGCCGGTTCACAGTGTTAGCCTTGATAACGGTTCCGAATTTTCTGAGTTTCGGAAAATGGAAGCGCATCTGTGCGCTCCGGTCTACTTCGCCGAGCCGCATAAGCCCTGGCAGCGTGGTACAAACGAAAACATAAATGATGTTGTTAGATTTTTCTTTCCCAAAGGGTTTGATTTCAGGACGGTTTCTCACGAGAATCTTCGTGTTGTGGAAGATCTCATCAATCATCGTCCCAGAAAGTGTCTCGGCTGGATGTCTCCTGCCGAATTTTTCCAAACTACTGTTGCACTTGCTTGACAATCTGCCGTGGCACGGCGGCAGCCGTGACGGAGGGATTGTTGCCGGCCATCCTCCGGGATGCGCTCTTTTTTCAACTCAATCCCCCAGTCTCCGCTTATGCGGAGCCAGCCCCCTTTACACAAGGGGGCCTTCGCTGCGGCGAACTTGTTTACCGCTTACGCTCTTTTGAACCATGCGACTATCGCATGATTTTCTTTATACAACAAAAGAGAGGTAAACCTTTCGGTTTACCTCTCTTTTTGTTCGCAATTTCAACCTTCCCGCACTCGCAGTTCCAGCACGTCGGGCCGGGCATAGTGTCCGCACACGTCGTGCTCCATGCGGCTGGCAGGCACCTTCTGCATGTCAAGATCAGCGTACAGAATCCCCTCGCAGTCCCACAGCGTCTCGGTAACGGCGTGGCCGTAGGGGTCGATGACGCTGCTGCCGCCACGGCACACGATCTCCGGCAGGGCGGCGATCTCGGCGGCGGCCCCGGCAGTCTCGGGATACATGTCCCGGGTGAAGTACATGTCGCAGTTGACGAAGTAGCAGTGGCCCTCAATGGCGATGTGGCGGATGGTGTCCTGCCACTCCTTGTTGTCGTTGGTGTTGGGGGAGATGTAGATGGTCACGCCCTTTTGATAGAGGGCCACACGGGCCAGGGGCATGTAGCTCTCCCAGCAGATGAGGTTGCCCATGGGGCCCCACGGCGTAGGCATCACCGGGAAGAAGTCCCGCTCGGCGTCGCCCCACACCACCCGCTCGCTGCCGGTGGGCTTGAGCTTGCGGTGATTCATGGCCGTGCCGTCGGGGGCGATCATCATGTTGGAGTTATAGAGAGTGGCCGTCACCGTGTCCCGCTCGGAGTAGCCGATGCTGACGTAGACCCCCAGCTCACGGGCGGCCTCGATGATGCGCTGCATCTCAGGGCCTGCGGCGGTGATGGAGTTGTCGTAATACTGCTTCCAGTCCAGCCGTCCGTCGGCCTTGCGGCTGCCCACGGTGAAGCCGAAGGTCATGCCGTAGGGATAGCCGGGGATGAACAGTTCCGGAAACACCACCAGCTCCGCCCCGTTCGCCGCGCACTCACGCAGCAGCGTCAGGGCCTTATCCACGCACTGATCCTTGTCAAACATCACCGGCGAGCCCTGCACCACGGCAATGCGGCAGGTATCTTTCAGATTTTCCATGGGGGTGACCTCCTTGCGGTTTCTTTTCCCCAGTCTACCACCGTCCTGCGCCCATGGCAAGGGGGAGTTCATAAAGCCCTTGCAATCTCCCCCGCCCTGCGCTACAATACACCCAACAATACCTTTTAGGAGGGTCAATCTATGAGCCGCAAAATGATCGTGTTCTCTGCCGATGCGCTGGTGTGGGAGGATATTGCCTACCTGCGTACCCGGCCCAATTTCTCCCGCCTGATGGCCCGCTGCGCACAGGTAGAGCGGGTGAAGAGCATCTACCCCAGCCTCACCTATCCCTGCCACACCACCATGCTCACCGGCTGCTACCCGGACAAGCACGGCGTACTGAACAACAACCCCTTCCGCACCGTATCCGACGGCGCCAGCCTCTACCTCACCGACTTTGCGCTGGTGCAGGCCGAGGATCTCTTCACCGCCGCCAAGCGTGCCGGCAAGACCACCGCCTCCGTCTACTGGCCCGTCAGCGGCAACAATCCCAACGTGGACTACCTCATCAACGAGTATTTCTTCCCCTACAACGAGGATGTGGAGGAGACCTTCCGCCGCTTCGGCGCCAATGACGACACCATCGCCGTGGTGCGGGAGAATGCGGACCGTCTGCCCCCCGTCCCCGGCGAAACCCCCGCCGGAGAGCGTGTGCAGCTGGACAACTGCTACGAGCATTTCATGAACGGCTGCGTCTGCTCCCTGATCCGCCGCTATCAGCCCGACCTGCTGCTGGTGCACAACTGCGTGGTGGACGCCACACGCCACAACTTCGGCGTTTTCGGCCCGGAGACCTTCCGTGCCCTGGACATGCTGGACGACTGGCTGGGCGAGATCATGGACGCCATGACCGACGCCGGGGTCTACGACGACACCGACTTCGTCCTCATCAGTGACCACGGCCAGATGGATTACCAGAAGATCGCCCACCCCAACACGCTGCTGCGTGAGGGCGGCTATATCGACGTCAACGACGCCGGTGAAGTCACCGGCTGGCGGGCCTTCGCCCATTCCACCGGCATGAGCTGCATCATCCACATGGCCGATCCCACCGACGACGCCCTGCGCGCCGAGCTGGAGGACTTCCTGCGCACCGCCTTCCAGCAGGGCAAGTGCGGTCTCCAGCAGGTCTACACCGAGGCCGAGGTGCGCCAGCGCTACCACATGGGCGGCGATTTCGCCTTCATGCTGGAAAACGCCGACGGCTACAGCCTCCGCTGCGGCTGGAAATCCCCCACAATGATCACCGAGATAACCCGTCCCAAGGCCGCCAGCCACGGCTACCTGCCGGAGAAGGGTCCCTGGCCCGTGTTCCTGGCCGCCGGTCCCTCCTTCCGCCCCGGCGCCAAGCTGCCCATGGCCCATCTGGTGGACGAAGCCCCCACTCTGGCCCGTGTGCTGGGCGACAGCCTGCCCGGTGCTGATGGCAGAGTGATGGAGGAGCTGCTGCAATGAGCGGCAAAGCTATGATGCAGGAAAAAAACATCGATCTGAAGCGCTTTTTACAGGCACATCTTCGGGAATCGCTTGTGTGGTCATTGGTTTATTTGGCTGGGCTTGGGATATGTTTGTTTTGGCTGTTTGGCAAATATGAAACGCTTTTTGCTCGCGAAGGATTTGAAAGGCTTGGTGCCTGTGTAATCTTGCTGCTGGCATTTTGGTCAGGTGAACCGCAGAAGCATTGGCATCGTGCTTTGTCGATTCCCAGAGACCTTTCTTCCCTCAAAATCGAATATATCGAGTTTCTGCCCGTGGGGGGAGCCGAAGCATTTGAATTCACAAAGGGACTCTCTGCCTTACATATTCATCGATATTGGGGCAGTAGTCTGCAAAATCAAATCAAAACCCGGTTTTCTCCCACCTTCTACGTTGATACGCATCTTATAGATGAAGAGGATTTTTCAGAAAAAGTCTGCGCCCAACGCGAAGGCGAGATGCCAAAGTACGGATTCTACTATACCAAGTATTCAAGACATATTGTGGCTATTGTTCCATTGGGCGGTCGCCAACGCTGTTGGGTTCTCCCTGAGTAT
>JAFSEW010000039.1 GCA_017435525.1 Oscillospiraceae bacterium | reverse complement strand
TCGGCGGCAAGATCATTGCCCGGGAAACCATCAAGGCGCTGCGCAAGGATGTGCTTGCCAAGTGTTACGGCGGCGATATCACCCGTAAGAAAAATCTCCTGGAAAAGCAGAAGGAAGGCAAGAAGCGTATGCGCACCTTCGGCACCGTAGCTGTGCCCAGTGAAGCTTTCATGGCCGTGCTGAAGCTGGACGAGGACTAAGGAGAAACACTATGCAGCTTTCATTTCGCAACAAAAAGAATAAAATCCCTCTGGGCATTTATGTCCATGTGCCGTTCTGCCGGAGCAAGTGCCAGTACTGTGACTTCTACTCCCTGACCACCAAGGACGACCGGCTGATGGACAGCTATATCGACGCCACCTGCCGCCATATCAAGGAGGCCGGTGCCCTGGCCCCGGATCACAAGGTGGATACCATCTATTTCGGCGGCGGCACCCCCAGCTTTTTCGGTGCCGACGGCATGGCCACCATCCTCACCGCCATCCGCCGCAGCTTTGATGTCACCGCCGACGCGGAGATTACCTTTGAAGCCAACCCCGACTCCGTTTCTGACAAGCTGCTGCGGCGGCTGCGCAGCGAGGGCTTCAACCGGGTCAGCATGGGCATCCAGACCGATGACGACGCCATTTTGCAGAAGCTGGGCAGACCCCACAACTACGATCAGGCCGTCACCGCCGTGGAGCGCATCCGTCGGGCAGGTTTCAAGAACCTCTCCCTGGATCTGATGTACGGTCTTCCCGGCCAGACCCTGGACAGCTGGGAGAAAACTTTGCGCCGGGTTCTTTCCCTGAACCCTGAGCACATGAGCTGCTACGGTCTGAAGGTGGAGGAGCGGACGCCCCTGTATCAGTACAAGGATATCTGCGGCATCCCCGATGACGATACCCAGGCAGATATGTATCTGGCCGCGGTGGATATTCTCCGGAGCAAGGGCTTCCGGCAGTATGAGATTTCCAATTTCGCCAGAAAGGGTCTGGTATCCAGGCACAATCTGAAATACTGGATGGGCGGCGAATATCTGGGCTTCGGCCCCGATGCCAGCTCCGATTTCGGCGGCAAGCGCTTCACCATTGTGCGGGATCTGCTGGCCTACCTGGACGGCATCAAAAACGGCGGCCGGGTTCTGGAGGATGTGCAGGAGATCCCGCCCCGGGAACGGGCAGGGGAATACCTGATGACCCGGCTGCGCACCACCGCCGGCATCGATCCCAACGAGTACGAAAAGCAGTACCTGCTGCCTTTCCAGCCTCTGGAAGAGATCCTGCAGCGCTACGCCAGCCAGAATCTGGCTGTTCACGCTGCCGACGGCACCTGGCACCTGACCCCCAAAGGTTTCCTGGTGTCCAATTCCATCATTTCCGACCTGCTGATCATCCAGGACGAATGTACCCCCCTGGCAAAAAAGAGAAGATAAGTAAAAGGGCTCCCTCAAAACGAGGGAGCCTTTGTTATGCGATTTCACGGCAGGCACACGCCGCATAGCGGCGTCCGCATCGTCAGGACACCACCGGCCAAACCGGTTTCGGAACGGGGGAGATTCTTAAGAGGGGGCGTATTTGGCAGCGCGAATTCCCGAATGGCTTGCAAGTTACCTCCGCAACGCTGACTCTAGCGCCCCTCTTAAGTCGGCTTCTTTGGTGACTTTCTTGCCGAAACAAGAAAGTTACCCGCCGGAGGCATAACCAGCTTTCATAAACCCGCCAGCTTGCGGGAGGGTCAATTTGCTAGGGTATGCCTGCCACCGGCAGGCATGATATTACAAGATTCGCTGCGCTCTGCAACACCCTCCCCTACAACTACCAAACAAGAACCGACCTCACTTCTACGAGGCCGGTTCTTTGCTTTTATACAGGTGGCATGGTTTCCGTTTCCACGGGCTGTGTTTCATCGGGGGCAGGCTCGTCAAAGGTCTGGCTGCCCAGCAGATCCTTATCCAGGCTGTAGTAGAACACATTATCCCGGGAAGGGCTCAGGCCTGTGAGCAGGCCGCGGGTGGCATGGACGGAATAGGTGCTGAACAAAATGGGAACCAGGCGGGCATCTTCCATCACCTGCTCATGGAGGTTATAGTAGTTACCCCGGTTGGCCAGGGCCTGCTGGCAGAATCCGGCCAGCACTTCATCGCTCATACCGCCGCTGCGCAGGCTTCCCCAGTTGGTGAAGAAGGGGGAGAGATCCATATTGGGGGAGAGCTGGGTCTTGCCGATATACAGATCGTAGTCCCAAACCCGGAGGAAATACTGATAGGTGGAGCCGGAATACTGCATCAGTTCCACGATGACGCCGCCGGCTTCCAGCATTTCCTTGATTTCTCTGGCAACCCGCAGCCGCAGAGTGTCCTTCTTGTTCACCAGAATCCGAACGGTGGCGTCGGTCATGCCGCTTTTCTTCACAGCTTCGGCGAAGGCTTCGGGATCATAGCCATACTTGGATGCCAGCTGACTGCTGTAGTAGGGGGATTGGGGCGATGCGGGCAGGGTAGCTGCGTGGGCAAAGCCTCTATAGTAGTCGTTTACCAGCATTTCCCGGTCGATGGCGTGGGTCAAAGCCTTGCGGAAAGTGGTCCGCTCGTACCACTCGCTGTTGGCACTCCAGGCGAGGTACAAAAATTCGCCGTTTTCGCAGTCCCACAGCTCATAGTCGCAGCGGTAGTCCGCATAAGAGTCGGAACCGGGGTTGGAGCGCACCAGGCCCACATCGGAGAATTCAAAGGAGTCCCGGATCTGATTGACGGATTCTGCCTCTTTCAGAGTAATGTTGGTTGCCGTAACCACAAGATTGGCAGATCCGGCACACCACCAGTCTCTGTCCCGGCGCAGACGCTTGCCGTAGGGCAGAGTTTCCAGCACATAGGGGCCGCTTCCCAAGGGCGCATCCGCTGCCACTTCTTCCGCTTTCACAATGGGAATATCCATCAGAATCTGCAGATCCTCAAAGGCGGTGTTCAGCCGAACGGTAAGGCCGCCGTCCTGGGTCACCGTGATTTCCGACACCCGGGCAAACCGGCCCTTATACATGGGGCTTTCCATAGCCGCCATATAGCTGGCATATACATCGTAAATAGAAACCTGCGTGCCGTCGGAGAATTTGGCATTCTTCTCCAGATAGAAAGTGTACTGCTTCATACTCTCCGACACATAGTACTTGCCGCAGAGGATGGGTGTCACCTGATAGTTGCTGTCCGTGGCAAACAGGCCTTGATAGATCAGGGAAAACAGGGTGCGGTTGGTAAAATCCGTACATTCGAAGGGATTCATAGAGATGTCCGGATAGTACATCATCACCAGTTCCTGCTCTTCTTTTCCTTCCGTTTCCTGGCTGCCCAGCAAAGAACCGTCATCCATTACCAGCGCGCCGCCGGTGGGCACATACGCCTTGTCATCTACGGTGCAGCCGCTGAGCAGACAAAGGCCGCACATCAGCAGGCATATCCACTTTTTCACCGCCGCACCTCCTTACATACGATAATGCCACCCTGGGCGCCACGCTGCCCCCGGGTCACCCGGTGGGACCAGAACCTGTCCGGCTGGCACATGGTGCAGCAATCGCTGATTTCGATATGCCGCACCCCTGCCCGGCGCAGAATCAGGGCATTGATTTCTTTTAGGTTGACATAAAATTTATCATTCTGCTGACGAATGAAGGGCTTCACTTCCTGGCCGAAGGCTTCCAGCATGGCCTGGGGCACATCGGCATCGGTTTCAAAATGGCAAAAGCCGATATTGGGGCCGATGGCTGCCCGGACATCTTCCGGTTTCGTGCCGAATTCCCGGGTCATAGCTGCCACTGCTTTGGCACCGATGGCGGAAGCCGTGCCCCGCCAGCCTGCGTGAACCGCGCCCACCGCACCGGTGGCACTGTCCCACAGGAGAATGGGGGTACAGTCTGCCGTGGAAGCAAACAGCGCCATTCCAGGCTCCTTGGTAATCAGGGCGTCACATTCCGGCGACGCTCCGGCTACCGCCAGCTTGCCCCGGTTTTCCTTATCCACACGCACCACGATATCCGAGTGGATCTGCCGGGCATTCACCACATCCTCCGGGGTAAAGCCCAGCACCGCGCCGATTCTGCGGTAGTTTTCCACCACATTGGCAGGATCATCCCCCCGGCTGAAATTCAGATTCAGGGAATCGAAGATCCCGGTGCTGACACCGCCCAATCGGGTGGTAAAGCAATGGGGCGTTTCAATGCCCTCCGCCACCAAATATTCTAATGTGCCAACTTTTTTTAAAATAACAGCCATATTCTTCTTCTCGATTGACAATTATGGTATTCCCTTCGGGAATCATTTAAAATTCAATACCTTCATTGTCCATTGTCAATTGTCAATTATCAATTTGTACCAGATTCATTCCTGCATACCTGCGGATTTGTCCTTCTGCATGCAGCACTTCTTATATTTCTTGCCGCTGCCGCAGGGGCAGGGATCGTTGGGGCCGGCCTTCTTATCCTTGCGCACAGGCTGGGGCTTTACGATGGAATCCGCAGTGCCCACAGCGGAAGTTTCCTTGGCCACCTTCACACGCTTGATCTCCTGGGCAGGCTTGATCTGCACCAGGAATGCCCGGCGGATGGTCTCCTCCCGGATGGCACTCACCATGGCCTGGAACATCTCAAAGCCCTCTTCCTTGTAGGCGATAACAGGATCGTGCTGGCCGTAAGCCCGCAGGCCGATGCCCTGCTTCAAATCGTCCATGGCATCGATATTGTCCATCCAGTATTCGTCCACCACCCGCAGCATCACCACACGCTCCAGTTCCCGCATGGTGGCAGGGGTATAGAAAGCTTCCTTCTTTTCGTAGGTATTCAGCGCGGCGGCATAGATGCCCTCAATCAGTTCCTGGGCGGAAGCACCCTCCGGGGCTTCGTAAGCGCCCTTCAGGAAATAGATGCCCTCAAACTGCCGCAGCAGCTGCGCCACAGCTTCTGCCGTAGCCACGCCGCCGTGGTCTGCCAGGGCTGTGGTGACATTGGTTTCCACCAGGCTGCGGAGCATACCCAGCATATTTTCCCGCAGATCCTCGCCGTCCAGCACCTTTTTGCGCTGGGCGTAGATCACCTCTCGCTGGGTGTTCATCACATCGTCGTATTCCAGCACATTCTTTCTGGCCCGGAAGTTGCGGCTTTCCACGCTTCTCTGGGCGTTTTCCACGCCGTTGCTGAGGATCTTCTGGTCGATGGGGGTATCCTCATCCAGACCCAGCCGATCCATCAGGCTCATGATCCGGTCGGAAGAGAACAGACGCATCAGGTCATCCTGCAGGCTCAGGTAAAACCGGCTCTCACCGGGATCACCCTGACGACCGCTGCGGCCCCGGAGCTGATTGTCGATACGGCGGGATTCATGGCGCTCGGTGCCGATGATAAACAGGCCGCCGGCCTGACGAACTTTCTCGGCTTCTTCCGCGATCTGCGCCTTATACTTTGCCAGCAGCTGCTCATACTGCGCCCGGACAGCCAGGATCTCAGGATCTTTCGTCTCGGCATAGGAGTTGGCCTCCTGCAGCAGCTCCTCCGGCAGCTCCTGCTGCCGCAGCTCGGTCATGGCCATGTACTCGGCGTTGCCGCCCAGCATAATATCCGTACCACGGCCCGCCATGTTGGTGGCGATGGTTACAGCGCCGAACTTACCGGCCTGGGCCACGATCTGCGCTTCCATCTCATGGAATTTGGCGTTGAGCACATTGTGGGGGATGCCTGCCCGCTTCAGCAGCTTGCTCAGCACCTCACTCTTTTCAATGGACACGGTGCCTACCAGCACAGGCTGACCCTTGGCATGGCAAGCCTCCACCTGCTTAACAATGGCCCGGAACTTGCCTGTCACGGTCTTATACACCACGTCGGTGTGATCGATTCTGGCAACAGGCCGGTTGGTGGGAATCTCCACCACATCCAGCCGGTAAATGGCGGCAAATTCTTCCTCTTCCGTCAGGGCAGTACCGGTCATACCGGAGAGCTTGTCATACAGGCGGAAGAAATTCTGGAAGGTAATGGTGGCCAGGGTCTTGCTTTCACCGGCCACAGTGACATTTTCCTTGGCTTCAATGGCCTGATGCAGGCCTTCGTTATACCGGCGGCCGTACATCAGTCGGCCGGTGAACTCGTCCACGATGATGATCTGGCCGTCCTTCACCACATAGTCGATGTCCTTTTTCATCAGACCACGGGCCTTCATAGCCTGGTTCAGGTGATGGGACAGCGTTGCGTTTTCCGGGTCAGCCAGGTTTTCTACACCGAAGTATTTCTCTGCCTTGGCAATACCGGAAGCGGTGAGGGACACGGAGCGGGATTTTTCGTCCACGAAGTAATCACAGTCGTAATCGTCGTGAACTTCCTTCTCGTCGGTCTTGGCAAATACCTGCTTACGCAGGGTGGAAACGAAGTAATCGGCCATTTCATAGAGTTTGGAGGATTCCTCACCCTTACCGGAAATGATCAGAGGTGTTCTGGCTTCATCAATGAGGATGGAGTCCACCTCGTCCACGATGGCAAAGGCATAGCCCCGCTGCACCAGCTCGGCCTTATAGATGGCCATGTTGTCGCGCAGATAGTCGAAGCCCAGTTCGTTGTTGGTGCAGTAGGTAATATCCGCAGCGTAAGCCTTCCGGCGCGCCGCATTGTCCAGACCGGGCACGATCAGGCCGACGCTCAGTCCCATGTAGCGATGCACCTTGCCCATCCACTCAGAGTCGCGGCGGGCCAGATAATCGTTGACGGTGACCACATGGACACCACGGCCGGTGAGGGCATTCAGGTAGCAGGGGAGGATGGCCACCAGGGTCTTGCCTTCACCGGTTTTCATTTCGGCGATGCGGCCCTGATGCAGAATAATGCCGCCCATCAGCTGCACAGGATAGGGGCGCATACCCAGCACACGGCTGGCAGCTTCCCGGATGGCAGCAAACGCTTCCGGCAGCAGATCATCCAGAGTTTCGCCGTTTTCCAGACGAGCCTTGAATTCCGCAGTCTTTCCCTTCAGGGCTTCCTCGGAAAGGGCCTTGTACTGCTCCTCCAGGCCCAGAATCTTATTCACCAGCGGCTGGATCTGCTTGATCTCCCGCTGAGAGCGTGTGCCGAATAATTTTGTAATCAGTCCCATGAAAATCTCCTTATGTCAGGCCATCCATTTTTCGATAGATGGCGATATTTTACCAATTATACGCATTATAGCACACAATTTCAAAAAAGAATAGAAGAATTTGTAAACACTATAACCTGCACAGCGTTTTTATCCTCCATACGCCCTGTAGGGGAGGCTCTTGCGCCTCCCGCAACGCTGACTCTAACGCCCCATAAAGTTACGGATTCTTCGGCGCGCTTCGCTTGCTCAGAATGACAGAAAAATGCGGATAGCTTTCATGTTTCTTCCGTCGTCCTGAGCGCGCCGCGAAGCGGCGCAGCCGAAGGACCCGCATCCCCGGGAATTCCATAACGCAGAAAAAGCCCGCTGCTTCCGAAGAAGCAGCGGGCGGTGTGCACTTTTAAGCAGCTGAATTACAGCAGGTTAGCGAAGTGCTTGATGGTGCGGACCATCTGAGAAACGTAGGAGTTCTCGTTGTCGTACCAGGAAACGACCTGAACCTGGGTCATGCCGCCGGGCAGCTTGTTGACCATGGTCTGGGTAGCGTCGAACAGGGAGCCGAAGGTCAT
>JAFSEW010000006.1 GCA_017435525.1 Oscillospiraceae bacterium | reverse complement strand
CAGGGGCGCACTGTGCTGTGTGCCGTCGGTGAGGGTATAGCCTGCCAGATTGATGGCCTGACCGGGATTGTAAAGCTCAATGTAGTCTCTGTGCTTGTCGGTGTTATCTTCAATGATCGTGTCATTTTTAGCACAGATCTCACTGATGATCAGCGCAGCCATAGGGGGATACCCGCTGTCCGGGAGTTGCCCACGGCCGTCAAATACCAGCGCGGCAGTGCATAACAGCAGCAGCGCTGCGGCCAATATGCAGGCCAGTCTGACTTCTGTTTTCACTTGGCATCCCCCTTTCTTTGTTTTGTGACATTATAACCCAAACAACACAGAAAAGCAATTACGGCATGGGAGAATTCAAAAGAATCCCCTTGGAAGTGTCACAGATGTAGCATATTGTGACAGGGATTCTCTTGACTGTAAAAAAGAAAGTGTGATATAATTTTTTCATTCCTTGAAAACATGCGAAATTTTGGAAGGAGAATGAATTTATATGCGTATAAAAACTCTTCTGACGCAGGCTGCTTTTGCAAAAATGGGCGGCGCTGCCAAGACTGTGGCACTGCCCCACACCTGGAATGCCCTGGACGGTCAGGATGGCGGCGCAGATTACTGGCGCGGCATTGGTGTTTATACCATCGATCTGCCCAATCCCACGGAAGGCTATAAGCAGTACATCGAACTGCAGGGTGCCAACCATGTGGCAACTGTCTACTGCAACGGCCGTGAACTGGGTACCCATAAGGGCGGCTTCTCTACCTTCCGTTATGATCTGACCCCCGCCATGAAGAAAGAGGGCAATGTGCTGGTGGTTACCGTTTCCAACGGTGTTTCCGAGGTTTACCCCCAGAATGCTGACTTTACTTTCTACGGCGGCCTGTACCGGGATGTGAATTTCATCGAGGTGAAGGACGCCCATTTTGACCTGCTGCTGGACGGCACCGATGCCGTGTTTGTTACCCCCCACAATGTGGGCAAGACCCGTGTGGATCTGTTCCCCGTCAATGCCGAAGGCTGCATGCTGAAGGTTACTCTGAAGGATGCCGAAGGCAATGTGGTGGGCGAAGCTGAGACCGCAGCAGTGCCCCATGCCCATGTGCTCATCGATGTGAAGAACCCTCACCTGTGGAACGGCCTTGCCGATCCCTACTGCTACAGCGCAGAGGCTTCCATCGTTTCCGGCGAAGAAGTGATGGACACCGTCACCGTCACCTACGGCTATCGCTCCTTCCGTGTGGATGCCGAGACCGGCTTCTACCTCAACGGCAAGAGCCTGCCTCTGCACGGTGTAGCCCGCCATCAGGACCGCCTGAACAAGGGCTGGGCCATCTCCAAGGCCGACCATGAAGAGGATATCGCCCTGATTAAGGAACTGGGTGCCAACACCATCCGTCTGGCCCACTATCAGCACGATCAGTATTTCTACGATCTGTGCGACAAGGCAGGCTTTGTGCTGTGGGCTGAGATTCCCTTCATCTCCCAGTTTATCCCCGGCCAGGCAGCCTACAACAACACCATCTCCCAGATGACCGAGCTGGTTGCCCAGAACTACAACCATCCCGCCATCTGCTTCTGGGGCATCTCCAACGAGATTCTCATCGGCGCTGACCGGGAAGACCTGCGCCAGAACCTCCGGGACCTGAACGAGCTGGCCAAGTCCATGGACCCCAGCCGTCTGACTACCATGGCTCAGGTTTCCATGACTCCCATGGATTCCGAGCACAACTTTATCACCGATGTGGTTTCCTACAACCACTACTTCGGCTGGTACGGCGGCGATGTGGAAGACAACGGTCCCTGGCTGGACAAGTTCCACGCCATGCATCCCGACAAGCCCCTGGGCGTTTCCGAGTACGGTGCCGAGAACATCCTGATGTGGCACAGTGCAGAGCCCGAAAACCACGACTATACCGAGGAATACGCAAACCACTATCACCAGGAAATGCTGAAGACCTTCGCAGCCCGGCCCTACCTGTGGGCAACCCATCAGTGGAACTGCTTCGACTTTGCTGCCGATGCCCGTAACGAGGGCGGTGTCCAGGGCCGTAACAACAAGGGCCTGATCACCTACGACCGTAAGGAGAAGAAGGACGCCTTCTATCTTTACAAGGCATGGTGGAATCCCGAACCCATGGTATTCGTTTCCGGCGGCCGCTTCGTCAACCGCGGACCCGATGCCGAGCGCAATGTGATCGTCTACACCAACTGCGAGGAAGTCACCCTGGTGGTCAACGGCAAGGATGTGGCCACCAAGAAGGCTGAAGACCATAAGATCGTCTTTGAGGGCGTCGTGGTGGACGGCGAGAATCTGATTACCGCTTACGCAGGCGATGTGAAGGCTAACGAGATCAAGCTGTGCGGCGTTGCCGAGCATGATTATTCCTACGACCTGCCCGAAGGCAATGAGGGAGCCAACTGGTTCGATGATCCCGAGCTGGTGGAACTGAAGAAGGCTTTCAAGTACCCCAAGGGCTACTTCTCCATCAAGGACAAGATGGGCGACCTGATGGCCAATCCCGAAGCCTCTGCCCTGATGGGCCAGATGATGGCTGCCATGGCCGGCGGCGGTGGCGCAGGCAGCGCCATGATGTCCTCCATGGGTGAAATGAGCGAGGAAATGATGGGCTTCATGAAGATGATGCGCCTGTCCGATGCGCTGAAGATGGCCGGTGACGCAGTGCCTCTGAAGGTGAAGCTGCAGATCAACCAGGCCCTGAATCAGATCAAGAAGTAAGCAAATTGCAAAAGGGGCTGTCTCAAAATGATTTTTTGTAGGGACACCGCTCCTGCGGTGTCCGCGAAAACATCAATAAACATAAAAAACCGGCACAATTTGTGCCGGTTTTTCCAGTTTGGACACCCCGGAGGGGTGTCCCTACGAGAT
>JAFSEW010000038.1 GCA_017435525.1 Oscillospiraceae bacterium | reverse complement strand
TGGGCCGGTGTAGTCACCGGCCCCTACATTCATATGAGCAGAGTTTTTCGACAGTCTGAGGCACCGCCCTTTTGGTGGTGTCTTACGGTATGTGGACTTGAGGAGATTCGTTTGCATATTTGCCGCAGGCAAATATGATTGTTCGGTGCCGTCCAGCCTGCACCGGCGGCGCTCATCCGCGCCGCATTTAATTTTTCGAATCTCCTCGTTCATAATGAAAGCAGGCACCGCCCTTTGGGTGGTGCCTGCTTTCATGGTGGACTTGAGGAGATTCGAACTCCCGACCCCCACAATGCGAATGTGGTGCGCTCCCAGCTGCGCTACAAGCCCATATCATGGGTGTATTATAGACCCATGGAGTTGGTTTTGTCAAGAAAGCGGCGGAAATTTCCGCCGCTTTTCTTACAGAGTTTCCGGATACAAGGCTTCGATTGCCTTCTGTGCAGCTGCCTGCTCGGCACGCTTTTTGCTGCTGCCGGAGCCTTCGCCCACCACCTGACCGTTCAGGGAGACTTCCACCTGGAACTGCTTATCATGGTCGGGGCCGGATTCGCCCACCAGCGCATAGGCCAGCACCTGATTCTTCTTCTGCTGCACCAGTTCCTGCAGGGCCGTCTTGTAGTCCACATTGTGCAGCCGCTTCACCGGCACATCTGTCAGCACGAATCGCTGAATGAAATCCCGGGCCGCTGCCATGCCCCCATCCAGGAAACAGGCTGCGATTACGGATTCCACAGCATCCGCCAGAATGGATGCCCGGGTTCTGCCGCCGAAGCGCTCTTCGCCGTGACCCAGCAGTAGGTGGGTACCCAGGTCGATTTTATCGGCGATAGCGGCCAGAGAAGCTTCACAGACCATATCTGCCCGCATCCGGGTCAGTTCACCCTCCGGGCGGTCCGGGAAGTTCTTATACAGATACTCCGCCACCACCATACCCAGAATAGAGTCGCCCAAAAACTCCAGCCGTTCATTGCTCTTGAGGCTGTCATGCCAGCGCTCATTGGCATAGGAAGAGTGGGTCAGCGCATTCTGCAGCAGGGTAATATTCCGGAAGCGGTAGCCAATGGCGATTTCCAGATCTTTAATCATCAGCGTTCTCCTTCTTAGGAGCAAGCTCCCGCAGACCCTGTTCCAGCTCCTGGGTAAAATCGTTGGCTGCAGCCTCCATAGCCTGATGCACCGCATTGCGGAAAGCCAGGGCATCGGAAGCGCCGTGGGCCTTGATCACCGGCTTTTTGATACCCAGGAACTGGGTGCCGCCGATCTCCCGGTAGTCCATCAGCTTCATCACCGCGTCCACACCGGGCTTGCACAGCAGGTAGCCGATTTTGGAGAAGAAATTCCGTTTGAAGATCTTGTGCTTCATCAGGCTGCCCATATACATGGCAGTACCCTCGATAGACTTCAGCAGCACATTGCCGGAGAAGCCGTCGCACACCACCACATCCACGCCGCCCAGCAGCACTTCCCGGCCTTCCACATTGCCGATGAAGTTTACCAGGCCCTTTTCCTTGGCCTCGGTAAGCAGGGCATAGGCCTCCTTCTGCAAGGGAGTGCCCTTGGTGTCCTCTGTGCCGATGTTCAGCAGACCCACCCGGGGGTTCTGGATGCCCAGTGTCTTTCTGGCATACAGGGTACCGATCACGCCGAACTGCAGCAAAAATTCCGGGGTGCACTCTGCGTTGGCACCGCAGTCCAGCAGCACGGTCTTGCCCCCGGCCTTATTGGGCATAGCGGGGCCCATGGCCGCCCGGCGGACACCCTTCACACGCTTGACCAGCAAGGTCGCACCGCTGAGCAGTGCGCCGGTGGAACCGGCGGAGATAAAGGCATCGCCCAGGCCATCAGAAAGCATCTTCAGGCCCTGCACCATGGAGGAATTGGGCTTCTTGCGGATCACCTTGGCAGGATCGTCGTGCATGTCCACCACATCGTCGGCATTGGCGATCTCCACACCATCAGGCAGATTGTCAATACCGTTTTTCCGCATAGCTTCCAGGATTTCTTCGCCGCGGCCCACCAGGGTCACCTGCGCGCCAAAATCCTTTGCAGCCTGAATCGCGCCCAGCACCGGTGCTTCCGGCGCAAAGTCGCCGCCCATTGCGTCAAGAATAATTTTCATAGCCACACCTCTTTCTTTAAATACCGTTGGCTTTCATTTGGTCGATAATGGCCAGAGAGCGGTTGGCAATGGCCAGATTCTTTTCGGACTTCTTGCGAATCCGCTGTTCCAGGGGGGCAATGATGCTGAAATTGATGTTCATGGGCTGGAACTCCGTGATTCGCGCATCGCTGACATACAGGCCCAGGGCGCCGATGGCGGTGGTCTGGGGGAAGTCAGGCAGTTCCTTGCCCTGGACCTTGGCAGCCATGGCAACGGCAGCCAGGAAGCCGGAGGCGGCACTTTCCACATAGCCCTCCACGCCGGTCATCTGGCCCGCAAAGGCCACCAGGGGATTGCGCCGGTCGGCATAGTAGCGATCCAGCAGCTTGGGAGACTGCAGGAAAGTGTTCTGGTGCATGACGCCGTAGCGGACGAACTCCGCATCGTGCAGGGCAGGAATCATAGAAAACACCCGCTTCTGCTCGCCGAACTTCAGATGGGTCTGGAAGCCCACCAGGTTAAACACGCTCTTGGCGGCGTTATCCTGCCGCAGCTGCACCACGGCGTAAGGTTCCCTGCCGGTTCTGGGGTCTACCAGACCAACAGGCTTCAGAGGGCCGTAGCGCAGCGTATCGAAGCCACGGCGGGCCATAACTTCCACGGGCATGCAGCCTTCAAAGACATTCTTATCTTCAAAACCGTGGACTTCCGCTTCTTCGGCAGTCACCAGTTCTTTCATAAAGGCTTCATACTCTTCTTTGTTCATAGCGCAGTTGATGTAGTCAGCGGTGCCCCGGTCATAGCGGGACTGCCACCAGGCCAGATCCATGTCAATGGATTCCGCGGTGACCAGAGGGGCAGCTGCATCGAAGAAGTGGAGATACCCGGTGCCGAAATACTCACCGATGGCCTTGCTCAGATCATCGGAGGTCAGCGGGCCCGTAGCAATGATCACAGGGCCTTCGGGCACCTGGGTCACTTCCTCTGCTTTGACAGTAATATTGGGATGGTTGCGGATTTTCTCGGTAATCAGGGCGGAGAAGCCATGGCGATCCACTGCCAGGCAGCCGCCTGCTTCCACGCGGGTGGCATCGGCGCAGGCAATAATCAGGCTGTCTAAGCGCCGCAGCTCTTCCTTCAGCAGGCCTACGGCATTTTCCAGCCGGTCACCCCGGAGAGAGTTGGAGCAAACCAGTTCGCCGAAATCGCTGCTGTGATGGGCGGGGCTCATCTTGTGGGGCTTCATTTCAATCAGCTCCACCTGCACCCCGCGCTGTGCCAGCTGCCATGCGGCTTCAGAGCCTGCCAGGCCGGCACCTACAACGGTTACTTTGTTCATTTCTTAGCCTCTCCCTTCTTACGGGTGGTCTTTTTCTCGGTTTTCTTTTCTGCGGTTTTCTTCGCAGTTGTCTTTTTTGCCGCAGTTTTCCTGGCTGCGGACTTCTTTTCTTCTGCGGGCGCTTCTTCAGAAGTTTCCTCAGTCTTTTTCTTGTAGTAGCCGCGTTTGTCTTCCGGCAGGAAGTGGCTGCAGCTTTCATTGATGCAGAAGGGCTTCATGCGGCCTCTGCCGGATTTCTTAAAGAGGGTCTGGCCGCAGACCTCGCAATCCTGGGCGGTAGGCACATCCCAGCTCATAAAGCCGCACTCGGCGCCCCGCTCGCAGGCGTAATAGGCAAAGCCCCGCTTGGATTTGCGCTTGAGAATGGTGCTGCCGCACTTGGGGCAGCGGCCGGGCATTTTCTCCACAATGGGCTTGGTGTTGGTGCATTCCGGCCAGCCGGGGCAGGCCAGGAACTTGCCGAAGCGTCCCACCTTGATCACCATGTTCTTGCCGCAGAGCTCGCAGATTTCCTCGGTGACTTCATCAGGCACTTTCAGCCGTTTGCCCTCCAGGGCAGCTTCCGCATCGGTCAGTTCCTGATGGAATTCCTCATAAAATTCCGCGATCAGCGCTTTCCACTCCTGGTGGCCTTCTTCCACAGCGTCCAGACGCTGCTCCATGTTGGCGGTGAACTCCACATCGATGATATCCTGGAAGCGCTCCACCATCAAACCGGTGACCACCTCACCCAGGGCAGTGGGTGCCAAGCGCTTCTCCACCTTGTTGACATACTCCCGGTCCTGAATGGTGGAAACGATGGTAGCATAGGTGGAAGGTCTGCCCACGCCCTTTTCTTCCATGGCCTTGACCAGGGTTGCTTCGGTATACCGGGCAGGGGGCTGGGTGAAATGCTGCTCCTTTTCGATCTTGGAAGCCAGGGCTTTGTCGCCCTCCTGCAAATCGGGCAGCGGAGAGCCTACGGCTTCTGCCTCATCGTCCCGGCCTTCCTCGTACACGGCAATAAAGCCGGCGAATTTCATGCTCTGGTGGCTGCTGCGGAAAATGTGGCCTGCACATTCCGTATCAATAGACACCGTATCATACACGGCGTTTGCCATCTGGGAGGCCAGGAACCGGCTCCAGATCAGCTTATACAACCGGTACTGCTCTCTGGTCAGGCTGCCCTGGATTCGCTCAGGGTCCAGCTCCACATGGGTGGGACGAATGGCTTCGTGGGCATCCTGAGCACCGGACTTGGTCTTGAACACATGGGGCTTGCCATAGTAGTAGGCATCGCCGTAGCGATGGCGGATAAAGCTGGCGGCATCGGCCATGGCTTCATTAGACAGGCGCAGAGAGTCGGTACGCATATAGGTAATCAGACCCAAAGTGCCCTCACCGGCCACATCCACGCCTTCATACAGCTGCTGGGCGATGGCCATGGTGCGTTTGGGGGTCATATTCAGCTTCCGGGAAGCCTCCTGCTGCAAGGTGGAGGTGGTAAAAGGAGGTGCGGCGCTGCGCTTCTTCTCGGAGCGCTTGACGCTCTTTACGGTAAACTCCTTGCCGGTGATATGGTCGATGATCTCCTGCACCTGTGCTTCATTTTCCAGTTCCCGCTTCTTGGTCTCCCCGTGATAGTGGGCCAGGAAAGAACCGGGCTTGCCGATGCGATTCAGCATCACATCCAGCGACCAGTATTCCTTAGGCTGGAAGGCGCGGATCTCATTTTCCCGATCCACCACCAATCTGGTGGCAACAGACTGCACACGGCCGGCAGAGAGGCCTCTTCTGACCTTTTTCCACAGCAGGGGGGACAGCTGATAGCCCACGATCCGGTCCAGTACACGCCGGGCCTGCTGTGCATCCACCAGATCGTAATCGATCTGCCGGGGGTGCTCGATGGAATCACGCACCACCTTCTGGGTAATTTCGTTGAATGTGACACGCTTGCCCTTGCCCTCCGGCAGTTCCAGCAGCTGCTGCAGATGCCAGGAGATGGCTTCACCCTCACGGTCCGGGTCAGTTGCCAGATACACGGTCTGGGCTTTATCCGCAGCCTTTTTCAGATCGTTGATCACATCTTCCTTGCCGCTTACGGGCACATATTCCGGGTCAAAGCTGTCAAGATTTACACCCATGGTGCTCTTGGGCAGATCCCGCAGATGGCCCATACTTGCCTTAACGGTATAGTCAGGGCCCAGATATTTTCCAATGGTCTTCGCCTTGGAGGGCGACTCCACAATTACCAGGTTATTTGCTTTCGCCATGATTTCCTCCGGTTACATGTTCTAAGCCCGTTCCACCCAGCCACCGGGCAGGGTGCAAATCAGGCCTTTGACCTCCAGTAAGGTCAGTGCTGCCAAGGCTTCGCCGGAATCCAGCGCAGCTTCGGCGATCAGTGCATCCATCAGCATTCTTCCTGTCAGATGTTCCAGAAGCGTGCGTTCCGTTTCATCCAGATCAGAGCTGATTTCAGGGTCAATATACGGCTGCGCCCCAGGCTTGTCAACGGAAATTTTGTCGCTGACCGCTTCGGCTGCCGCTTTCTTTTTCAGTTTTCCGGGATAGACGTGACTGTATTCCTCCAGCACATCCCACCCGCAGGTAATAACGGCAGCGCCGTCTTTCATCAGGGCATTGCTGCCCTGGCAGGCTGCTACACCGATATTTCCCGGCACCACAAACACATCTCTTCCCTGCTCCATAGCCTGCCGCGCTGTGATCAGCGCGCCGCTTTGGGCAGGGGCTTCCACCACCAGCACACCGCAGCTGAGGCCGCTGATGATCCGGTTGCGCCGGGGGAAATTCCACCGGTTTGGCTTTTCCTCCGGCGGGAATTCCGAAAGGATGCAGCCCTGCTGATCCAATGTTTCATAGAGCCTGCGGTTGGACGCAGGATAAATCACATCCACGCCGCAGCCCAATACGCCAACGGCAGGTCTTCCCTGCTGCAAGGCACCCTGGGTGGCCATGGCATCAATGCCTGCCGCCATGCCGGATACCACCAATGCACCGCAGGCAGCGATCTCGCCGCCCAGCTGCCGGGCAGTATTCAGGCCATACGCCGTGGCCTTCCGGGTACCCACGATACCAATGGGAACTTCTTTGTCAAAATCCGGCAGGATTCCCCGGTAGTACAGCACCAGCGGTGGGTCAGGAATATGCTTCAGCCGGTTGGGATACGCCGCATCCGCCCAGGTAAGGATGCGGATCTTCTTTTTGGCACACTTGGCCAGAATGTTCTCTGCCAACGATAAATCCTTATTGGCAAAGGCCTCCCGGCCTTCTTCGGAAAGTCCTTCCGGCGCTTCCGCTGCCAGATAGCAGCTTTCTGCAGTTTCAAAATGCCCCAGCAGCTGCAGCTTTTCCCGGTGGGATATATGGGGCAGATTTGCCAGCCACAGCCAGTACAGCAGCATTTTGATTCCCTCCTGTTACAGTTTCATTTGCCACATGGCAATGGTCGCCGCCACTGCCGCGTTGAGAGATTCGCACCGGGGATTCATAGGAATAATCAGTTCCCGGTCGGCATATTCCAGAATCTCCTGCCGCACACCCCGGCCTTCGCTGCCAATGACCACGGCCATTTCCGAAAGCCTGGCATTGCGGATATCTTCCGCCCGGTCAGTCAGGGCCGTTACTGCCACGGGAATCTGCGCATCCTGGCAAGCCTGCCGCACAGTTTCCCAGTTGCTTTGCATCACAGGGGTGCGGAACACCGCGCCCATGGAAGCCCGGACAACTTTATGCCCATAGGGATCGGCGCAGCCTTCCAGCAGCACCACCGGCACTTCCAGCGCATCGGCAGTACGCAAAATGGTGCCCATATTGCCGGGGTCCTGAATGCCGTCCAGCAGCAGCATGCCCCTTTTCGGGGCAAAGGCCGCTTTTTCCGGCAGGCGGCACAGAAACAGAGCACCCTGAGGTGTCTCCATGGGAGAAATATAGGCCATGATCTCCTCCGGCACCCGTACCGTGCGCACGCCTTCCGGCACATGGGCTTCCACGCCGTCGGAAAGGATCACCGTATCCAGCCCCGGCCACCAGCGCACGGCTTCCAGCAAAAGCTTGGTGCCGTCCGCCACGAAAAGTCCGGTCTGCTGCCGCTCTTTTCTGGAGGAAACCAGCCGCCGCACCTGCTGGATCAGGGGATTTTTTCTTGCGGTAATTCGCTGCTCCACGCCTTAGCGCTCCTTTCTGCGCCACCCGGGTGGTGGCAACACTTCTCAGTTTACCCCCTATTATACCGATTTTGTTTCCGATTGCAAGGGGGAATTCTTTATTTATATTGTGTAGGGCAAACTCTACAGAAAAAGCCGTTGTCTTTTTTCAGTTTTTCAAAAAATTTATGCAATTTCCTGATTTTACTTTTCATTTTTCCCATGCTATGATAGTAAAAAATTTCAGGAGGGGCGCTATGGCTTATACAGAAACCTGGTCCGGTAAGATCAACCGGAAGCTGATTAAGAAGCTTCATATTATCGATGTGGCAGCAGGCCGGTGCAAGGCAGACCTTGTGCTGAAGAATGCCACCTATGTGAATGTATTCTCCGGGGAACTGGAAACCCGGGATATTGCCGTGACAGAGGGCCTCATTGTGGGCCTTGGCAGCTATGAGGGCCTGGAAGAAGTGGATATGACCGGGCGCATCGTCTGCCCCGGCTTCCTGGATGCGCATATCCATCTGGAATCCAGCCTGGTGAGCCCTGTGGAATTTGCCCGGGCGGTGATCCCCCACGGCACCACCACCGTCATTACCGACCCCCATGAGATCACCAATGTCATGGGCACCGACGGTATCGACTATATGCTGGCCGCCACAGAGGATCTTCCTGTGGATGTGCGGTTTATGATTCCCTCCTGCGTACCTGCATCCCCCCTGGATGAAAGCGGTGCCGACCTGGACTACCGGGATGTGGACAGCTTCTTCACCCACCCCAGAGTGCAGGGTCTGGCGGAAATGATGAATTTCCCCGGAATCATCGCCGCTGACGGGCGCACCGTTTCCAAAATCGTGGCATCCCAGGCCCATCATAAGAAAATCGACGGCCACGCCCCTGGCCTCCGGGGCAATGACCTCAATGCTTATATTTCTGCCGGTGTGTATTCTGACCATGAGTGCGCCGATATGGAAGACGCTCTGGAAAAGCTGCGGCTGGGCCAGTTTATCATGATCCGGGAAGGCACCGCCGCCCGGAATCTGGAAGCCCTGATGGACCTGATCAAATCCCCCAAGCTCTTTGACCGCTGCATGTTCTGCACCGACGATAAGCATCCCAACGATCTTCTGGAAAAAGGCCATATCGACTATATTTGCCGGGAAGCGGTGCGGCTGGGTGCCGATCCCATTCAGGTGGTGCAGGTAGCGTGTCTGCACGCCGCCCGGTACTTCCTGCTGAATAACCGGGGTGCCATCGCTCCCGGATATCTGGCGGACTTTGCCATTGTGGAAGATCTGAAGGATTTCCATGTGGTCACTGTCTACAAGAAGGGTCAGCGGGTCTACCACGAAGGTCAGGTTGCGGACATTCCCGCCCCGCAAATTCCTGTGCATCTGGAAGAAGCCGCCCACAATACCTTCCATCTGCCCCGGCTCACTGCCCAGATGTTTCAGAATACCCGTCAGCGGGGCGTCATCGGCATGATCCCCGGCCAGATCATTACGGAAGACAAGGGCTACGCCAACGCCGTGGACATCTCTCAGGATATCCTGAAAATGGCCGTGATCGAGCGGCACAAGAACACCGGTCACATCGGCATCGGCTATCTCAGCGGCTACGGCCTGAAAGAAGGCGCGGTTGCCACCTCTGTTTCTCATGACAGCCACAATATCATCTGCGTAGGCACCAACGATGAAGACATGGCCTTCGCCGCCAACCGCATCGCGGAAAATCACGGCGGCATCGTGGTGGTGAAGGACGGCCAGGTGCTTGCGGAGCTTCCCCTGGAAATTGCCGGTCTCATGAGTGACAAGCCCCTGCCGGAAGTGAATGACCTTCTGGAAAACGCCAAGGCTGCCGCCTACACCCTGGGCGTTGGCAAGGAGATCGATCCTTTCATGACCCTCTCCTTCATGAGCCTGCCGGTGATCCCCACCTTGCGCCTGACCACCCGGGGCGTTGTGGATGTGATGACCCAGCAGTATATCTAAGCAAAAAGAACCGACCCATAGAGTCGGTTCTTTTTTTGTCACAAATTGTAGGGACACCCGTCCCCGGGTGTCCCCGGACACCGCAGGAGCGGTGTCCCTACATGCGTCGGTTCGCTTTTGCCGCATATCGTAGGGATACCCGTCCCCGGGTGTCCCTACATGCGATGGAAACCGCCCCCTACAAATTCAAATACCCGACGGAGTATTCCGTCGGGTATTCCTGATTACAGGGTTTGCGCCAGTTCTTCCAGGATGCCTAAGTCCCAGGCCAGGCGGGACAGCACATACTTATCCCGGATATCCTTGGTGGCCATGAAGAAAATGGGCAGCAGGGATTCTTCAACGCCGATTTCTCCCAGGGTCTTGGGTGCCTGGATGGTATCCAGCAGGGCTTCCAGATCTTTGGATGCAGGCAGTTCCTCCGCCATAATCTGCAGTAAGCACTCCCATTTTTCCAGAATCACTTCCAGGCGCTTTTCGTGGGCAGCCAGGTCATACTTGCCTTCCTTGGCTTCCTGGGCGATCATGCTTTCCGCGCCCTTGCCCAGAAGCTGGCGCAGCTGGGCGCTCCAATCCGCAAAATCGAAGCTTTTGGCATAAGTCAAAGCCTTTTCCCGGTTGGGGGTGATTTCTCTCAGCTTCTCATAAAGCCGCAGCATCACCAGGGTGCCGATGGCGCACTGGGTGCCGTGGAGGTCTTCCGCCGTGCCGAATTCCACGCTGCGCATATCGATCAGGTGGGAAAGATAATGCTCGCAGCCGGAAGCCGGCCGGGAAAGCCCCGCGTAGTTCATGGCAACACCGCCAATGACCAAGCCTTCAAACACCGCCTGCACAGCCTGAGGTTCCCGCCGCAGCAAACCTTCCGCGCCATCGACGCACAGGCGTACCGCGCTGCGGATCAACTGGGCAATCTGGGGGCAGTAGTACTCCCCTACCAGTTCCTTGGCGATCCGCCACTCGCAGATACTCACGAACTTCGCCAGCATATCTCCCAGACCGGCCTTCAAAAGCCGCTCCGGTGCCTGGCACAGAATCTCTGTGTCGCCGATGATCACATCCGCGCCCTTGCTGGGCAGGGAGATCTTCAGGCCGTCCCGGGTCATGGAGGAGGTTGCAGAGGCGTAGCCATCCATGGAGGGGGCAGTGCCTACAATGATATAGGGCACCTTGGCGGTAGCGGCCAGGATCTTGCCGATGTCATTGACCACACCGCTGCCGATACCGATAACGGCATCACAGCTGTGGTCAAAATGCATCACGGCGCTGCCCACCCGCTGTTCATCGGGCTTGGGAGCATCCTCCGGCAGGCTGTAGCTGCTGCAGGGAATTCCCGCAGCAGTCAGAATTGCCGCCACCTGTTCTCCCGCAGCTTTCCAGGTATTCCGGTCCGTCAGCAGGAAGGGCTTCTTTATCCCCATTTCTGCCAGAATTTCCGGCAGCTGATGCACCACTCCGGCGCCGGTTACCACTTTTGCGGAAAAGCTATGGGTCTTTCCGCAGGAGCAGGCCGCGCCATTCATGGCGTGAAGCATTTGGATAGACATATTACTTTTCGATGGAAGCCACAAAAGCGGGCTTATCGGCAGCCTTGAAGTAAGCGGAGCCTGCTACCAGCACATCGGCGCCGTTTTCCTTGCACACTTCGCCGGTGACCAGATCCACGCCGCCGTCCACTTCCAGGTGGCAGCCGGGATTCACTTCGTCCAGCATAGTCCGCAGCTTAGCCAGCTTGGGCATCATATCAGCCATGAATTTCTGGCCGCCGAAGCCGGGTTCCACGGTCATCACCAGCACCAGATCCACCATGGGCAGGTACTCGGCAATAGCCTCAGCGGGAGTCTTGGGCTTGACCACGATACCGGGCTTAACGCCCAGGGAGCGGATCAGCTCCAGGGTCTTCTTGATGTTCTCGGGGGTATCGGCTTCCACATGGATGGTCAGATAATCCGCACCGGCCTTGCAGAAGTTCTCTGCGTACTTGATGGGGGTGTCGATCATCAGGTGCACATCCAGCACCAGATCGGTGACAGGGCGCATGGACTGCACCAGGGAATAGCCGAAGGACAGGTTGGGCACAAAATGGCCGTCCATGATATCCACATGGAGCCACTTGCAGCCGGCTTCCTTACAGGCAGCGAAATCCCGCTGCATATTCATATAGTCACAGGACAAAATGGAAGGGGACAAAATTGCCATGGTTCGTTTCCTCCGTTAGTCAATGTCATTGATAGCCAGGGCTGCGTTATACAGGGCGCAGAACCGGCGGTATTTCTTTTCCAGACGCGCGCTGGGGTTGGGCTGATACTGGTGCAGCATCTCCACGCAGAAGTCGGCAGCTTCCTGATAACCGGCGAAACGGCCATCGCTGACGGCAGCGATCATGGCAGCGCCCAGGCAGGCAGCTTCCTTCTCCTTGGGGATGGACACGGGCAGGCCCGTGATATCCGCCTGCATCTGGCACCAGATGGCGCTCTTGGCACCGCCGCCGGTGGCAATGATGGAGCTGAGTTTCACGCCGTTGGCAGCGATATGGTCACAGTTCTTGCGCAGCACGAAGGACACGCCTTCCATAACGGCACCGGCCATATCGATGGCATCGTGCTCCTGGCGCAGGCCCCAGAACACGCCGTTGGCCTGGGCGTGGAACTCGGGAGCGTTGGTGCCCACCAGGTAGGGCAGGAACAGTAGCTCGTTGGGCTGCCGCTTTGCCAGCTCTGCGTTCATGGTATCATAATCCACCTGCATGCAGCTGCGCTTGAACCACTCCAGGCTGACGCCGCCGCTTTCGGCAACAGGCAGCATGATGTGGGTATCGGGAATGAAGCCGTAGTGCATGGCGATGCCGCTGTCCTTGGAGGTGGACTCGCTGCTCATGGTGGCCAGAGCCATCACGGTGCCGGTGGACATGGTCATGCCGCCCTCTTCGATGTTGCCGGTGCCGATCATACCGGCAAAATGGTCCAGGGTGCCCACATTGACCTTAGTCTCGGTGGTCAGGCCCATGGCGGCAGCCACATCGGCCTTCAGATTGCCAGCCACAGAGCAGGGCTCGCACAGCTTGGGCAGCTGCTTCTCGGTGATGCCGATGGCATCGAGCATTTCCTGCCAGTAGGTCTTCTTGTAAATGTCGAAGTAGAAGGAGAAGGTGGCAATGGACATATCGCCAACCTTTTCACCGGTGAGGCAGTAGCAGATATAGTCCTTGAGCAGCATGTAGCAGTCTGCCGCTGCGTAGATTTCGGGCTTGTTGTTCTTCAGCCACAGAATCTTGGTGGCAGGCCAGGTGGGAAGCACGGCCATCTGGCCGGTGACTTCCTCGCAGATGGCATGGCCAAACTGCTTTTCCAGCACCTTGCACTCTTCCACGCTTCTCTCGTCCATCCAGGAGATGGCGTTCATCAGGGGCTTGCCGTCAGCGCCCAGCACCACCAGGGATTCTGCCTGGCCGGTGAAGGCGATCTGGGCAATGTGGGAAACCTTGTTGGCTGCCATCATGTCGGCAAGCAGTCCCACCAGATCTTCATAGTATTTCACAGCATCAAATTCCACAAAGCCGTGGTCACGGATATAGTTCACGGGGCGGCTCTGGCGGTCGATGAGGTTGAATTCCTTGTCATAAATGGCAGCCTTAATATTGGTGCTGCCAAGATCCACGCCGATATACATGGTATTTTCCTCCTTTGGAAGAAAAGGCTACCCTGACGGATAGCCCTTTCATTATCACAACTTATGGCATCCGATGAGCAATTTGGCAATTCAAATTACGCGGCGGTTGCCTCACATAACAAGCTCGATGTCCATCATCTCGCAGAAGTCGGCAATAGCCTCGGTGTGATCGCCGTAGGCGAAGATCACATGCTGGCTGCAGACATTCTGTGCGAACTCTTCCACGGTGCAGGAATCGGGGAAGACTTCCAGGCTGGGCAGCTGGGGAGCGGGATCGTCCCAGCCGAACTCGTTCCATGCGGGGGGAGTCTTAGCCTCGGCGGTGTAGACATGCATCTTGTACCAGCCGTTGACATAGGCCAGACGCGCGCAGGTAACATAGCCGGTCTTGACCTTGGAGACATTCAGCAGGCTGGCGTTCAGCAGGCCGAAAGCTGCGGGCAGAACGGTCACATCGCCGTCGGTAATGGCAGCGGGCACGAAATCGGGCACACCGATGAGCATGGAGTTCTCAAAGAACTCGTAGTACTCCATGTAGGGCACGATCTCCTGGCCGGAGATGTACTTCATGATCAGCTGGGTCACAGCGCCCATGACGTCGTTCTCGGGAACGGTCAGCACGCTGCAGTAGTGCTCCAGGAGCATAAAGACCATGGCAGGGGGGAAGCCTTCCAGCTTCTTCATGCCGTCCACGTCGATGAGGGTGATGGCTTCCCAGCCACGCTCCTGGATCTTCTTGGCAATGGCCAGAGCGTACTTGACGCCCTTCTCGATAACGGAATCGTCGCAGGCCTTCTTGAAGGTCCAGGTGTTCTTCACATAAGCGATGCCCTCTGCGACCTTGGCGGGATCCAGAGTGTCGATGGCGCGGACCATCTCCAGCATCTCGTAGGGCTCCACTTCCACGCCCATCTGGCCGCGCATGGAGTTGCCTTCATACTGGGTGCCGTAGAGCAGCATGTCGCGGTAGCCCATGGTGCCCACCTTGGCGGAGCGCAGGTTCTTTCTGGCACGGCAGGCGGCGATGTAGGAGGTGATCTTCTCCATGGGCCATTCCTTGCCGATGATATTGTAGATGTACTTGAAGGTGTAGCCCAGAGCCTCGAATGCGGGGCGGATAGCGGTAGTACCGGCCTGCTCAGCAGTGGTGATAATACGGCCGTTCTCCTTCCAGCCGCACAGACCCCACAGGATCATGGGAACATGACGGAAATGGTCGGTAACGCGGATCACAGCGTGGGTGGGAATCCAGCCGGCAATGCAAACAACCAGGCAGTCCAGATCCAGGCCTTCCAGCTTGGCGTAAGCGGCATCAGCAGTTTCGTAAGCGGGATCGTCGATGACCAGGCCGCCGTCCACAACGCCGTCAACCTTGGCCTTCAGAGCTTCCAGGGCTTCGTCATGCTTCATCTGCAGACGCTCGATGGGGGTGTTGACCTCACCGAAACATACATAACCAACGATGTTCTTCTTCATATTTATTCTCCTTACATAAAGTTTTTTACATTAAGCTTCTTCGCTGAAGCGAATACTGACTCCGGTTTCTTCCAGCTGCGCCAAGGCTTCCGGATCACCGCCGGAATTGGTCACCAGGGTCAGCAGGTTACTGCTTTCGCAGACCCGGCTGAATCCTGCCTTGCCGATCTTGGTGCTGTCCGCCACAATGAGCCGCTGCTTGGCACCGGCAGCCATCATCCGGTCGATGACGGCTTCCTCAGCATGGTGGGTGGTAACGCCGCCTTTGGCGCTGATGCCGTCCACAGAGAGGATGGCCCAGTCTGCCTGATACTTGCTCAGCTGTTCCTGGGCATCACCGCCATGGGTGAAGCCGTAATGGGCATTGATCTCGCCGCCTAAGAGCAGCACCCGGAATGTGGGCACCGCGCCCAGTCTGGTGGCAACATTCAAAGAATTGGTAACGATATTCAGATTTCTGCGGATACTCAGCTGCGCTGCCACGATCTCGCAGGTTGTGCCGGAATTGATAAAGAGGGTATCCCCATCGGCAACCATCTGGGCCACGGTCTGGCCGATGGCCTGTTTCCGGGCAAGCTGCGGGATTCCCTGGCTTTCCGGAATTGCCGTTTCCGTGGGCATGCGCACAGCACCGCCCTGAACCCGCATCAGCCGCCCCTCCTGCTCCAGCATCGTCAAATCGTTGCGGATGGTCACCGGGGTCACCCCCAGAGCATCACACAGCGCGCTTACACTGACCTTGCCTTCCAGACGAAGCTGCTCCAGAATCCGTTTTCTCCGAATATCAATCTTCAGTCTGCTGTCAGTCATCCGATTAAAGAGCCTTGTTGTTCAGCCGCTCGCCCACAGCGCCGCCGGGATGGATCAGGGCAAACTGCTCTGCCCGGTAGCCGGTGTGCTCGATCATAGCTGCCTGCAGCGCATGGAGGATCATGCACAGTGCAGTGGTGGAAGTGGTGCCCTGGGCATTCCACTTATCGGTCTCCCGGTTCACATGCTGCTTCAGCACCACATCGGCTGCGGCAGCCAGGGGGGATTCCAGATTCTCGGTGATGGTGATGATGCTGACGCCCTTGGCCTTGCAGATATCCACGATGGGCAGCAGCTCCTTGGTCTTGCCGCCACGGGAGGCAAACACCATAACGTCGCCCTTCTGCAGGAAGCCGGTAGCGCCGTGGACAGCCTCAGCGGGGCTGATGAAACGGGCAGGACGCTCGATGCAGCACAGCAGGTGGGCAAAGTGCTGGCAGATGATACCGCTGTGACCGCAGCCTGCGGTACCGATGCGAGTGGCATCACTCAGCAGCTCCACGGCCCGGGAGAACTGCTCGTCGTCGATATATTCCTTCATTTCACGGATGCAGGCTTCCTCAATGTCATAGGCTGCATGAGCTGCCTGCAGTGCTTCTTTACTGATCATAGCTGTAACCTCCGAATGTGATATTTGCAATCGGTCATAGGCCGATTCCATAGTTCTGCTAATGTATAGGATATAGTTTTTCCGTCAAGTTTTCAATCCGCATTCTATACAATTTTCCTATGCAGAAAATAGACAACATTAACGAATCGAAAAATACACGCAAAATAACATTGACGAAAAGAAAGCCGGTTGGTATAATGTGGTAAACCATCATGAGAAAGAAGGAGTTTTTTATGGCAAAGCATAAAATTAATGTTCCCTTTTTTGAGATCGGCCCCAAGTCCTATCTCTACGGTGACGATGTTCTTGCGCTGGCTCTGGCTGCTGACAAGGCAAGCGAGAAGTACGGTGTAGACGTTATCTTTACCTGCCCTGTTGTGGAGATTCGCAGAGTGGCTGAGGCTACCAAGCACATTCATGTGTTCGCCCCTCACATGGACCCCATCCCTGTGGGCAGAGGCACCGCTGACACCCTGGCAGAGGCTCTGGTGGCTGCAGGCGCAGAGGGCACACAGCTGAACCATGTGGAAAAGCCTTTGGATTTTGATACCCTGGCCGCAACCATCGCCCGCGCCAAGGAAGTGGGCCTGATGACCATGGTCTGTGCCGACTCTATGGCAGAAGCTTCCAAGATCACTGCTCTGAAGCCCACCTGCGTTGTGGCAGAGCCCTCCGAGCTCATCGGCACCGGCATTTCCGTGGGTCCTGAGTATGTAGCTGCTGCATTTGAGTGCGTCAAGAGCGTTGATCCCGATGTTCTGGTTCTGACTGCCGCCGGTATCTCCAATGGCCAGGATGTTTACAACACCATCATCGCAGGCGCCGATGCCACCGGTTCTTCTTCTGGCGTTGCCAAGGCTGCTGACCGTGCTGCCATGGTGGACGAAATGATCGCCGCAGTCCGCAAGGCCTGGGACGAGCGTCATAGCTAAGTCAATCCTATATAATTAACATAAATGGAGGAATATTATCATGGATGTCAAGATTATTCAGAAAGAAATCCAGCTTCAGTCCCGCGGTTGGGTCCCCACCTTCCACGACATCTCCACCGATGTCATGAAGATCGTTGAGGAGTCCGGCATCAAGAACGGCACCTGCGCCATCGTCTCCCACCACACCACCTGCTCCGTCATGATCCAGGAGTGCTCCCATGACTTCGACACCTTCGATCTGGAGTACCTGCAGCACGACCTGCTGGACATCATGCGTGGCCTGATCCCCGACTATGTCAACGAAGGCGACTACCGTCACCCCGGCCCCGTGCACGCACAGTTCGGCCGCTATGTTGACGAGCCCGGCAACTTCACCTCCATGAACACCGACGGCCACCTGCGCTCCGTCTTCTTCGGCCGCAGCGAGACCATGACCATCAAGGACGGCAAGCTGGATGGCGGCGAGTTCGCTCACATCTACTTCATCGACTGGGACCATGTCCGCGCTCGTCCCCGTCAGGTCAACATCACCATCATCGGCACTGAGGAAGATGTCGGCTGCCGTAAGTACAACGACGGTAAGGTCGTGAACACTCTGCGTAAGTTCACCCCCGAGGATAAGGCTTACATGGAGCAGTACGACGAGTGGAGAAAGAGATAATCTCTCCTCCCCTGCTATAAAAATTGCCTCACCGGAATTTCCGGTGAGGCTTTTTATTTCCCGGGAAATGATGGGGGTTGCTTTTTGCGTCTCTTTGTCGTACACTAGAAATAATTGTCAAGGAGGTTTCCACATGCACAAGCTTTTTAACTATGAATCCAAGGTCATGCAGGCCATGCTGAACCTGGGCTACATGATCCTGATGAATATCCTGTATCTGGTGTGCTGCATCCCGGTGGTGACCATGGGCGCTGCCCAGGCAGGTCTTTACAGCGGTATGCGTCACATGAATAACGAGGAGCTGGACACCTGGTGTATTCCGGCGTTTTTCAAGGGCATGAAATCCGGCTTCAAAAAAATCACCCTGGTGTATGCCATTTCTCTGCTGCCCATGGCCATGATCGTAGGCGGCTTCATTCTCTCGCTGCTGTTTGACGGTGCCGGCAGGGATATGCCCGTGTGGCTCAGCGGTGCCGCAGTTCTGCTCTTCGCCGCATGGCAGACCATGCTGGTGATTTTCCACGCCAGCTTCGAATGCACCACCAAAGAGCTGGCACGCAATTCTTTCTGGGCTGCCCTGTCCTGCCCCCTGCCCAGCTTTCTCAGCGGCGTTCTGCTGTGGCTGCCCGCCATTTTGCTGCTGATGTTCCCCACGCTGTTTGTCAACCTGATCCCGCTGTTCCTGTTCCTGTACTACAGCCTGGCCTACCAGATCATTTATACCCTGATGAAAAAGCCTCTGCAAAAAATGAAGGACGCCATGTTCCCCAGCCAGGAACCCGAAAAACCGGAAGCAGCAGAAACCTAACAAACAACGCGGCACCAACCGGTGTCGCGTTCTTCTTTTTTGATTAAGATGAGCGCCCTCGACGGCCCGTGCCGGGTTCCGATGTCGCAGCGGGTTACGGAGCCCCTACGGGGAATATGGTGGATTTGGGAGCGGCCTGAAAGGGCTGCTCCCTTTTTGTTGAGGGCGGGCAGGGAATTCGGAATGGACAATTGACAATTGAGAATTGACAATTATGGTATCGGCTACGCCGATGTTTTTAAATAGCGTCGAAGAATCCGTTCCCCTTTGGGAAAGTCGGGGGGATGCGGATTGGCGTATGGAATTCGGGGGATGCGGGTCCTTCGGCGCCCCTTCGACTACGCTCAGGGTTGCTCAGGACGACAGAGGAAACTTGAGGGCTTTCCCCGTTTTGCATGTCATTCTGAGCAAGCCGTAGGCGCGTCGAAGAATCCGTTCCCCGGTGGGATGTTGCGGCCCGGTTCGGGAGGGTCAAGACCCTCCCCTACAAGGGCGCGCAATTCAAGTCTATTGGCAGTTCGTCAAATTCAAGTTGGTCTGCCAGTTTAATTGGCTGTCAGGCGGCGGCAGGCGGCGGCCAGGGCGCCCAGGGTGCTGCAGCTGACCATGGGGCAAATGGATGCCATGGTCTGGACGCTGCGGATGTATTTCCACTTGTTTTCCGGGATGGGATTGAGCCAGATCACCCGGCCCGCCTGACGCTTGGCTTCCATCAGGGCTGCCATGGCTCTGGGCTGGTCGATGGTCTTGGTATCGGAGAGGATGATCAATGTGGTGGCGCTGTTCAGGGCCGCCGGCTGCATGGCGCAGATGGCTTCCAGGGCTGTTCCCAAATCCGTTCCCCGTCCGTACACGCCGGATTGCTTCACATAGCTGCGGAACAAGTCCATATTCTGCAGGCTGAAAGCATCGGCTTCAAAAAGTTTTTCCGAAAACAGGAAGGTTCGGGAGCTTTCCGAAACCTGATTCAGCGACTGGATAAACCGCAGGGCAAACTCCGAAAACTGCATCATAGAGCCGGACACATCGCACAGCATCACCAGATGCTTCCGGCGTTTGGGCTTGCGCTTATATTTCAGCCGGTGCAGGCTGCCGCCGGTTTCCAGACCCTTGCGGATGGTGCGGCGGAAGTCCAGTTTCCCACTGTGACCGCCCCGGCGCTGCCGCATGGACACTTCTCCGTTGATCCGCTGGGCCACATCCCGGATCATGGCAATGGCCTTGGGAATCTCCGTGTCCTGAAATGCCGAAATATCCCGGTACAGCAGGCCCATCTCCGGGTCAGCTTCCTGGACACCCAGACCCGCATCTTCCATGAGCATCTGCTTTTCCAGCAGCGCCTTGGTAAAGACAGAATGGATGAAATTGGTGTAGAGATTGGGGTTGCGCCGGGAATTTTCCCGATATTTGTCCGCGAAATTTTGCAGCCGCTGCCGCTCTTCCTCGCTCATGGCAGCATAGGCATCCCGCTGCTCCCGGGAAAACTCCATGGGGACGCGTTCCAGCTCCCGGTCTGCTTCCGCTCGGGCCTGGGCCATCTCCTGCTCTCTTTGCAGCTGCTCCTTGGCCTGCTGCCGCATGGCTTCCTCCGAAAGGAAGAACCCATCGAACACTTTGTCAAAGGTCAGCTGCTCTTCCCGGGACTTGGCATACACAGTACGCAGAGCGGTTTTCACCTGCTGCCGCTGCGCCATGCCCAGGGCAATGAGGATCTTCGCCGCGTCACCGGTTTCCGCAGGGCCGATGGCAAAGCCTTCCAGCCGCAGCATCCGGGAAAAGGCCGAGAGCTTTTCTAAGTAAACTTCCGGCTCAACCATGGTGGTGGCAGCCGCAGCCGCAGTCATGGGCTTTCGGCTGCATGTCCATGGCTGCAATATCTTCGTTGTTTTTCAGCACAAAGCCCGCGGTCTGCCGCAGGGCATCGGGAGTCAGCTCCCGGATGCCCAGAGCATCCAGCGCCGCAGCCCAGTCCAGCGTTTCAGCAATGGAGGGCTTCTTCAAAATGGCTTCGTTGCTGCGCAGCTTCTGCACTGCCAGGGCTACCTGGGCGCAGAGCCTGTCATCCACATGGGGCAGCTTGGCCCGCAAGATGGCCAGTTCCTTCTCCATATCGGGATACTCGATGTAAAGATACGCGCAGCGCCGCCGCAAAGCTTCAGACAAGGGGCGGGTGCGGTTGGAGGTGAGCACCACGAACGGCACAGTCTTGGCTTTCAGAGTTCCCACTTCCGGGATGGTCACCTGCATTTCGGAAAGAAGCTCCAGCAGGAAGGCTTCAAATTCTTCGTCTGCCTTGTCGATCTCATCGATCAGCAGCACCACTTCTTTATCAGAACGGATAGACTGCAGCAAGGGGCGCTCCAGCAGATATTCATCACTGAACAGAGATTTGGTCAGGGCTTCCTTATTGGCCTCTGCCTGGTTAATCTGAATGCTCAGCAGCTGCTTCTGGTAGTTCCACTCATACAGCGCCTTGCTCTCGTCCAGACCTTCGTAGCACTGCAGGCGCACCAGATCCCGGTCCAGGGCCCCGGCCATCACCTTGGCCACTTCCGTTTTGCCCACGCCCGCAGCGCCTTCGATCAGCAGCGGCCGACCCAGCTGCAGCGCCACATACAGCACCGTAGCCAGAGTCTCGTCATAAATATAGTGGGCTTCGTCCATTTTTCTCTTTAGCTGTTCCAGTTCCATAGTTTCCTCCTGTTTTGGGGGTTAATTGGCAAGTATCAGCAGCGTCATCAATGCGCCAAACAGCAGCAGCGCTGCAACTGCCAGACGATTGATCCTGCGCTCTGCCATCTGCTGATCCGGCCAGATCTCCCGGATCAGCAGGTACAATCCCACGCCGATGGCAGTACCCAGGGTGTTGGTCAGCAGGTCGGTCATATCGCTGATGCCGATGGCCAGCAGATACTGGCATGCTTCCAAAGCGAAGCTGAGAAGAAATCCCCGGAAAACGGTTTTCCCGCCCGATACCCCCAGCATGTTCAGATAGAACCCAAAGGGGATAAACACCAGCACATTCATTGCCGTTTCCCGGATCAGAATTCTGGGGATGCCCCCACGGTAGTCAAAGGGGATCAGATTCAGCTTTCTGATGCCCGTAAGATACCGAAGTTCCTCCGGGGATGCCGCCATTTTGAGCAGCACCGTCCAGATCAGGATCCCGCAGTAAATGATAAAAATCGTCTTGGTAAGATTTCGCGTTTTTTTCATTGCTATCTCCATGCATTTCTTTTCATCGTGTTATTATACCACAAATATGGGAAAGATACAAGAACAGAGACAGCTGCTATACGCCGCTGTCTCTGTTTGCCTTATTTCTCTTTATATGGGGGGTCCGCAGGATATAGACCCTGCAGCTTCTGCATGGTGCGGGAAACCGCGTCCCGGGAATTTTTCCAGTCCCGTCCGGCGCTGCGGTAGTCGAACATGCCCACAAACCAGTCCAGATCTTCCTTGACCCGGCCCAGGTTCTCCTTCATCAAGCGAATTACCGTGGGGTAGAACCATTCCCGATGGGCGTTGGACAATTCACCCTTGGCATTTTCCAGAAGCTGGGTAAAATGGCGCATGCAAAAGCCCTTACAGCCTTCCACTTTCGCCCGGAACTCCGGCTCTTTCAGCAGCACGAAGAAGGTATGGAAATACCGGTGCATGTTGAATTCCAGCTTCTGGCACAGGTAGCAGGTGCTTCCCCGGTTTTTTGCCCATTGCAGCATGGGGATATCCTCTGCCTGGGCAGCTTTCTTTGCCCCGAAGAGGGGGCGCTTGTCCGGCAGGGTGAAGCTTTCCGCCTCTTTGTTCAGCTCTTCCAGCACTCCGTCCAGATAAGTCTGCATGATCAGGGCGTTGCCCAGAGCATTGCCGAAATCGTACATCTTCTTATAATGAGCGCCGCAGAAACCCTCCCGGTTGGTAATTTCCCGGATATCCGGCTCCATGTAGCTGGCGCCGGGGCCGATGACATAGCGGATGGCCCGCTGATCCGCCATCCGTTCCAGGTAGCAGAAGGGGCATTCGTCCCCGGATTCAAAGGCTTCATTGACCGGTATGGTATCGATATGTTCTTTCATAGCAGCTCCTTACTGATTGGAGAAGGACATGGTCACGGTACCATCGTCATGGTAGCTGACCGCTTCCCGATCCATAAAGATCCCATCGATGCAGCAGAAGAAATCTTCCATGGTAGCAAAGGTGGGCTTGAAACTCTTCTTGATCTCCCAGGCCCGTGCCGCGTCATGTTCCAAAAGCTTTACCAGCATATTGGCCTGGACCTTAGCAGAGCCGATGCAGGCAGTGTCCACATCGGAGATATAGTAATTATTGCCGTGCTCCGTGCCCACAGCGCCGCCCACATAGGGATGCACCGCCGGAAATACCATGGACACATCGCCCAGGTCAGAGCAGCCGGTGCCCCAGCTGGTCTCGCTGTAGCTGGTTTCCAGGATCTCTTCCATGGCATCTTTCGCCAGGCGCATCATGCCCAGGTCGTGAACTCTGGGGCTGTAGCCGGGGCGATCCTTGATCAGCACCTTGGCGCCCATAGCCGCAGCGCAGGCCGCCACAGCCCGGTTCACCTTCTCATTGGCAGCCAGGATGGTCTCCAGGGTGGCACCCCGGATATAGCTCTCCAGCCGCACATAGTCGGGAATGGAATTGACCACGGTGCCGCCGTGGGTAATGATAGGATGAATGCGGATATGGTCGTCATCCCGGAAGGTTTCCCGGAGAGCATTGATGGCATTCAGCGTCAGATTTGCCGCATACAGAGCGTTGATGCCCTTATCGGGGGATCCGCCCGCATGGGCAGCCACGCCGCTGTAGATAACTTCCTTGCTGATGCAGCCATTGGAGCCTTTGGTTATGATGCCGGAGCCGGAAGGGGCAGTGGTAGTGTGGATCATAAAGGCCAGATCCACCCCATCCATGAAGCCTCTGTGCATAAATTCCACCTTGCCGCCGTAGTAGCGGATAATCCCCTCCTGCCGGAGCTTTTCCCGGTATTCCACCTCGATCAGCTCTTCCGCAGGCACCGCCATCAGCCGGATGGTGCCGCACAGCTCATCCAGCACACCGGGCTCTTTCAGCGCGGCTGCCAGACCCAGCAGCGCAGCCGCCTGGCAGCAATGGCCGCAAGAGTGGACAGCGCCGGTTTCCGGGTCTGCCTCCGGATGGGTGTCACACAGCAGCGAGTCCATCTCGCCCATCACCAGCACCATGGGGCCGGGGCGGCCTGTCACTACATCGGTATAGAAGCCGGGGATATTGCCGGCTTCCGTCAATTCATAGCCCAGTTCCCGGAAGGCATCGGCCAGATACTTGTGTCCCTTCCACTCCCGGTAACCGGTCTCCGGATTCTTCCAGAAAAATTCCAGCGCCTTTTCTATGCGCTGCGCATGCTTTTCAACAGCCGCAACCAGCTTATGCATTTCCATTTCCTCCCTGCTCTGCCGCCAGCACTTCCGCGCGGTTTTTATTGGCAGCGTTGATAATGAGCTGGTACATCACGGTAACAACCGCCATCAGGCCTGCACTGACCCAAATAAAAGGAACATAGCTTCCAAAAATATCATAGCAAATATTGCCCAGGGGCGCACCCGCGGCATAGCCCGCCACATTCACGGCAGCGATCACACCCAGGATCTTGTCAAAAGCCTTGTTGCCGAAAAGATCCGTGGTGATCAGGCTGAGCATGATGGTCTCCAACGGCAGCGCCACAGAGGAAAGGATGCCCCAAAGCATTGCCATAACCATGCCCGCAGGAGACGGATTGATCAGCGCCATGGCTACCAGACCCGCCACACCGGCAAGCTGGCAGATCAGCATGGTAAGCCGCAGGCCAAACCGGTCATAGCTGAAACCGGCAAAGAATTTCGTGCCCATCAGCACCAGAGAATGGACGCTGAGCACCGTGGCCAGATAGCCCGCTTCGATGCCCGTATCCCGCATGTGGGTAGCACCTGCGCTGTTGATGCCCTGCAGCACCAGGCCGGTGATGAAGATGCCCACCAGGGCGGTGTAGAAGAAGGGGGTCTTCTTGGCGGTGTCATAGTCAACTCCCACCCAGCCGCCGCCACGGGGGCCTTTCTTATGTGCCACAGGAGCAGAAGTATCGTTCTTGGGTTTTTCCCGGATGAACAGCACCGCCAGGATGCCCACAACCACCAGAATCACCGCCACCAGCCGATAGGCATTGCGGTAGCCGAAGGGGTTGCCCTCTTCATAGATAATGGGCGTTACGATCTGGGCGGCCACAGCGCTGCCCAGGCCATTGCCTGCCAGCACGAAGCCCAGCACCGTGCCGGTGTTTTTCTTGACCCAACGCTTGATCAGGGAGCTGATCACCGTAGTGGAGGAAAATGCCGCGCTCACACCCAGCAGGATGCCGCCCACATAGAACAGCCACACTTTTTCCGCATAGGCATAGATCAGGATCGCGGTAATGAAACACAGATACCCAATGCCGATCATTTTTCTGGCGCCCAGCTTCTTGATCAGGGTGCCGAAGTACAGATTGATGGCGGCTGTGGTCAAAAAGCGGAAGCAATCGTTGAAAGAAAACAGACTCCGCTTGATATTCAGGGCCGAGGTGATGGCGCCCAGGTACAGGCTCTTGTTGCTGTAGCCGAAGCCCATGCCGCAAAACACCATCAAAAAGCATACCGCCACAATGACCCATTTGTAGTCCAGTTTTTTCTTTCTCATACCGTTTTTTCCTCCCTGGCTGCCAGAATGATTTTTCTGTCTTTATAGGCGCTGTTCAGAATGAACTGGAACACGATGGTCACAGCCAGCATAATAGCACCGAATGTCAAAATAATGGGATTGTAGGAGCCAAAGGTATCGAAGACCCAGTTGGCAACGGGATTGCCCACGGCATAACCGGCGGTGTTCACCGCGGCGAAGATGCCCATGGTTTTGGGGAAGGCCCGATTGCCGAAAAGCTCCGCCGCGAACAGCGACAGCATAATCGTCTCCAACGGCAGCGCCAAGGCAACCGTCACAGCAAAGGCGGCAGCCAAAGCCATGCCTGTAGCTGTGGCATTGGTCAGCGTCAGCAGCACCGTGGCGATGACAGCCGCCACATCGCAGATGGTCATGGTAACGCGCATACCGAATTTATCATAGCTGACACCTGTCAGGAACTTGGTACAGGCCATCACCAGCGCCTGAAGGCTCACCATCCGGGCCACGAAATCCGGATTCAGGCCCACATCCTTCATGTGGGCAGCGGCAATGCCGGAAAGCGCCTGCAGGCACATACCTGTAGCGAAGATGCACAGGGCCGCAATGTAAAAATAGCCTTTTTTCTTTGCGTCCGCATAGTCCATGCCCACCCAGTCCCGGCTCTTGGCCTGCTTCGGGACAGGCTTCGCGGAGGGGCCCTCTTCCGGCTGCTCCTTGATCAGCGGCAGCACAATAACCGCCACCACCGCCAGGCAAGCCGCCATGATCAGATAGGCGATCCGGTAGCCGAAGGGATTCTCCGGATTATAAATAATGGGCGATACCACCTGGGCTGCCGCCGCAGCGCCAACACCGTTGGCTGCCAGCACAAAACCCAGGATCTTGCCGGTGTTTTCCTTGCACCAGCGGCGGATCACAAAGCTGATCATGGTGGTGGTGCAGAAAGCCAGGCCGATACCCAAAAACAGGCCCGCTGCGTAGAAGCCCCAGATATTGGTGGCCACCGCGCTGAGCACCGACTGGATGATCAGCGCCAGAATGCCAACGCCAACCATTTTCCGCACACCCAGCTTATGCAGCAGGCTGCCGAAGAACAGATTCACACCGGCGGTTGTTAAGTAGCGGATGCTGTCACTGACAGAGAACAGGCTTCGCTTGATTCCCAGGGCGTCCGTAATGGCAGCCAGGTACAGGCTCTTGTTGCCGCTGCAAAAGCCCAGGCAGAAGAAGCCCAGCATAAAGCAGACGAACACCATGACCCACATATAATTGATTTTCTTTTTCGGTTGCATTGTTATGCACCTCTATTTCTATGTTCAGGATTTTCTGCTATGATACCACCTTTTTCCAGCCTTTGCAACTACGCAAAAGCTTTTCTGGCATAACCCAGACTTTATGCTGAAGACTGTCTTATCCATACATCCGCTCCACAAAATCCAGGAACAGCTGTTCATCTTCCGTCAAGGCCCGGTTCCGGCGCCAGTACAGCGCCACTGCCCAGGTTTGCTCCATGCCCACAATGGGTACATACCGAAGCCCCTCCGGCATGCTCTTTCCCGTGTGGGCTGTGGAAAAGCTGATGCCTATGCCGTCCGATACCATACGGCGGATTACCAGGCCCGAATAGGAATTGCCGTTGGGCATGGGATGTCCGGCAGCTGCAAGGCCCTGCTGCAGCCGTTCATGAAGCGGATAGTCCGGCACCGGGAAGAACAGTGTCTCCTGCAAAAGTTCTCCCAGCTCCGCGCTTCCCTTTTTGGCAAAGGGATGCTCCGGATGGACCATGGCCACCAAGCTATCCTGAAACAGCGTCACATGTTCCCAATCCCCCGCCTCCAGAGAGCTTTTCCCTTCATCCGCCAGCAAAAAGCTGAAATGAGACGGAAGTCCCGCTGCCTCAAACTGAGAAAGCCGCTGGTTTGTGCAGGCCAGGGTAAAATGAGGGTATTCCTGAGAAAAGGCTGCGATCAGATCGATCCAGGTGTTGCTGCTCATGGCAGCCACCGCCACATGCCTGCTCTGCTGCATCATACTCTGGCGCAGCTCCACTCTGGCACTTTCCAGGCTGGCAAACACCTGATTGACATAGTGCAGAAGAATCCTTCCCTGTCGGTTCAGCCGGATGCTGTTGCCGGAGCGGTCGAACAGAGCCATACCCAGTTCCTTCTCCAGCCGGGCTACCGATGCGCTGAGCGCCGGTGCGGAAATGAACAGCGATTCCGCCGCCGCAGAGATCTTCTCTGTCTGCGCTACTTTCTTAAAATATTTCAGCTGCTGTAATTCCATGGTGATCCCCCCTGTTTTTTTCATTATATACCCTTTGGGCATAACATGCAAGTTACGCAAAAAAAGCGGGGTGCCGATCATTCGGCACCCCAAAATCAAAGAGGAAAGAAAATGAATGCTTGTTACTCCTGGGAAAGGAACTCCGCCGGGTCTACCGGCACATTGTCACGGGTGACGCCAAAATGGACATGGCAGCCAATGGCGCTTTCCAGCAGGGCTGTGGTGTCGGCACAGCCGATCTTCTGACCGGCCTTCACCGAATCACCGTTTGCCACTGCCACCTCCTGCCCCAGGCTGGAATAGGTGGTAACATACCCGTCTTCATGGCGGATCACCACGGTCATGCCCATGGTATCATCCTCATACACGGTATACACCGTGCCGTCCGCTGCGGCACGAACCACTGTCCCCTCCTCCGCGGCAATGTCCACGCCGCTGTGGGTTCGCCAGTCCCGGGTGGTGGGGTTGTAGGTCAGACTGTCCATGGCATAGACACTGATGATCTCCCCCTCCACGGGAGAAACCGTCTGCATCTTCTTGGGGACAACCTCCACCGGAACTTTGGTGGGCTGCACAGCCGGGTCAGTTTCCTGTTTGGGTGGCTGCGTGGCTACCACAGGCACATCCTCCCGGATTTCCGGGGTCTGGGTTGGGGCAATTGCCTCCTGTTCCTGAATGGGTTTTTCGGTGTTGCTGCTGGTGTAATACAAATAGCCGGAGATCCCGACGGCGACTGCGCACAGGATCAGGGCTATGTAGTAGCCCTTACCGTTGGCGCTGCCGAATTTTTTATTGCTCATGATAAGCACCTCCGAAGTGAAGTATTACCACTCTTTTGGGAAATAAACCCATCCAATGAAATCTTTTCAAATGTTTTCCAAAACGGGACAAGTCTGATTCTCGTATTTTCCGTTGACAAAGCGGGGATTTTAGGATATATCTATACTGTGATACTTTATATAGAAACGGGGGAGGATAATGTCCAAAGAACTGATCAGGCTCCAGGACCTTGTCATGGAGTTCGACGGAGAACGGATACTCGACGGTATCAACCTCTATATTAATGACCATGAATTCCTCACTTTGCTGGGTCCTTCCGGCTGCGGTAAGACCACCACTTTGCGGATCATCGGCGGTTTCCTCACCGCCACCTCCGGCAATGTGCTCTTTGACGGCCAGACCATCAATGACCTGCCGCCCTACAAGCGCCAGATCAACACTGTGTTCCAGCGCTACGCACTGTTCCCGCATCTGGATGTTTTTGATAACATCGCCTTCGGTCTGAAGGTCGCCAAGCTGCCCAAGGCGGAGATCCATGCGCGTGTGCATGAGATGCTGGGTATCGTGGGTCTGAAGGGCTATGAGAACCGCCGTGTGGATGCTCTGTCCGGCGGTCAGCAGCAGCGTGTCGCCATTGCCAGAGCCCTGGTAAACCGGCCCAAGGTGCTTCTGCTGGATGAACCTCTGGCAGCATTGGATCTGCGGCTGCGTAAGGATATGCAGAACGAGCTGAAGCGGATTCAGCAGGCTATGGGGATTACCTTTATCTATGTTACCCACGATCAGGAAGAGGCCCTGGCCCTTTCCGATACGGTGGTTGTTATGGATAAGGGCCGTATCCAGCAGATCGGCAAACCTGAGGATATCTATAACGAGCCCAAGAACGCCTTCGTTGCTGACTTCATCGGCGAGAGTAACATTCTCGACGGTGTGATGCTGGCAGATTATAAGGTGAAGTTCTTCGGCCGCACCTTCAAGTGTCTGGACGCGGGCTTCGAGCCCAACGAGGCTGTGGATGTGGTTATCCGCCCCGAGGATATCGACTTTGTCCCCGTGGAAGAAGGCCATCTCACCGGCACCGTTACCAGCGTCACCTTCAAGGGTTTGAACTACGACATCATCGTGGATTTCAAGGGCTTCAAGTGGCTGATCCAGACTACGGATTTCCAGCCCGTAGGCGCTACCGTTGGCATCCGGCTGAATCCTGAGGATATCCACATCATGCGCAAGAGCGAATACTCCGGTATGTTTGGCGACTACAGTTCCTACTCTGCCGAGTATGACGAGCTGACGGAGGATGCCGGTGATGAAGAAGAATAAGTCTGTTCTGCTCAGCACCCCCTATATTCTGTGGATGCTGGCCTTCACCCTGATTCCTCTGTGCGTGGTGGGCTACTATGCCCTCACCGACCCGGATACCGGTGTGTTCACCCTGGATAATCTGAAGGATCTGGGCATGTATGCCGGGGTTCTGTGGCAATCCATCGGCTATGCCCTGGTATCTGCCCTGATCTGCCTGCTGCTGGGCTATCCCGTGGCCTACTACATCGCCCACCGCAAACCCCTGACCCAGAAAATCCTCTACATGCTGGTGATGCTGCCCATGTGCATGAGCTTCCTGCTGCGCACCCTGGCCTGGGTAGGCCTGCTGCAGGATACCGGCATTATCAATACGCTGCTGAAGAGCCTTGGGCTTGGGACCCTGCGGCTGATCCGCACCCCCGGTGCCGTGGTGCTGGGCATGGTGTATAACTACCTGCCCTACATGATCCTGCCCCTTTATTCCACCATCGTCAAGATCGACAACCGGCTCATTGAAGCTGCGGAAGATCTGGGCTGCAACGGTGTGAATGTCTTCGGCCGTGTGATCCTGCCCCTGTCCATTCCCGGTATTCTCTCCGGCATCACAATGGTATTTGTGCCTGCGGTATCCACCTTCTACATTTCCCAGAAGCTGGGCGGCACCGATACCGTGCTCATCGGCGACGTCATTGAGCGGCTGTTCAAGCAGGGCAACAACGCCAATCTGGGCGCTGCCCTGAGCCTGGTGCTGATGCTGCTGGTGTTTGTATGCACCGGCATTATGAATCGCCTGGGCAGCAGTGACGAGGAAGGCGGTGTGATCGTATGAAGCGCGCCAATAAATTTCTCACTGTGCTGATCTTCATCTTCCTGTATATCCCCATGGCTGTGCTGATCGTGGCATCGTTCAACACCGGCAAGGATATCACGGATTTTGAAGGCTTTACCCTGCAGCAATATGTGCGGCTTTTCCAGGATGAAACGCTGCTGCAGCTGCTGGGTAACTCCATTTTGATCGCGTTCCTCTCCACCGCCCTCTCCACTGCCTTCGGCACTGTGGCTGCGGTGGGTATCAACAGTCTGAAACCCCGGCTCCGCAAGGCCGTCATGAGCCTGACCAACATCCCCATGACGAACCCCGATATCGTGACCGGTGTTTCCCTGTCATTGCTGTTTGTCTTTGTAGGCACCAACATGCTGGGCAAGCGGGACAGTCTCACCTTCTGGACCCTGCTCATTGCCCATATCACCTTCAGCCTGCCCTATATTATTCTGAATGTGATGCCCAAGCTGCAGCAGATGGATCGCTCCCTGACAGATGCTGCCATGGATCTTGGCTGCACCCCCACCCAGGCCTTCTTCAAGGTGACGCTCCATGAGATCATGCCCGGTATCATCTCCGGCGCTATCATGGCCTTTACCATGAGCCTGGATGATTTCGTCATCAGCTATTTCGTCACCGGCCAGGATTTCGTAACCCTGCCTGTGGAGATCTACACCTACACGAAAAAGCCCATCCAGCCCAAGGTCTACGCCATGTTCACCCTGCTGTTTTTGCTGATCTTCCTTCTGATGGTCACCATGAACATTTTGCAGGTTCGGGGCGAGCAGAAGCGCAAGTCCACCCGGGCCACTGCTGACAGCAAGGCCATGCGGATCTTCAAGCGGGCCGCCGCAGCCGTAGCTGTGCTGGGCATTCTGGCAGGCAGTCTGTTCCTGATTTTCGGTACCCGGCAGGAGCAGGTCACCCTGAATGTGTATAACTGGGGTATGAACATCGCCGACGGCAGCGACGATACTTTGGATATCATCGCCGCTTTCGAAGAGAAATATCCCTATATTGATGTGAACTACTCCACCTACGAATCCAACGAAGCCCTCTATTCCAAGCTCAGTAACGGCGGTATCACCGTGGATGTGATCATTCCCTCCGACTATATGATCGGCCGCATGATCGCAGAGGATATGCTGCTGGAGCTGGATTACAGCAACATTCCCAATTTTGACTATGTGGATGAACGGTTCCGGAATCAGGACTATGATCCGGAAAACCGCTACACCGTCCCCTACACCTGGGGCACCGTGGGTATCCTCTATAACACCAAGTATGTGGATGAAGCGGATGTCACCGGCTGGGAGCTGCTGTGGAATGAGGATTACGCAGGGAAGATCCTGATGTTCGATAATTCCAGAGATGCCTTCGGCATTGCTCAGTATCTGCTGGGCTACAGCATCAACACCACCGATCCTGCCCAGCTTCAGGAATGCGCCGATCTGCTGAAAGCGCAGAAGCCTTTGGTGCAGCAGTATGTGATGGATCAGATCTACGCTTCCATGGAAAACGAGGAAGCCTGGGTCGCCGCCTACTACGCCGGTGACTGCATGCTGATGATGGAAAGCAACCCGGATCTTAACTTCTATCTGCCCACCCATCAGGGCTTCAACCTCTTCACCGACGCCATGTGCATCCCCGCCTGCGCCCAAGAGAAGGAAGCCGCCGAGCTGTTTATCAATTTCCTGTGCGACCCGGAGATCTCCGGTGCCAACATGGATTATATCTGCTACGGCTCTCCCATGTCCGAAGCCAGAAACTATATGGAAGACTATATCGCCCAGAGTGAAGTGGTCTACCCCAGCGACGAGGTTCTCACCCACGGCACCAGCTACCGCTACCTGCCCGATGAGATCACCCGCCTGATGGAAACCCTGTTCATGCAGGTGAGAAACAGTTAAACAGCAAAGGGGCTGTCTCATTAAGGCATAAACCTCACATTTCATCTCGTAGGGACACCCCTCCGGGGTGTCCAAACTGGAAAAACCGGCACAAATTGTGCCGGTTTTTTATGTTATTGATGTTTTCGCGGACACCGCAGGAGCGGTGTCCCTACAAAAAATCATTTTGAGACAGCCCCTTTTTCTATGTTCTTTCAGCTGTTTCCGCACAAAAATTCCACCAGTTCTGCATTGGTACAGAACCAGATATCGTCACACCCGGATACGGCAGCGCAGATCAGCTCCATGGTCCCCCACAGATTCTCCGCGTCCAGATCGTAGCTGTGGCCCACAATCTGGCACACTGCCAGTTCTTCCTGGGTATTTAAGAACGCTGCCACAAAATCGGTCAAATTCGGGTCGATATGATAGATTCCGGTCTTCCAGTGGTAGGCATCTTCGCAGGGGGTAAAGTTGCCGGTAAATTCGCTTTTCCGGGCATAGGAAAAGCCACAGGCCTTGGCGCAATCCGCGATCCGGTCATCGTAATAGTCAAAGGGCACCGCGAACCCTTTGACCTCTCTGCCAAAGAGCGTTTCCAGATTCTCTTTATCCAGCTTCATTTGCCGGTAAAGCTCCGCATCCGACAGCTGCTGCATATACGGATGGGTCAGGGTGTGGGATGCGATCTCATGACCATCGTACAGATGCTTCGCCTGCTCCGGCAGCAAGCGTCTTACCTGCATCCCATTGGGATGGGTCCAGGCAAACGCCTCCTGCATCAGCTGGGAATTTAAGTTGAATGTGCCTTTTATGCCGTATCGGTTCAGCAGCGCCACAAAGCGTTCATCCTGCAAAACCCCATCATCATAGGTAATGTTGAAGGCTTTTTTCTTGCCGCCGGGATAGAATCTTGCCATATTCCCCTCTCCTGTTCTGTAGAAAGCATCCGGTGCAGCAGATTTTCTGCTGCACCGGTCTTTTTTATCGCTGCTTATTCGCCCACAGCCTTGTTGGTGAACATGGTGTAGATCAGCTTCAGCTTGCTGACCCGGGACATACGGGCAGGCTTCTGGCCCATACGCATAACCTGCTTCTTAATGGGGTTGGCTGCTTCCCACATGGGAACGCCGCTGCCGTTGGGGTCGCCGTTTCTGACGAAGTTGCACAGGTAGGTGGTCATCTCCTCCATCAGCTGCTGATCCCGCTCTTCCATGGGCCGCCAGCAGTTGCGCAGAGTGCCGAACCAGTACCACAGGTCGCTGGAATGCCATGCACCATTGTTATCGCCGGGGAGCATTCTGTCAAAGAACCAGGCATAGCTGCTGTGCTTGCCCTGAGCAGCCTGGGCAGTGCACCACTTCTTTGCCATACCGAAAATAATGGGGGGCATCATATCGTGGCTGGTAGAACCTGCCATGTAGGGAATTGCCCGGTGGGTGCCTTCTTTCAGGATATCCACGCCGGAGCCCACGATAAACTGGCCGTCCAGCACAGGGCTGCAGCCGCCCATAGCCTTCTTATTTTCCGCCTTGGCATCCTGCCATGCCTGGAACAGCTTTTCTGCCGGCACTTCCCGGAAGGCCTTCAGGTCGGTGCAGCCGCACCGGAACATCACATCGTTCCAGAAACCGTACATTTTTTCTGCCCTGGCGGGCTTCATCATGGCGCTGACACCGCCGCCGCTGGACATCACAGCCCGGGCAAACAAACCCTTGGTCAGAGGGCTCAGGCAGTGCTGCTGGACGCTCATGGCACCGGCACTCTGACCCATAATGGTAATGCGCTGGGGATCACCGCCAAAGGCAGCGATATTGCTGCGCACCCAGCGGATTGCTGCCAGCTGATCATACAGGCCGTAGTTGCCGGTATGACCTGCCTCCTTGGCAGCTTCTTCCAGGCAGGCAAAGCCCAGGGGCCCCAGGCGGTAATTGATGGTCACACCGATGACGCCCATGGTGGGCCAGATGGGATCGTCAAAATGCTTCTCATGGCCGCAGCCGCCGGTGAAACCGCCGCCGTGAATATACAGCAGCACAGGCAGGTTGCTCTGGGCATTGGCATTCTCCGGTGTCCAGATATTCAGGAACAGGCAATCCTCGCTGTAGGTGTAAGTCTCGCCCTTACGGAACTCATTGTAGTAGAAATACTTCTTCTTGTTCTGCTCCTCATCATAGAAAGCCCGGGGCTGATAGCTGCAGGCACCGTAGGCTGTGGCATCGTAGATGCCGTTCCAGCCGGTAACAATTCTGGGATATTCCCAACGGCCCGCCATGGCATAGCGGATGCCCTTAAAGGCAGCCACACCCGGCACACTGCAGCTGCTTCCCTTCACAGGGCCGCAGGGAGTATTGACAATGTAATCCATAACTTGTACCTCTTACATAAAATCTTCGCTGCTGGGTCTGGGGAATATGCTCTATGCATGATTCCGGTTCCAGGCGGCAGGCATCCAGGGATATTTTTCTTCATTCTCCATGCCATACTGCTCCAGCTTGCGCAGCTGCTGCACCACATGGGGCATATCCATCCGTTCCACCATGCCGCAAATCAGCTTTTCTCCATTATCCGCCATTTTATCTCTGGTGTCAAGATCGGGAATGTCCGGCGTTGCCATATGGTCGCCGTTTTCACCGAAACAGTAGCCCACAGCGGCGCTCTGATAGCCCAGGCCAAACAGATCGTTGAAGGGGGCACAGGATTGAGGCTCCCGGTGATTATAGCCGGTGACCAGGGGCACATCCTCCAGCCGGTTCATGATTTTGTAAGCGCCCACGGTGATATCGTGGAAGGCTTCAAAGCTGGTAAACAGATCCCGGCACTTGCCCATCTGCATCATGCAGTCCATATACAGAATCGGTACGCCGGTCTCATCATAGAAGTCCCGGATCATGGGGCAGATAGTCATGTGGGCAGGGCCGTGGAAGCTGATATACACCTGGCGCTTGAAGCCCAGCCGCAGCAGATTCCGGGCAATGGCCCCCAGATAGTCAATACCCTGGCGGATACTTACCTGCAGAGTGCCTCTGCCGGAAGCGGTAGCACCGGCGTAGAAATAGGGTAGGCCCGTCAGCACCAGACCGTCGCAGGCCTCCGCCATTTTCAGGGCATAGGCTTCGCTGATCACGGTTTCACAGTCCAGAGGGAAGCCGCCGTGCATCTCGGTGGTGCCCACGGCTACAATGATAATATCATTTCTTTTCAGATAGTCCTGCACTTCGCTGTTGAGCATTTTTCCAAAAATTCTGGTGCGCATAATTTCTCCTTTCCAAATGGGAAACGGCACGGCAAAAGCCGTGCCGTTTTAAGCGGTTCGATTATTCAGCGGATTCGTTCTTAGCAGTCTTCTTGGCAGCCATGGCAGCACGCACCTCGGGGGTGATGTTCCAAACGAACTTAAAGGCAGCCCAGGAGCCCAGGATAAACACAGCGGGAACCAGGACGCACAGAACCTTCAGGCCGAAGACGGTGCCGGCAGTCTGCACGGTGGCAGTGCCTTCGTAGCCAATCCATGCCAGTGCGTAGAAAGCGCAGCCCTGGCCGATGGCCTGACCAATACGGCGGGACAGGTTGAAGGTGCCGTAGATGGAGCCTTCGGTACGCTTGCCGGTGATGTACTCGTTGTAGTCGATGGCTTCACCAACCAGGCCCCACTGCATCTGGATGGAAACCATGGCAAAGCCGGAGCCCAGGCCCAACATCACGCCGTGGACCAGAGGATGCACATCCAGCACCATGTGCAGACCGAACAGGCAGACGCAGATGCCGCCGCCGATGAGCAGGGATACTCGGATCAGCTTCTCCAGGCCGAACTTCTTACACATGAAGGGCACGGCAACCATGGAGCCGATCATGAAGGGGCTGGACAGAGCGGAAGCGATGGTCTGATAGGTAACATCGTGATAAACGCCGGAGTACATATACAGGCCCAGAGTCTGTGCGGCATACTGCATCAGGCAGATGCAAACGCCGTGGATGCACAGAGCCACAAAGGGACGGTTCTTCTTCACAACAACCAGAATATCGGAGAACTTGATGTCGTCGGGCTTGGTGTCTTCGCCCACGGAAGTGCGCTCCTCAGTCAGAGCGTAGTGCAGCAGGCAGATCACGAAGCCGATAATGGCGCAGGCCACGCCGGTGATCATGTAGCCGGTGGAGGATCTGTCGCCGAAGATGCCGATGATCACGGGGCCCACCATAGCGGGGATCATGTTGCCGAACATGGAGCCGACGCCACGGGCGGAGGACAGGGATGCACGCTCAGCATCGGTGGTGGACATGGCGCTGAGCAGAGAGCCCATGGGGATATTGAACATGGTGTAGGCTGCTTCGTAGAAAATCTTGAAAGAGAACAGAGCAACCAGCATGGGGATGCCGTCCAGGAAAGTGGGCACAGTCCACAGGCAGATAGCGGACACAGCCAGCAGAGGGGTAGCCCGGAGCAGCCAGGGGCGGAACTTACCGGCCTTATTCTGCTTTCTTGCGAAAGCCTTATCCATCAGCGCGCCCATCATGGGGTCATTGATGGCGTCCCAAACAGTCCAGATGATGGTCAGGGTGCCCATCAGCACAGGGTCAACAGCCAGCACATTGGTGCAGTACAGGCCAAAGATACTTGCCATCAGGGTGAATGTCATGCATCCGCCCCAGTCGCCGAACATATAGCCAAACCAATGCTTGGTGGTCAGGCCGGTCTTGGGGGTTTTAACTTTTGCCATTACGATTTCTCCTTATTCCGTATTATATGGGCAGCGCCCAAAGATTCCATCATTATGTTACCAAATTATGAATGCAAAATAAATTGCAATCCCCTGTCAAAACATTGCAAATCTGACAATGTTATTGTATAATATTTCCATATTACCGAAATCAGGTGCCAACTATGAAACTTTCCCATCTTCAGAATATGGTAAAGCGATTACCGCAGGGGCAGCCGCTATCCTCGGAGCAGGTACGGCAGACGCTTGTGCAGCTGGGCTACGATCCGGAGAACCTCTACCAGGAGCTGGAAATGGAATCCAAAATGGCGGATATCCATCCCGATTCCAGCAGCTCCAACGCCCGGGTGCAGCTGCACAGCCATCCCTTTTACGAGATCCTTTATTGCCGCAACACCTGCGGTGCCCAGTATCTCATGGGCACCCAGCGCTATCGGCTGCAAAAGGGCGATGTGATCATCGTGCCGCCCGGCATCAGCCACCGGCCGCTTCTGCCGGAAACCATGGAAGAGCCGTACAAGCGTTATGTGCTCTGGGTCAGCTCGGATTTTATGCTTGGCGCTACGCGCTTTTTTCCCTCCCCGGAATTGTTCTCCCAATGCAGGCTGCTGCGCTTCAGCAGCTCTGAAAGCGAAATTCTGGCGGACCTTTTCCGCAATGCCGCAAAAGAGACCGAGTCCCGGGAAACCGGCTGGGAATGTATTGTTGTCGGCTATGCCACCATTATTCTGTCGCACCTGCAGCGGATTCTGCTGCGCAGCGGTTCTCAGCCCATCGCAGAGCATCCGGAATTGCTGGACAGGGTTCTGGGGTATGTGGAAAGCCATCTGGCTGAGCGGATCACCCTGGAAAATACCGCACGGCGCTTCTGGGTCAGCCAGAGTACCATCACACAAACCTTCCGGGAAAGAATGGGTGTCAGCTTTTATCGCTGCGTCATTCAGCGGCGGCTGATTGCCGCAAAATCCCGCATAGAGCAGGGGGTCCAGCTGGAAGATGTGGGCCGTCAGGTAGGCTTTACCGACTATTCCACCTTCTACCGCGCCTTTAAAAAGGAATTCGGCATCAGTCCCCGGCAGTATCGAAAACTACAGAATCAGGAAGATTGACGGGATAAATGCTGGACATTTCCCCTGCCTGATAGTATAATTGTTTCGTTATGCCCCATGGGTGGCATTCCCTGCGAACGGAGGATAAACTATGAAACTGAACAACAAGCGTACATTCCTTGTAGGTCTGGCATTTCTGTCCATCAGTGCTTTCTGGCAGATGTATGACAATGTGGTGCCGCTGATCCTTTCCAACACCTTCCGGCTGAACGAGACCTGGTCCGGTGCTATTATGGCTGCGGATAATATTCTGGCCCTGTTCCTGCTGCCCCTCTTCGGCGGTCTCAGCGATAAGGTCAACACCCCCATTGGCCGCCGCATGCCCTTCATTCTGGGCGGCACCGCCCTGGCTGTGGTGATGATGAACATTCTGCCCCGGCTGGCTAGCCACTATTATGCAGCCCCCTCCACAGCACTGCTGCTGGGCTTCGTGGTAGTGCTGGGTCTGCTGCTGGTGAGCATGGGCACCTACCGCTCCCCTGCCGTGGCCCTGATGCCCGATGTCACCCCCAAGCCCCTGCGCAGCAAGGCTAACGCCATCATCAATCTCATGGGCGCTCTGGGCGGCCTGATCTATCTGGGTGTGGCTGCGGTTCTCTATTCCAACGCCAATGTGGATGCCCATTTTACCCTGGGCACCTTTGAATCTGCCGAAGGCACCGTTGCCGTGGTGGATTATGCCGTTCTGTTTACCGTTGTTTCCGGCCTGATGGTCGCTGCTGTGGCTGTGCTGTTTGCCACCATACGGGAGCCCAAGCTGGCTGCGGAAAACCGGGCCTACGAAGCTGCCCATCCGGAGGAAAATCTCACTACCACCACTGCTGATGGCAAGGAAGAGCTTCCCCGTGATGTGAAGCGGAGCCTGATCTTTATTCTGCTGTCCATCTCCTTCTGGTACATCGGCTACAATGCCGTCTCCACCTGGTTTACCACTTACATCAGCCGCGTTATGGGTGAAGGTCTGGGCGGCGCTTCTACCTGCCTGCTGGTTGCCACCGGCGGCGCCATCGTATCCTACATTCCCATCGGCCAGCTGGCCTCCAAAATCGGCAGAAAGAAGACCATTCAGGGGGGCGTTGTGCTGCTGGCTTCCTGCTTCTTCGTGGGCTATCTGGTAACCGTGAATGCCACCGCTGTGACGCCTTTCATGTATGTGCTGTTCGCCCTGGTGGGCCTTGCCTGGGCTGCCATCAATGTGAACAGCCTGCCCATGGTCGTGGAAATGTGCAAGGGAAGCGAAGTGGGCAAATTCACCGGCCTGTACTACACCTTCTCCATGTCCGCCCAGGTGGTCACTCCCATTCTGGCAGGCGCGCTGATGAACAATATCGGCTACAAGACCCTCTTCCCCTATGCCGCATTCTTTGTGGCCTGCGCATTTGTGACCATGCTGTTTGTAAAGCACGGTGACAACAAAGTGGAAGCCAAAAAAGGCCTGGATGCCTACGATGTGGAAGACTGATTTATGGAACTGATTATGGCAATTCTGATCCTTCTGCTGCTCTACACGCTGCTTGTCCGGGGCCGCAAGGGTCATCCGGGTCTGGAAGCACTCCGGGGCTGGGCCTATGCCCACCGGGGTCTCCACGGCGACGGCATCCCGGAAAACAGCATGGCTGCCTTCCGGGCAGCGCTGGAAGCCGGCTACGGCATTGAGCTGGATGTGCACCTGCTGAAAGACGGTTCTCTGGCTGTGATCCACGACCATGCCCTTGTGCGCACCACCGGCTGCGACGGCAAGATTGAAGATCTCACCGCCCATCAGCTGGCCAACTACCCCCTGGAAGGCACCGCAGAAACCATCCCCAACTTCCGGGATGTTCTGGCACTCTATGCGGGAAAAGCCCCCCTGATCATTGAGCTGAAAGCCATCGACGGCAATCATGCCGCCCTGTGTGAAGCCGCCTGTCAAGCCATGGAGGGCTATGAAGGCCCCTGGTGTATGGAATCCTTTGATCCCCGGTGTATCCGCTGGCTGCGGCTCCACCGGCCGGACATTATCCGAGGGCAGCTGGCAGAGAATTTCATGGCTGCCAAAGCCAATCCTCTGCACCCTGTGCTGAAATTCGGCATCACCCACCAGATGGGCAATTTCCTGATCCACCCGGATTTTGTGGCCTATAAATTTGCCGACCGGAAGACCCTGGGCAATTTCCTGGTACGGAAAATCTGGGGTGTTCAGGGAGTTACCTGGACATTGAAATCCAAGGCGGATTTTGATGCCGCGGTAAAAGAAGGCTGGCTGCCCATCTTTGAAGGCTTCCGGCCATGACCCTGAACGAGCATTACCGCAGCCGCTTCGGCTGCAAGGTGTATAAACTTTCCCTGGACGGCGGCTTCACCTGCCCCAACCGGGACGGCACCCTGGATAAGCGGGGCTGCATTTTCTGCTCCGCTTATGGCGGCGGCGAATTTGCGGAGAGCTGCCATACATCGGTAGCCCACCAGCTGGAAGCTGCCAAGGCCCGGGTATCCGCCAAAATCAAGGACGGCAGGTACATTGCCTATTTCCAGTCCTTCACCGGCACCTACGGCTCTGTAGATCGCCTGGAAGCCCTTTACCGGGAAGCCATGGCACCTGATGACATTGTGGCGCTGGCCATCGGCACCCGCCCTGACTGCCTTGGGCCGGATGTGGTTGCGCTTTTGGATCGACTGAACCGGGAAAAGCCGGTATATGTAGAGCTGGGGCTGCAGACCATCCACGAATCTACTGCCCAATACATCCGCAGAGGCTACTGCGCACCGGTGTATATTGACGCCGTAAAGCGACTGAAGGCCGCCGGGCTCAACGTGGTCACCCATATCATTCTGGGGCTTCCGGGAGAAACGCCGGAAATGGCTGTGCAGACAACACAAGCCGCTGTGGATGCCGGTACCGACGGTGTGAAATTCCATCTGCTCCATGTGCTGCGGAACACCGACCTGGAAGCGGAGTACAGGGCCGGAAACTTCCAATGCCTGACCCTGGAAGAATACGCCCACTGGCTGCAGTGCTGCCTGGATGTTCTGCCGGAGCATATTGTACTGCACCGGATCACCGGCGACGGCCACAAGCGGGATCTCATCGCCCCGGCGTGGTCTGCAGACAAAAAGCGGGTGCTGAATTATTTGAATCAGCATCTTTGCAGATAACCCTGTGGGCGCAGCAGAGTTTCTGCTGCGCCCACTTTCTTACAAAGGAGGATTTCCTATGGATTACCGGCCAATCACCCCACAGGATTACGGGCGGTTCCACCGCCTGGCCGAAGCCTATTACCGGGAAGGTGAAGATGCTGCCACTGCCCAGGAAGAAATGGACGCTTTCATCCGGTTTCTCTTTGAGAAAGTGACCGCCGGAGAGATCCACGGCTGCTTTGCGGTTCTGGACGGGGCGGATGCTGGCTTTGCCCTTTATGCCGCCGACACTCCCACCTTTCCCTTCTCTCAGCTGCCGGGGTACGGCACCATTGTGGAGATCGGTTTGCTCCCTGCATACCGCGGCACCGGCGATGGCAAGGCATTGGTTGCCTTTCTGGAAACCTGTATGCGCCGGAACGGGATCACCCGATGCTATGTCACCGCCTATGGGCCGGCTGAATCCTTCTGGAGTCATTGTGGCTATGTCAGAAACGGCAGCACCGGCACCAACGGCCTGCCAATTATGACGAAACATATATAAAAGAGCCAAGCTGCACAGCAGCTTGGCTCTTTTGATTGGCAAAAACTTAGATTGCCTTGGCGTTGGCCAGCAGGTACTTCTCGGCTGCGGGGTTCCACAGGCCGTTGTTCTCCTTGCACAGGCGGTCCAGCTCGGCGAACAGAGGATCGGTCTTGCCCTTCTCCTCGAACTCGCTGATAGCGGTCAGAGGCAGGTCGATGTGGTTGTAGATCAGCTTCTTGCCACCGGGAATCTTGGGCAGATTCAGCGTGGTGTCGATAACAGCGTTCAGGCCGCCGATATGGGTAACCAGGCCGGAGGGGTTCAGCTTACCGGCATTCATCATGGCGATGGCCTCCTGCATGTCGTGGGTGTTGCCGCCGGAGGTGCCAACCACATGGGTATACAGGTAGTGGACATTGTACCAGTTGAAGGGAGCCTTGAACTTGGAGTCGGTGGGGCCTGCGAAGAAGTTCAGGCAGCCGTCGAAGCCCAGGATGTCGTCAGCCTGCTCGATGACGGGCTTCACGGGAGCGAAGCAAACCACATCGTCGTAGCCGGTGCCGCCGGTCAGCTCACGCAGGTACTCGGTAGCGTTCTCCATGCGGGTGTTGACATAGTGCAGCTCAATGCCGTTGGCCTTGGCATCTTCCACGGTGTAGATGGAAGCAGCGCGCTCCAGGCGAGCCTCATCGATATCGGTAACAACCAGCAGGCTGGGCTTGCGGTCGCAGTGGATGGCGTAGTCGATAGCAGCCAGACCCATGGGGCCCACGGAAGCCAGCAGAGCCATCTTGCCGCCTTCCTTGATGCCCATCTCATGGACATAGGAACCGGCCTTGGTGTGGTACATAGCGTGGAAGGTGCCGATGACGCAGCTCAGGGGCTCAGCCAGGGAGCCGTAGTAGTAGGTATCGGAGTTGTAGGGCAGCAGGCAGTTCTCCAGCAGAGTCTCGATGGGCACATTGCCGTACTGGGCGTCGCCGCCGCAGAACTGGTAGGAGTAGCCGGGAGCCATCTGGGAGCCCTTGTGGTAGTGAGCGGGCTGGATAACGAACTTGTCGCCAACATTGTACTTGTGCTTCCAGTTCTCGCCAACTTCCACGATATCGCCGCAGAACTCATGGCCCAGAATGGTGGGGGTCAGGTCGCAGCGGTCGGGAATACGCTTGTGGTCGCCGCCCTCGATGGCTGCCTTGTAGGAAGACATGCACAGGCTGTCGGACACAACGCGGATACGAACATCATCGGGGCCGATCTCGGGCAGCTGGACTTCGTCCAGGCGCAGATCCTGCTTACCGTGAATACGGACTGCTTTAGTAATCATAGTAAATTCCTCCTTGTGGAAAGTCAGTTGTTTTCGTGTTCGATGAGCTTCCAGGTAGCGTCGATCAGGTTCTTGAACATGGGGTTCTCCATGGCCTTGATCACGAAGCTCTGGCGGGGGGTATTGATATCTTCACCGGAGATCTGGAACATGCCATAGGCATCGCACAGGCCTCTCAGGCGCTCCAGCTGGGCAGGCGTGTTCCGGGTGGGCATGTAGGTAACGGCCTTGACGCCTTCTTCTTTCAGGCACTCGAACACATCGTCCAGATAGTCGTCTTCAAACTTCTGGGCCTTCTTGTCGCCGGTAACGCTGTCGCCCACATCGCCCAGGTAAGCGTAGCACAGGCAAGCATCCACATCGGCGCAGAGCTTTACCATGTCAGCGAGCTTGGGGCATTCGTCGGTGGCATCAATGAAGATCTGGGGAACGAAGGTGCCCTTCAGCATACCCAGCACATCATACTCATAGAAGGGATACTCGGTATCCAGCAGCAGCTGCTTCTGCTTTTCAGACAGGCTCATGCCCAGAGAAGCCAGCTTATCGATCATGGGCTGACCCTTGCCCACCTGCTTCGTAAGCTCGATGGCCAGGGCGTACATCAGATGCCGCTCGGTAACACCGCCGTTCTCCGCTGCCATGGACAGGGGCAGCACATCCCGGTCGTAGTCCAGTTCCACGCCAACCAGAGCATTGATTTTTTCAATCATCTTCCGGTTCCGGGCATGACGGGCAGCCTGATAGGGCTTGAAGAACTCAGTCAGCACATCGATCTTATCGTGGGGAACAGACTGGATGGTCATGTAAGAAACGCCCACCTGATCGGGGTTGTTGGTACGGCGGCCTTCCAGGCGGGTGCCGTCCATGGAAACACGGGCTTCCATGCCGATGGTCACAGGCATATCTACCTGCTTGGCAGCCTCCAGGAACTCCTTGGCACCGGAGATGGAATCATGGTCGATGATACCGGCGGTGCACAGGCCCTCCATCCGTGCGGCATACACCGCTGCGGTGGGAGAGTAGGGAGAGAAGGAATAGGTGGTGTGGATGTGGTTATTGATATACTCCGGCACCATGGGAGGGAACTGGGTGTCCGGCAGGATCTTTGCTAAGTTTGCCAGGCGCTCCTCCTTGGTGGGGGCATTCAGCAGATTCAGAATCTGAATGTCGATCATACTGCACCTCTTAGTTCAGCATGACCTGACCGCCGGTGACAGGGATTGCCTGACCGGTCTCGTACTTCTGCTCCACGCAGTACATAACGGCGCGAGCCACGTCGATGGGCATGCAGCCCTTGTTCATGGGTACCTTGGCCTCGTAGAAGCGGCGGACATCGGCAACGGTCTTGGCACCGGGAACCTTACCGGCTTCCAGATACTGCACAAACAGGCCTCTCACGGGGTCGCTCCACAGGGGACCGTCCAGGTAGTTGCCGGGGCAGACAGCGTTGACCTTGATGTTGTAAGCGCACAGTTCCAGAGCCCAGGACTGCACCAGACCAATGGCACCGAACTTGGAGCCGGCGTATGCAAAGTTCTTGTTGGAGCCTTCCAGACCGGACTTGGAGGAGATCGCCACGATATCGTAGTAGCCGGTGGGATCAGCCTCGTACTGAGCCTGCATGATGATGGAAGCGTACTTAGCGCAGAGGAACAGGCCGGTGTAGTTGATGGCGGTGACGAACTCGAAGTCCTTCTGCTCGAAGGTGGCGATGGGGCCGGAGCGGACAACGCCGGCATTGGCAACCATGATGTCCAGGCCGCCGAACTTTTCAACAGTCTGTGCCACCAGATTGGCAACGCTCTCCTCGTTGGAGACATTCACGGGGATAGCACAGGCGCGCTCGCCCATTTCGGCGGCAACCTGCTCAGCCAGAGCCTGGTTCATATCAGCAATGATGATGGTTGCGCCCTCGTTATACAGCTCTTCTGCGATGCCCTTGCCGAAGCCCTGGGCAGCACCGGTAACGATGGTGACCTTACCTGCCAGACGGCCGGTACCGGCGGGTCTGCAGTGTACCTTTTCCTTGGCAATTTCCTGCCACTTGGTCATATCTACGCTCATGATCATTTCTCCTTTTTTATTATAACAGTGTAAGTAACTTCTGGTATGCTTCTTCCCACTGCTGGGTGTGATGGGGTTCCCAGGTGGTAACAGCTTCGGAGTTGCGCACAACCTGACGCAGCTGGTCCAGGTTGGCAATGTCGCCCAGAGCCATAGCCTGGGTCAGCAGGTTGCCCATAGCGGCGCCTTCAATGGGGCCGGTAACCACCTTGCGGTCCAGAGAGTCGGCGATCAGCTGATCCAGGAACCGGTTGTTGATGGGGCCGCCCACGATGTTCAGCGAGTCGATCCGCTCACCCTTCATCTTTTCCAGGCCTTCCAGAGCATTGCGGTACTTCAGAGCCAGGGATTCATAGACGCAGCGGGCAACCTGGCCGATGGTTTCGGGAACAGGCTGATTGGTGCGGCGGCAGAAGTCCTGGATCTTCTTTTCCATGTTGCCGCCTGCGTAGAACTCAGGGGCATCGGGATTGATGATGGAACGCAGGGGTTCTGCCTTCTGTGCTTCCTGCACAACACCGTCCCAGCTGATGTTGATGCCGTTCTTGATCCAGTCGCGGCGGCATTCCTGAATGATCCACATGCCGACGATGTTACGCAGGGGGCGGTAGGTACCCTGAATGGTGCCCTCATTGGAAAAGCCCATGGCGGCTGCCTCAGGGGTCAGCACAGGCTTATCCATCTCCGCACCGAACAAAGACCAGGTACCGCTGGAGCAGAAGGCAAAGCTGCCGGTGCCGGGAATGGCAGCAACGGCGGAAGCGGTGTCATGGCTGCCCACGGCTACAAATGCGGCGGGGTTCAGGCCGATTTCCTCGCAGAGCTCTCTGCGCAGGTAACCGCGGATGGTGCCGGTGGGATCGATCTTGGTAAAGATCTTTCTGGGCAGGCCCAGCTGATCGATGGTCTCCCAGTCCCAGTTCCGGGTGGTGGGATTGTAAAGCTGTGTGGTGGTGGCGATGGTGTATTCGGTGCCCTTGGCGCCGGTGAGGAAATAGCCCAGCAGGTCGGGAGTCAGCAGCATGGTGTCGGCCACTTCCAGGGCAACATCGTTCTCCCGCTTTCTGCGGTAGAGCTGATAGAGGGTATTGAAGGTCAGGCCGGTGTCGATGCCGCTGCGCTGATACAGCACATCAGCGGGGATCTGGGCCTTCACAGCATCAATATCTGCCTGGGTGCCAAGACGGTAGGAGCGGGGCACACCGGCCAGATGACCGTTGCGGTCCAGCAGACCGTAGTCCACACCCCAGGTATCAATGCCAAATGCATCCAGGTCACCGAACTGGCCCTGCTTGAAGGCGTTCAGGCCCTGCTTCAGCTGATTGAAGAGGTAGGGGGTGTCCCAGTAGAAAACACCGTTCATCTCAATATAGTTGTTTTCAAACCGGTGCAGCTCACGCATCGTAATGCGTTCGCCGTCAAACTGACCCAGGATTGCGCGGCCATTGCTGGCACCCAGGTCAAATGCCAAAAGATTTCTTACCTTACCCATGGTAACTGCCTCCTGTTTAATTTCATTCACAGTTCAAGGCTGCGCACGCTGTATGCGCACCGTTCAGCCGTGAATACCGAAAAACCGGCACCACCGAAGTGGTGCCGGTCGGTTTCAGCCGTAAGCTATTTAGTTACTATGTAACGAATTAGCCCATGTAGAAGACGTTCTTGTCCTTCAGCTCGTCGATGTTGTCCTTGTTGTACCAAGCACCGCCGATGCCCACGTCGCCCACTTCGCCGCCTTCCAGCTTGGTGATAGCCAGCTTGACAGCCTCATAGCCGATGTTGTAGGAGTCCTGAGCGACGGAGCCAACCAGCAGAGCGTAGTTAGCGCCGGCGTCCTTCATCCAGTTGTACTGGTTGGTACCAGCGTCGAAACCGCAGAACAGGATGCTCTTGTAAGCATCAGCATTGTCGGAGACTTCGGGGAAGACTTCGTTGACAACGCCTTCGTTGGTCATGAAGATGGACTGTGCGCCCCAGTCAGCCAGAGCGGTCAGGCCCAGCTTGTACTCGCCGGCGTTGTTAGCCTTAACCTGCAGGTTGATGTCCAGGGTGATGCCGTCAGCAGCAGCCAGCTCTTCGATCTTGGCCTTGAAGCCGCCAGCGCGGTCGATACCGGTAGCGGTGGAGTCGTGCTGAATGATACCAACCTTGTAGCCGTCAACGGCCAGGTTCTGGGACTTCAGGTAAGCGTAGAAGTTCTCAGCAACAACGCCGCCAGCCTTGAAGTTGTCGGTAGCAACGATGCCGATGGTGGGGTCCTTGCCCTCGGTCAGGTCAGCGCCGTTGGAGTACAGGCCGGAGTCGAACTCGACGACGGGCAGCTTCTTGTCGTAAGCGGAGACCAGCTCATCAGCGAAACCGGTACCGATGGTAGCCAGAACGATAGCCTTAACGGTCTTGTCGTTCAGAGCAGCCTGAACCATTTCACGCTGAGCGGGAACTTCGCTCTCGGACTCGGAAGTGGGGCCGCGGAAGGTGACCTTGTAGCCCTTCTCAGCACCGGCAGCTTCTGCACCGGCCTTAACAGCCTGCCAGAAAGCGTGGGTCTCACCCTTAGCGATGACAGCGATGGTCTTCTCGCCGCTGTCCTTTGCGCCGCAGGCAGCCAGGCTCATAACCAGAACCAGGGCCAGCAGCAGAGCAATGATTTTCTTCATTATGTGTTTCCTCCTAATTTTTTATATAAAACCTTTCGGTTTTATTACGAAATAGTGGGATCTTACTTCTTGGCTTCCTTTGCGGGCTCCTTGAAGTTCTCGATCTTGACCTTGTTGGCGTTCTTCTTCTTGATAACGTCCAGCATAACAGCGCCCACAACGATGACACCGGTAACAGCGTAGGTCACGTTGGTAGCGGAGACGCCGACACCGCCGGCCATAGCCAGGTTCAGGCCCTGACGGATGATAACCAGAATCAGAGCGCCCAGGACGGAGCCAATGATGGTTGCGGAGCCGCCGGTGGTGGAAGTACCGCCGATGTAAACGCCTGCGATGGCATCCAGCTCCATGCCGTTACCGGCAGCCAGGTTCAGAGAGGGGTTAGCAGCAACATAGAACAGAGCAGCCAGGGCAGCGAAGGAGCTACAGATCACATAAGCAAAGATCTTGTACTTGTCGGTGTTGATACCGGACAGGCGGGCAGCTTCCTCGTTGGAGCCGATGGCCAGGATGTAACGACCGATCTTGGTCTTATACATGACGATCATGCAGATAACGGTCAGAACCAGGACCCAGACCAGGCCGATGGGGAAACCGTTCAGGTTGGTGAAGATCTTCTGGAACCAGCCGGTGGAAGGATACTTAACAGCGGAAGAGGTGCCGCGGGCAGCTTCAGCCACAACAGCGGTCAGGCCGCGGGAAACCAGCATGGTGCCCAGGGTGGCGATGAAGGGAGCCAGCTTGCACTTGGCAACCAGAACGCCGTTGATGATACCAAACACAACGCCGGTAACCAGGATGATGGGAATGGTCAGCCACAGGGTGCCTTCCTCAACGCTGACGCCGGTCTTGCACAGAGCGCCGGCCAGAACAGCGGAGCCGAAGCACACGGTACCCAGGGACAGGTCAATGCCGCCGGTAGCGATGGCAAAGGTAACGCCCAGGGACAGGATTGCGTAGGGAACGAAGGACTTAGCCATGGTCAGCAGGTTGCCGGAGCTGGCGAAGCCGGGGTTAATCAGGGTAAAGACCACAAACAGAGCAATGGCAGCCAGGATGATGATAAAACTCTGCATGCCGGAAGCATTGTTCTTCTTATTCAGTTTCTTGCTCATATTAATTCTCCTCTCGCATAGTTGCAAGTTGCATAATATTCTGCTGGGTTGCCTCAGCAATATCCAGTTCGCCGGTCTTGCGGCCTTCACACATAACCAGCACGCGGTCGCTCATACGCAGGACCTCGGGCAGTTCGGAAGAGATCATGATGATGGACTTGCCCTGGGCAACCAGTTCATCCATCAGGTTGTAGATCTCGCTCTTGGCACCGACGTCGATGCCGCGGGTGGGCTCGTCGAAGATGAAGACATCACAGTTCTTCATCAGCCAGCGGGCGATAATAACCTTCTGCTGGTTGCCGCCGGAGAGGTTCTTCAGCAGCTGCTCCATGGAAGGAGTCTTGGTGCGCAGCTTCAGGTTGAATTCTGCGGAGGAGTCACGCATCTTGTTATCGTTGATCAAGCCGCGCTTGATGAAGGAATCCACAGATGCGATGGTGGTGTTTTCAGTGATGGACTTGTCCAGCATCAGGCCGAAGCGCTTACGGTCTTCGGACAGGTAGCAGATGCCGTGCTTGACAGCCTGCTCGGGAGTGCGGATATTGACCTTCTCGCCGTTGATGAAGATCTCACCGGTCTGGCGGCGGTCAGCGCCGTACAGGGCACGGGCGACCTCGGTACGGCCGGCACCCATCAGACCAGCAAAGCCCAGGATCTCACCCTTGCGCAGCTGGAAGCTCACATCCTTAACTTCCTTACCGGCATTGAGGTGCTTGACCTCCAGAATCACGGGAGCGTCCGCATCCACAGCGCTGGCTTCCTTCTGCTCGCCCATGATCACACGGCCGACCATCATCTTGATGATCTCGTCCTTGGTGGTCTGCTTGGTGTTCACAGTGCCCACATACTCGCCGTCACGCATAACGGTAACGCGGTCGGAGATGCGGGTAATCTCATCCATACGGTGAGAGATGTAAATCATGCCGATACCCTTGTCTCTGAGCTCGTTCATGATTTTGAACAGCTCCTCCACTTCTGGGAGGGTCAGAGCTGCGGTGGGCTCGTCCAGAACCAGCAGCTTGCAGTCGCGGGAGATTGCCTTGGTGATTTCGACCATCTGCTGCTTACCGACGGTCAGGTCACCCAGACGGGTAGAGGGGTCAATCTTGACGCCCATCTTGTCAAACTGACGCTGTGCCTCTTCTTCCATGGCCTTGTCATCGATCAGGCCACCCTTGAAGAACTCACGGCCAATGAACATGTTCTGCGCAACCGTCAGGTCGTTCATCATGTTCAGCTCCTGGTGGATTACGCTGATACCGGCATTCTGAGAATCACCGATATTGCTGAAGCTTGTCTGCTCACCCAGGTACTCGATGGTGCCGCCATCTTTCTGATGGATACCGCAAAGTACCTTGATCAGCGTGGACTTACCGGCACCGTTCTCGCCCATGAGTGCGTGAACTTCGCCGGCACGCAGGTCAAAGTTGACACCCCGCAGCGCATGCACACCGGAGAAATACTTCTGGATGCCCTGCATCTTCAGAATTGTTTCGCCCATTCCTACTCACCTTTCTCATATCACTTCATCGTAACCGCTGCCAGAATCTGCCAAATCCCATACTGCATTCCCGCAGCGGCTCCATTACATTCCCGGGGCTTTGCACATTTTGCACAAAAACGAATCGTTTCGCTTATGCAAGCCACACGATGTCCTTCGTGCAGAGCGCGCACTACGCCCATTGCTGCCTATACTATAATAAACTTTACAAAAAAAATCAAGTAAAATTTAAAAAAATTGTATTGACAGTACAATTCTGTTTTTATATTATTATGTTGTAGCGAGGAAGGTGCCCTGAGGATGGTGTGTACCTGGAACGCGAATCGTTTCGACCAAGGAGGCTTCTGTAAATGGCAACCATCAAGGATGTGGCTCGCATGGCAGGAGTTTCCATTTCCACCGTTTCCAAATATATCAACGGCGGCAATGTCCGGGAGGAAAACCTGGATGCCATCCGGCAGGCCATTGAAGCGTTGGATTACCGGGTGAATCCCTTCGCCCGCAGTCTGAAGACCCAGCGCAGCAAATCCATCGGCGTTCTGCTGCCGGATATTACGGCCCCCTTCTTCGGCAATGTGCTCACCGCCCTGGATAAGGTGCTGCGGGAGCACGGCTATCACAGCCTCATCTCCTGCTACAGCTCCAACCACGGCCTGGAGCGGGACAACCTGAGTTTTCTGCTCTCCACCGGTATCGACGGACTGATTTATGCGGCAGAAGATCTTTCTCTGGATGAATTCTACGAGCTCACCGCCACCCGGAAAATCCCTGTGGTGCAGCTGGACCGCACCCTGCAGGGCCTTGATGCCGATGCGGTGCTGGTAAACAATGCCGAGGCATCCTACGCTGCCGTGAACCACCTGATCGATAAGGGGCACCGCCGCGTAGCCATCATCAGCGGCCCCAAATCCGTATTTTCCGCCAAGGAGCGGCAGATCGGCTATCTCCGTGCCCTTTCCGACCGGGGTATCCTCTATGACGATCAGCTGGTGATCAGCCAGCAGAATGATTTCGCCACCGGCTATCTGGGCTTCGAGTCCCTGATGCAGCTGCCGGACAAGCCCACCGCGGTTTTTACCACCAACCACAATATCACCATGGGCTTCCTTACCGCTGCCAGAGAGCAGGGTCTGCGAATCCCCGAGGATGTGGATATCTTCGGCTTTGACTGCGTAGATATCTGCTCCATGCTCCGCCCGCCTATCCCCGTGATCCATCAGCCGGAAGCGGAAATCGGCGCACTGGCCGCCAATTATCTGATCCAGCGGCTGGAGGGCTACTCCGGCGAGCCCCGGATGACAAAGCTCAAGTGCAGTCTCAACCTGTAAATCCGTATAAAAACGCTCTGCGTTTTTTATAAATGTAATTTTCCATGTTTACGCATGGCAAGAATTAGGAGGAAATAAAATGGCAAAAAACAGATATGTTGGCGATTATCCTGTTATTGGTATTCGCCCCATCGTTGACGGCCGCCGTGGCCCCCTGAAGCTTCGTGAGTCCCTGGATCCCCTGGTTTGGGCAATGGCCGAAGCTGCCAAGAAGCTGTTCGAGGAGAACCTGTTCTACTCCAACGGCGAGCCTGTGAAGGTCGTTATGGCTGACAGCACCATCGGCCGTGTACCCGAGGCTGCTGCCTGCGCCAACAAGTTCAAGAAGGAAGGCGTTTCCATCACCCTGTCCGTCACTCCCTGCTGGTGCTACGGCTCTGAGACTATGGACATGGATCCTCACACCATTAAGGGTGTTTGGGGCTTCAACGGCACCGAGCGTCCCGGCGCTGTGTACCTGGCTGCTGTTCTGGCCGGCCACGCACAGAAGGGCCTGCCCGCATTCGGCATCTACGGCCATGAGGTTCAGGACCGTGACCAGATCACCGAGATCCCCGAGGATGTAAAGGAAAAGCTGCTGCGCTTCGGCCGCGCCGCTGTTGCCGTTGCCACCATGCGCGGCAAGTCCTACCTGCAGATCGGCTCCCAGTGCATGGGTATTGCCGGCTCCATCATGGATCAGGATGTTCTGGAGAAGTACTTTGGCATGCGTGTTGAGTCCGTGGACGAGGTGGAAATCCTGCGCCGCATGGAAGAAGGCATCTACTGCGAAGAGGACTACCAGAAGGCTCTGGCCTGGACCAAGGAGCACTGCAAGGAAGGCCGCGACGATAACCCCGATGTTGTCAAGTTCACCGACGAGCAGAAGGAAAAGCAGTGGGAGTTCACCGTCAAGATGTACTGCATCATCAAGGACCTGATGGCTGGCAACCCCAAGCTGGACGACCTGTTCGAGGAAGAGAAGGTTGGCCACAACGCCATCGCCGGCGGCTTCCAGGGTCAGCGTCAGTGGACCGACCATTGGCCCAACTGTGACTATCCCGAGGCTCTGCTGAGTTCCACCTTCGACTACGAAGGCGCCCGTGAGCCCTACACCCTGGCCACCGAGAACGACATTCTCAACGGCATGGGCATGCTGATGATGCGTCTGCTGACCCACCGTGCACAGATCTTCGCCGACGTCCGTACTTACTGGTCCGGCGAGGCTACCGAGCGCGTTACCGGCTACAAGCTGGAGGGCAAGGCCGCTGAATCCAACGGTATCATCCACCTGCTGAACTCCGGCGCTGCCTGCCTGGATGCTTCCGGCGTCTGCACCGACGAGAACGGCAATGCCACCATGAAGCGTTGGTGGGAAGTCACCGAGGAAGACATCAAGAAGATGACCAACGCCACCGTATGGTGCGAGGCCGGCTTCGACAACTTCCGCGGCGGCGGATTCTCCAGCCACTTCAACACCTATGCTGAGATGCCCTGCACCATGATCCGCCTGAACCTGGTTAAGGGTCTGGGCCCCGTGCTGCAGATCGCTGAAGGCTGGACCGTCAACCTGCCCGAGCAGGTCAACGACACCCTGATGGAGCGCACCAACCCCACCTGGCCCTGCACCTGGTTTGCACCTCGCTGCGACGGCAAGGAAGGTTCCCCCTTCAAGACCGCTTACGAGGTCATGATGAACTGGGGCGCCAACCACGGTGCCATCTCCTACGGCCACATCGGTGCTGACCTGATCACCATGTGCTCCATGCTGCGCATCCCCGTTTGCATGCACAACGTTCCCGAGGAGGACATCTACCGTCCCGCCGCTTGGAACGCATTCGGCATGGATAAGGAAGGCCAGGACTACCGTGCCTGCGCCACCTACGGCCCCCTGTATAAGTAATCCTTTCCCCATCAAGAATGGCGGCGGTCGCAAGACCGCCGCTTTTTTATAGTCTGTCTTTGATGAAAACGGTTTTGGCGTAATTTTCTGCCGCTTCGATAAGGCCCAGGGCATCTTCCAGGTCCGCGCCTACGCACACCACCCCGTGGCCGCCCAGCAGTGCCACGGGTCTTCCTCTGAGTGCTTCCTCGATTCCCTGATGGATGGCGTGGGTGCCGTGGTCGCCGTAGGGCAGACACTTCACCGTGCCGAAGATCTGATGCAGGAAAGTATCAGCCCTTGTTTCGAAATCCCGGTAGGCGAAGGCATAGGCGGAAAGGTACGGCACATGACAATGGACAACAGCACCGATATCCGCTCTTGCTTTGTAAGCCGCCTCATGGAGGAAATACTCCGAGGATTTCTTCTCCGAGCCGCCAATCTGTTCCCCTGCCGGATTCACCACGCAGATCTGGTCCGGCTGCAGCAGCAGCTTGGATTTATGGGACGGGGTGATATAAATATTGCCCGTGGCCCGGTCGATGCAGGAAAGATTTCCCTCCAGGCTGCTGACCATGCCCTTTTTCTCCGCCATGGCAGAAAACAGCGCCAACTCCTTTGCGAAATTCATTGACATTCCCTCCTTTTTTTCTTATCATAGAGACATTCCTAAAAAAAGTCAATCTCAGGAGGTTACATTATGCTGAAGAACATTCCCCCCATCCTCTCCCCCGAGCTGCTGAAGGTCCTGGCCGAAATGGGCCATAGCGACCGCATCTGCATCGGTGACGGCAATTTCCCCGGTGCTTCCATGGCCAAGGCCAAGAACGCCATTTTCCTGCGGGCTGACGGCCACGGCGTCCCCGAAATTCTGGACGCTATCCTGCAGGTGTTCCCGCTGGACACCTATGTGGAGCAGCCTGCCATCCTGATGGAAAAGATGGCGTGCGACAAGGATCTGGTGATTCCCGTTTGGGACGAGTACAAGGAAATCATTGCCAAGTATGACGACCGCGGCGCTGCCTGCGTGGGCAACATTGACCGCTTCAAGTTCTATGATGAGGCTAAGGACTGCTACTGCATCCTGCAGACCGGCGAGACTGCCATCTACGCCAACATCATTTTGCAGAAGGGCGTTATCAAGTAAGCTATGGAAAGCTTGATTTCCGTATTGGAAACGGCGCTGCCGGTGTTCCTGGCTCTGGGCCTGGGCATGCTGTGCCGCAGCCGTAATTTCCTTACCAGAGAGGGCATTGACGCCCTAAAGAAGGTAGTTCTGAATCTGACGCTGCCCTTCGTGCTGCTGAATGCCTTCGCTACGGCAGAGTATTCCGCCGCGGCCCTGATCCTGCCGCTGATGATGTTCTTCATCTGCTGTCTGGCGCTGGCGCTGGGTTTTTTGATCATCCGGCTTTGCGGCATGAAGAGCCGCCTTGCCCCCTTCCTGGCCAGCGGCTTTGAGGCAGGTATGCTGGGCTACGCCCTGTTTGTGCTGCTGTTCCCGGAGGAAAGCGTTTCTCAGTTTGCCCTGCCGGACATCGGCCAGACTCTGTTTGTCTTCACCTTGTATAAGGTGCTGCTTTCCGGCAAGCGGGATGTGAAAGCCATCGCCAAGGACATGGCCACCACCCCCATTCTGTGGGCTGTGCTGGCCGGTGTGCTGATCGGCGCAACGGGTCTTTACGGTGTGATGCAGAAGTACCGGATCAGCGGTATTCTGGATGCTTCCACCAGCTTCCTCTCCGCCCCCACCGGCATGATCATTTTGCTGACTGTGGGCTATGATCTGGTGATCCGGGACATTCCCTGGAAGAAGACCGGCGGTCTCATTGCCATGCGCCTGGTGGTGATGGCTGTGTGCCTGGGTGTTATGATCCTGCTGAACCGGACTGTGCTCAGCGGCATGCTCTTTGAGGGCGCTGCCGTGCTGATGGTGCTGCTGCCGCCGCCGTATGTGATCCCCGTCTTTGCGGACGAGCCCAGTGAGCGGGTGCAGATTGCCTCTGCCCTGTCCGCCCTGACTCTGGTGACTATGATCCTGTTCGCAGTCTGCACGGTGCTGTATCAAATCTTTTAAGAAAAAACCACGCCTGCGGGCGTGGTTTTTTGCTTGCAGGTATGCTATACTGAAAGCAAATCCATAAGAAACGAGGTATTGCCATGGAACACAATGACAAAACGCTGGAACTGCTGGAAAAAATCGAGAAAACCAACCGCCGTCAGCTGCTGTTTACCCAGATTTTCTGCGGCTTCGCACTGGTGGCTGCCCTCTTCTGTATCCTCGCACTGGTGAAGGTGCATCAGCTGCTGCCCCAGGTCCAGGGCATTACCGCCCAGCTGCAAGGATTGCTGGGCAATATGGAGCAAGCTGCCAGCCAGCTGGCTGCGCTGGATCTTCAGGGCATCGCGGAAAATGTGGAGGCCCTGGTGGGCAATGTGGATATGCTGGCCATCAACGCCCAGGACAGCCTGAAGCAGACCATGACCAAGCTGGACACCATTGATTTTGAAACCCTCAACAAAGCAATTCAAGATCTGGCAGCCGTTGTGCAGCCTCTGGCCGATTTCTTCGGTCGATTCGGCCGCTGAACAGATGCAAGCACCCTCTGAGGCCGTGCCCCAGAGGGTGCTTTTTTCATTCTACCCTCGCTTCATCTGCCCCAGGAACAGTATGATCGCCAGGATCAGCAATGCTGCCCCATAGCCCAGCACCCACCAGATATGGGGGAAGATCCCCGCAAAATCTCCCGCCAGGATCGCCCGCTCCATATCTACCGCATGGACAAAGGGCAGCATATAGGCAATTTTCCGAAAGGTGCCGCCCACCAGATCCAGGTCAAACCAGATGCCGGAGAGCCATGCCGAAAGATTGGTCAGCAGCGCGCCGCACACGCCGCCCGCCTGCTTATCGGTCAGGACGCTTCCGCAGAGCAGTCCCAGCGCAATATACAAAAGGGACACCGGCAGGATGCCCACCGCGGCATAGAAAATCCGTACCGTCGGCTGCAAGCCCAAGGCTATGGCCGCAATGTAGCAGATCATACACTGTGCCAGGGCAACGGGAAGTATCGGCAGCGTGTAGCCCAGGATAAAATCTCCGGGAGTCAGGGGCGTAGCATACAGCCGCTGCAGAAAGGCGCTTCCTCTGTCCTTTGCGATGATTGTGGCAGAAAACAGCGTCAGAAAGGAAAGGCCGAACACCGTAATCCCTGGGGCCAGATGCTGAATTTCAAACATCTGCACCGGAATATTGGCCTGAATTGCGCTGAGCAGCAGGATCAGCGCCATGGGAAATCCCAATCCGAAAGCCAGATTCAGGGGGTCGCGCAGGATTTCTTTGGCGTTTCTGGCTGCGAAGATAGCCATTTTCATTGCACTTCCCCCTTTACGATCCGGATAAACGCCTGCTCCACGGTATCCGCGCAAGCCGCCTGTTTCATAGCCGCCACAGTATCGCAGAGCAGAAGTCTGCCCTCTTTCATAATGCCGATGCGGTCTGCCAGGGCTTCCGCTTCTTCCATATAGTGGGTGGTCAGCACCATGGTAACCTCTCCTTTCAGCGCCCGGATCAGGTCCCACAGTTCGCATCTTGCCAGCACATCCAGCCCCAGGGTGGGCTCATCCAGAAACAGGATCGCAGGCTTGCTGACCAGTGCCATAGCGATGCTGAGTCTTCTTTGCCAGCCGCCGGACAGTTTGCCCGCTTTTCGGGGCAGCACCGGTGCCAGCCCCAGCAGACCTGTCAATTCTGCGATTCTGGCCTGACGGCGGTCTCGGGAAATGCCGTAGATGCCGCACATCAATTCCAGATTCTCTCTGACGCTCAGGCCTGGCGCCACAGCCGTCTCCTGGGGCGAAACAGCGATGATGGATTTCACCCCGGCAGTTTCCCGGCGAATGCTTTTCCCAAAAAGAAACGCATCCCCTTCTGTAGGAGCTGTCAGACAGGAAAGCATTTTGATGGTAGTGGTTTTTCCCGCACCATTGACCCCCAGCAGGCAGAACAGCTCCCCCTCGCAGATTTGCAGATTCAGTTGATCCACCGCCGTTATGTCTTGATAGCGTTTCGTCAGATTTACAGTTCGTATCGCTTCCACAGGCATTCCCTCCGGGTAACAAAATTTCTACCCGGATTATAGCATCCCCGAAAGCAAAAATCTCAATTTTCCCCCAAACGGCACATTTCCAAAGCCCAACGGCATTTCATCCTGTCAAAGAACCGACAGCTTCGTCAGATACCGTAGGGGCGGCGATTCTGCCGCCCGCGCAACAATTGCGGAGCAATTATTGCGGTTTTCGAAGAAAACAAAAAAAGATCGCCGTCGGCGATACAATTTTGTTCCAAAATTGCCGGACGATCAGTGATCGCCCCTACAGAGTATTCCGCCGGTTTTAAGATAGATCGGTACTTTTGACATGCTGAAATGCCGCAAAAGCCTGTAACTTCCGACAAGTTACAGGCTTTTATCATTGTCCGTTATGATTCTCAGTGGGAACATGAATCCTATAACCACACCGGGAAGTTCTTTTAAGAATATTTTAGTGCAAAATTATGAACTTTTCAACTGTTTTTTGATAAGCGTGCGTCCCTAGTGTAGAGTCATAATTTATTGAGCGATTCCATTACTCGGATAAGCCTCAAGCAGAGAATGCTTGAAATCCATTAGTATTTTCATCGCTTCTTCAGAAGTGGCGAAAAACTCATTGTCGATTACCTCGTTGTATGGTACATAGGTTCCGTACTTTCCGGTAGGAACAACAACCATTTCGCCGTCCTCATATCCAAATATACAGCTTAAAAAGCACTGTTCATGAGAGAATAAAATATATGCCTCCATACTTTCGTCCGCTGCCATTGCTTTTTTAGAACAAAAAACCAGGTACTCTCCTCCCACTTTAGGTAAATTTACAAAGCGACGCTCAAGCGTTTTGGGTGTACTATCCAAAGTGACGCACCAGTTATTCGAAGCAATCGTAATATCCTCTCCAACCTTCACATCATCTCCTGCAAACACTTGGAGCACCTTGGCTTGCAAATAACCTGTATGAGATCTGTATTTTGTATCCCGTGTGACTCTTATGCGGAAAATAAACGGGGCCTCTTTTAAGAGTTCTGAGATTAGCTGCGTCTGCGTTTCTGCTCTAGCTTCTCCCATTTCACCCACATGGAGATAGTTTGCATTATCGGGATCGTGGACCATATCAGTAAAGGTTTCTGCATATGGTTTGGCGTAAATCAGGAATGCAATCATCACGATCAGCAACGAGCAAATGAAATAACGCAAACGAATCATTTACTCACCTCCCAATGATCAACAATGGAGCCTTGATCCATCTTAAAGATTTCATCAGACAGGTAGTGAATTATTTCCTGATCGTGACTGGCGAGCAAAACAATTGCACCCCGTTTCTTTTCCTCCTCTATAATTTGGTGAAGGAGCGCAACACCTTCCTGGTCCAAAGAATTGGTAGGTTCGTCCAACATGAGAATTTTAGGCGATTCCAGGATCGCCTGGGCAACAGCCAGCCTTTGTTTCATTCCAAGAGAGTATTTACGATAAACCCGACGATCATTTGGGTTTAGCCCAACTCTCGTGAGAGCGTCTTGAATTTCAATTCTACCCACTATTTTTCGGAACTGAGATAAATACTCCAGATTCTGATACCCCGTTAAGTACGGATATAGACCAACATTTTCCAGAAGGACACCTAGTTCAGGGAGAATGGAAAAATCCTTTCCAAGCATTTTATCATCTAATGTAATATTTCCGGAGTCAATCCTCATCAGACCGGACAATGCGCGGAAAAGCATAGTCTTACCGCAACCATTATGGCCGGTAAGTCCGTAGACTTTTCCGGATTCCAGGCGCAGCGAGATGTCTTTGAGGATTGTTTTCTTATTGATTGTCTTATGGATATTTTGGGCGCTGAGTATCATGTTGCACCTCCTGTCTCCTTGGGAGAAATAATATCAAACCGCTTGACTACATAAAGGCTAATCAGAAAGATGATTAACACAGTCCCACCGAGCATCAGAAAGGATATTGAAAAAGAAAATATTTTGTACTTCGGAGATAAGACTTGGGAAACACTTTCGATACTTGAAGTGTGCCAAAAAGAAATCAAATGTGCAGTAGGCAGGAATGGCGAGATAGGGTTAAATGTCTTATCATCAGGCCAATACAGCACGGCAATTTGCAGGATCTGTGTAGCGAAAGCAATAATATAACCATAGTCGCTACCCAATATAATTGAGAGCGTGTTGATCAAGAGCACCAAACCAAATAGCCAAAGAGTATATATTCCGATGTGCTGGGCCAATAGGTAAACTCCAGGAGAATCTATCTCTACGGGAAGCCACATCAAAATGCAGATCAGAGATATGGCCATAAAGATACACTGATAAAGAAATGTTAGCAAAAAGAGCTGGAGTGTTTCCTTAGCATACCAGACTGTGCGTCGCGGCTGTCGAGAAAAAACATAAACATCAGCTATGCAAAAATGCTGATAGAATTCTGTTCCGAGCATAGCAGCGAAAAGAAAAGCCGGAGTTAACTGTAAAGAAAAGCTGAGCAGTCTGCTCAAAGAAGGTACCATCGTTCCTCCGCTCATGCCTAACACCATGGTAGACAATTTAAGCGAATCCTTAGGGAGATTCAGAAACAAGAAAAAATGAATGATGCCGAAAAGAATTGCTACACCAATGGTTTTGACTATTCTCTTTCGCTGGATCATAAATACCCGCTCCTTCTATGGCAAAGGGTCCAAACAAGCGAAAGGACAGTCAACAAAGCGAGAATGATGAGTAAACAGAAGATTTCCTTAGGATAAATGGTATGTAACAGCAGATACTGGCGCCAAGAATGCTGTGTGGGATCCGTTGCAAATTTCTGTATAATCGAATCATATCCAGCTAATAAGATATAGGGCGGCAGCAGATATAACACACGGAATTTAAGAGGGAAAACCGATGCAAGGCTCATTGAAAAAACGGCTAGAATGCCGGAGCAACAGCCAAAAAACAGAATCGATACAACCGCATAAAGATAAGGACTGATAATATGCAGATCGCAGAACAGATAATTATGAATGATTTCGTAGTAGGTTGGACTGAATAAACCTGTGCTTAACGGATCGTTATCTGCGGATAGTGGAAAGACCAATACATTCAAAACAAGTTCCAATAGGGAGGGCAACGCAAACACCAAGGTAGTTACAACAAATACCGCAATCCATTTTCCAAGTTTATAGGCTACGGGGGTGCTACGGGAAACAATGTAAACGCTGGTTCTGCGCTTGTCTTCCGTTGTTAAACTCAGCGTGGCAGGTAGTGCAATGAGTAAGGGATAAATTTGAATAAAGAACATAACAGAAGTTGCGTCATAGTAACTTTTGTTCATACTCAAAAGCAGCATTTTAGCAGGGTGGTATATGTTGTATACATCATAACCGTAAAGTCCCTTTAAATTGTCTACAAAATTTAAGAGATTCAAACTTAGAAGAATGAAAAAAACCAGCTGTACAGACCATTGACGAAGCAAGAACAGAATTTGTGCTTTAACTGATTTATACAACATGCCACGCCCTCCTTTCACACTAAAAAAACATCACGTTCCGGAAGCAGTATTTATCATTTCGGATCTTTATCCACCCAGGTGCCCAGGTCAAAATCGTAGTATTTCCCCATATAATCATCCACCACCCATTGCACCCAGAGGGTCAGATGGGACAGCGGGTGCCGGATCAGTCCATCTCCGCTGCTGATACTGTCAATTCCATCCTTGGTCAGGCTGATGCCGAAGCCTTCCTCTTTGCCGTTGAACCGGAAGGTATAGGAAATAAAATATTCGTCTGTACCATGGCGATTGTTGTAGCTTGCGTCGGATATTTTCAACTGAACATCCGTGATTCCGCCCAAAGATTCCAGCTTTTCTCCGCCTTCACAGAACTTTTTCAGGCCGTCCGCTTCAAAATTTGCAAGATCTTCCTCCGCAAGAATATTCCCCTCCAGCAAACTCCGTTTTTCTTCTTCGAGATTCCAATATGTATAGGCCTTGGCGTAGTCCTTTGCCTCCAGGCATGCCATAAATTCATTAGCATAGGCAATAGCTTCTTCTTTGGAATACTCCACCTTCGGTTCTTTCTTCGTCCCCATCAGAAACGCGCAGGGAACCAGGATCAACGCACACAGGAGTGCGATCAACCCCACCAGCTTCATTTTCCGATAGCTTTTCCGGATCTTCTGCAAGGGCTTCATGTCATCCACTTTCTGCTCCGGAATCTCGATCTCCGCCCCAAGATCCGCAAGCATTTGCCCGCAGCGGGGGCAGGATCTCAGGTGTTCCTCCACCAGCGCCGCACTCTCTTGCGAACACACCTTGTCGTAGTACATGGGCAGCATATCTTCTATTACTTTACAGGGCAGTTTCATAGCAGTTCCTCCTTAATTTTCAGTCTCGCCCGGTGATAAGTGACTCTGGCCCAGGCTTCCGTTTTCCCAAACAGCTGCGCGATCTGCTTAAAGGACAGTTCGCCAAAAGTCCGCAGAGAAAACACCTCTTTGTACGGTTCCTCCAGGGTATGTAAGATCTTGTGAATTGCGAAGGCCGCTTCCTGATCGAAGATTTTTTCCTCGATACTTCCATCCCATGGCAGCAGCTCCGTATCCGCGCTTGCATCCAGGTGTTTTTCCTTCCGGCACATGGATATATATGTATTTTTCGCGATCTGACACAGCCAGACAAAGATTTTTCCTTTTCCGTCAAAGCTGTCCAGTTTTTGCAGCGCCTTATAAAATGTCTCCTGGGTTATTTCCTCTGCCTTCGCCGCATCCCGGCATAACGACAGAGCATACCGGTACACATCCCGGAAATACAGGTTATACACCTCTTGAAAATCTGTCACTTTCTCACCTCCTTCACCTATATAACGCACCGCAATCCAATTCGTTACAAAATATGATTCTAAAAATGCCGCAAACGCTGTATGCGTTCGCGGCATCCATCGGAATGAACAAAACTTATAATGCTTTTTTCGGGCATGTATTCACGCATTCAAAGCACAAGATGCAATCCGTTCCGTTTTTCCGTTTTCTGGAATTATCCGTCATGTCAACATCCATAGGGCAAACCCTTTTGCATTTACCGCAAGAGATACATTTGCTTGTGTCGCATGTGATTCTCAGCAGCGAGAAATAACTCATGGGCTTCATAAACACGGTAATGGGGCATATGTATTTGCAAAATGCGCGATTATCTTTACAGATACAGGCAAGAACAATTCCCCCTGCATAATACAAGAGATTGCCGACGATAAACGCCCAAAACATGATTGTTTCCAGATCCCCCACCCGGGAAAGAAAAAGCGCGGAAACAAATACCAGGGAAGCAGCAAACACGATGTATTTGATCCAGCCAATGTTCTTTCGGGGCTGCCTGGGGACTTTATACGGCAAAAAGTCCAGGATCATGGCAGTCCAGCAGGCATAGCCGCACCAGCCTCTTCCAAAAAGCAGCGGCCCGAAAATCTTGGCCACCGCATAGTGAATGGTGGCTGCCTCGAAAACGCCGGTAAACAGATAATACCAGAATCCTTCTATCTGCATGTTCTCATTACAGATCACACCCAGATACAGCAGCATATACCCGCCCACCAAAAGCTGGGTCACCCGTCTTGCATAGCTGTATTTTTTGAGATACAGGGTAAGACCCAGGGCAATGGCGCAGCCGATATAGCTGAAGTTCAGCAGATAAAAGAGATTGTCTTTTGTCAGCCAGAGCGCAATTGCGATTGTTTCAAATATCGCAAGCATAAGCATCGGCGCTGTGTATTTTCTCATCTCACACCTCGCAGAATTCAGGATTCCTCTACCGAAATTATAGCATACTTCCCTTTGCTGTCAACGAAATTGCTTTGGCGTTCTTTTCCGTAACATACCACAGAGGGACTGGCAAAAATCCTTTTTCTGTGGTATCATGAAGAAAACCAAAGAGGAAGGTACTTACCATGAACAAATTGCACTACATTACCCTTCGGGAAACCCCCGCGCTGATGGATGCTGCCGCAAGCTGGTTCAACAGCAAGTGGGGTGTTCCCAAGGAAGCTTATCTGGAATGTATGGAGGCTTATCTGGCCAAGGAAACTGAGTTAGGGTGGTTTCTCTGTCTGGATGGCGACAAAATTGTCGGCGGCCTCGGCGTGATTGAAAATGACTTCCACGACAGACCCGACCTGACCCCCAATGTCTGCGCTGTGTATACCGAGGAAAGTCACCGCTGCCGGGGTATCGCCGGAGAACTGCTGAATATGGCAGTGGAAGATCTGCGGGCAAAGGGCATTTCGCCTGCCTATCTGGTAACCGACCACACCGGCTTCTATGAACGCTACGGCTGGGAATTCCTGTGCATGGTGCAAGGCAACGGCGAACCCGATATGACACGGATGTATATCCACAGATAACAGAAAATCATAACCACTGGCCGTACGAAGTAATAACATAAAGGTAGACACATAGAAAACCACCATGTTGTCTACCTTTGTATTATAACTTCACACTGCTGGTGGTTTTCTTTAACCAACCACAATGACCTGGGCAAAGCCCAGGTCATTGTGGTTATTAGCTACATGATAAACGGCTGCGTTCCTATTTAATGTTTCTCTTTTACAAATGCTCGATACTCGTCTCTGATAAGGGCGTAGGTTATCAGATTCTCAATCAGCTTAACAACCTCAGGGTCATCAAGATTCCAGTTTCGATTGTGACGCAATACACCGAGATTGAACCGATTGCCAGCAATAATTTCTGGATATCGTGTTTCTACAAAGGCTCGGAGTTCGCTGACTTTTCCACTGCCCTTGTTTCCAACAGCGATTCTGCCGCTATGGTAGAAAGTCACCTTGCCGTCTTGATATATAACATTATCATCAACGCTCAGTTGCAGCGCATGGTGGGATTCCTTTTCATTATCAACAGCAACATTCAACGCGGTTTTCCAACTGTCAGGCTTTTCGCTTCGACCGTAGGTAGAGAATCCGAAAGAAACAAATTCGGTACTGCCATTTCTCTCAATCAAGAAGGAACGATACGGACCGTAAAACACACCGCCACCAGCATTGCCGTAGGTCAGCATTCTGACGCCGTAATCTTCAATCAAGTTAAATGCCCCATACTGCTGGCAAGGCAGTTTGTGATCATCATCGAACAAGCAGGTAAGCAAATTGAATGATGCACAAGCCAAATTATACTCTGTAGAGGGGCTGATTTCCATGTCGTAGGCAGCAGGATTCTCCTTGAAGATTTTGCTGATTTCTTCAAAGGCCGGTCTGGGAGGCTGCTCCTCGACAGGCTGGATGGTGTACCTATTCTCCAAAATATCCGCATAGCAAGGAAGCTTCTCCAACAAATCATAGCACTGCGTATTTTCGTTATAGTGATAACACTGATACTCGATGTCGTTAATCATCATAGCGTAATCGCAACCCAAGGTATCACTGTAGAAGGATAGCTGCTCCGCCACCTTATCACCCAAACCGATGCCGGGTGCCTTGCACTCAATGACCGCAACAGGAATCAAATCACCGTCTTTGGTCAAACACTTAATTGTAATATCGGTGCGCCGGATAGACTTGATACCATAATGCGACAGATTCTCTTCAACGCTAATCATATCAGCAGGAACGGCTAAATCATACAGCAGATGCGAAATAACCTGCTGCCGCACAGTTTCCTCTGGAGTAATATAAATCAGTTTCTTTCTAATGGGGTCGAGATAGCATTCTCTGCCTTTCCGAATGTAAACCTTAGGCAAGGGCTGTTTAGATAGGTCTATGTGCATGGTAATTACCTCTTATACATTCGTCATTTTCTGAAGTTCTTGTGCCGCCAAGATTTGTTTTTGTGTATCTTCATCAATTTCAATGTGCAAAACCTCGATGTTAAACTGCCGGATGCTCTCTGCCAAGACAGATTGACCTTCCAACTTTTTCTTTTCCGCAGCGTCGCACACGACAAGAATTTTTCTATATTGTTTACCTGTAACCTTTTCCAGCAGCAGCATTTTCAAAATATCATTGGCAATCTTGTTATCCTGTGCCTTTTTAGGTTTGCCGATATGTGCAAATATTTCGCCGACGATGCAGTGTTCTTCGGAATAAAAGTCAGGCTGCATATATGTAAATGCGTTGTCAGCCAAATAGATTTTCTTATTTCTTTCGAATCTAATATTCAGTAGTGCTTCGACTTTTTGAAATATCACATTTTCGGCATGCATCTGCACATGTGACGATGATTTATAAGAATTTTCCATAACTTTCATCCTTGCAGTTTTATTTAGCTACATTATACTCTCCGGATTAGCAGTTTTCAAGGTCAAGAAAAAGCAGGGCCCACAAGCCCTGCTCCTCAACACACAACCATTCTCGGTATTAGCTTATGATGATTTACTCATCTCGAAAAAAGCCCTTTACAAAAGAAAGTGCCGTCCAAAGACAGCACTTTCTCAAGCATTTTGGATAAATAATTGGTAAGTTGGTCTTTCCAAGTTCTTAGTACGCTCAAAAAAGCCCGCAAACAGGGATTTCGGCGTTTTTTGCGGGTTTCTTAGTCCAAAGGCTTCATGGTGGGGAACAGGATGACCTCGCGGATGGAATCGCTGCCGGTGAGCAGCATTACGCAGCGGTCGATGCCGATGCCCATGCCGCCCGTGGGAGGCATGCCGTATTCCATGGCGTTGAGGAAATCCTCGTCCAGCATTTCGGTCTCGTCGTCACCGCGCTCACGCTGCTCCACCTGCTTCATAAAGCGGGCCCGCTGGTCGATAGGATCGTTCAGCTCGGAGTAGGCGTTGCCCATCTCACTGTGGCAGACGAAAGCCTCGAAGCGCTCGGTCAGCCGGGGATCGGCAGGGCTGCGCTTGGTCAGGGGGCTCACTTCCACAGGATACATGGTGATAAAGGTAGGCTGGATCAGGTGCTCTTCCACCCGCTGATCGAAGCAGGCATACAGGGCATTGCCCCAGGTCTTCTCAGCGGCATCGCTGAGCTCCACGCCCTTGGCCTTGGCAGCGGCCACAGCCTCAGCATCATCGGAGATGGCATCAAAGTCGATACCCACATACTCTCGGACAGCTTCCACCATGGTCATGCGGCGCCAGCCGGGAGCCAGGTTGATTCTCTCGCCCATCCATTCCACCTCATAGGTGCCCAGGATCTCCTTGGCGGCGCCGGAGATGATACCTTCGCAGATATCCATCATATCGTGGAAATCGGCGTAAGCCTGGTACAGCTCCACGGAGGTAAATTCGGGGTTGTGCTTGGGATCCATACCTTCGTTGCGGAAGATACGGCCGATCTCATACACCCGGTCCATGCCGCCGATGATCAGCCGCTTCAGGGGCAGCTCGGTGGCGATTCGCATATACATGTCGATATCCAGGGTGTTATGATGGGTAATAAAGGGACGGGCGGAAGCGCCGCCTGCGATGGTATTCAGCACGGGGGTTTCCACTTCGATGTAGCCCATGTTGTCCAGGTAGTTACGCATGAACTTGATGAACTTGGAACGAATCACAAAGTTCTGCTTCACTTCGGGATTGACCATCAGATCCACATAGCGCTGACGGAAGCGGATCTCCTTATCGGTGAGGCCGTGGTACTTCTCAGGCAGGGGCAGCAGGGACTTGCTCAGCAGCACAACATTCTTGGCCCGGACGGAGATCTCCTCGGTCTTGGTCTTGAACACTTCGCCTTCCACGCCCAGAATATCGCCGATGTCATTGCGCTTGAAGCGGGCATATTCCTCTTCGCCCAGTTCATCGATCTTCACAAACAGCTGGATGCGGCCGGTGGAATCCTGCAGGTCGCAGAACATGACCTTACCCTGGCCGCGCTTGCTCATGAGACGACCGGCGATCTTGACGGTCTTGCCTTCAAAGCCTTCGTAGTCTGCCTTGATAGCAGCGGAATCGGCATTGAAATCATACTTGGTCTGGACAAAGGGGTCCCGACCCTCGGCCTGCAGCGCCGCCAGCTTTTCCCGGCGGATCTGGGCCTGCTCAGAAACAGGCAGCTCTGCCTGCGGTACAAACTTTGCCATGGCTTAGCCCTCACGGGAGATACGGATGATTTCCATGGTGAAAGAACCGGCAGGTGCACTGTAGGTGAAGGTTTCACCGGCGGCCTTACCCACAGCGGCGCGGCCAAAGGGAGAATCGTCGGACAGCTTGTTCTCCATGGGGTTAGCTTCCTGGGAGCCGGTGATCTTGTACTCTGCCACATCGCCGGTAGCCACATTCTTCACGGTAACCAGGCAGCCCAGACCAACACGGCCGGAAGCCTCGTTCTCGTCTTCAATCACCACTGCGTGGGACAGGATATCTTCGATTTCCGCAATGCGGCCATAGAGCTTGGCCTGCTCGTTCTTGGCAGCATCGTACTCAGAGTTTTCGGAAAGGTCACCGTAGGAGCGGGCTTCTGCGATCATTGCAGCGATTTCACGCTCACGGGTGGTCTTCAGATAGTTCAGTTCCTTTTCCAGCTCGACCAGACGCAAGCCGGTAATCTTAAATTCTTTTGCCATAAGGAAAGTCCTTCCTTCCATAAATAATATTTTATCCAAACAATTATAGTGGAAAATTATCTATCCGTCAAGGTGATTTTCCAACTTTTATGCCGGTTCAGCCTGCTTTCAGCGCTTCTACGGCAGCCTGAATCTGGGGATCTTCCTCATAGGTCACATACCCGTGGTAAATCTCCATGTAGAGTTCTTCATCCACATCCACCGTAATATCCGGCGTCAGACCCACATCCGCCAGGCTGACGCCCTTGGGGGTGGTATACTTGCCGATGGAAAGTACCGCGGCGGAGCCATCCACCAGGGTGAAGGCGCTCTGGAAATACCCCTTGCCGGTGGTGGGTTCGCCTACAGTCACGGCGGCCTCATACTCGCTGAGCGCTGCGGCAAAGAACTCCGCGGCAGAGTAGCTGTCGCCATTGATCAGAACTGCCATGGGAATATCCAGGCATCTGGCATCGGACTGGTCCACCGTCTCTTCTCCGGCGTAATTTACGCTGCGGAACAGCGGTCCCTCCGGCAGCAGGTAGTCCAGAATTTTCACCAGTTCCTGCTGATAGCCGCCGGGATTATAGCGCACATCAAAAATCAGCTTCTCCGCACCCTGGGCCAGCAGATCTTCGATGATACGCAGGGTTTCCTCCGCACAGCGGGCATCAAAATTGGCAATCTGCACCAGGCCGATGCCATCTTCCAGCATCTCACCGGTTGCCACAACCACCTGAATCTTCCTGCGGGTAATGGTGATTTCCCGGGTTTCTTCCTCCCGGCGCACTGTCAGCTTTACCGGGGTACCCTCTTTGCCCCGAATCCTGTTCTGCACTTCCTCCAGGCTCAGGCCGCCGATGTCCTCCCCTTCCACTGCCACGATCACATCACCGGCTTTCATGCCCGCATCCAATGCAGGGCCACCGGCTTCCACCCGCAAAATGTGGATGTAGCCATCTTCTCCCTGGGTAACCGTAACGCCGATACCCACATAGGCATTGGCCATCTGCGCCTTGTATTCGGCGTAGGATTCCGCATCCATATAGTGGCTCCACTGATCTCCCAGGGAATCCACCATAGCTTCCGCGGCGGCATCTCCCATAGCTTTCACATCCGGTTCTTCAATAAAGACCGTTTGGATCAGCAGGCTCAGCTGATCCAGCTTGGACATGGTGGCGCTGCTCCGGGGTTGGGCAACCGCCAGGGTTACCACCGCCGCAGCCGCCGCTACCAGAATATAGGAAAGGACAAGCAGAAACTTTTTCAAAAAAATCACCTCATAGAAAGCTGTCCCACAGCCCAAAATGGGCTGTGGGATGCATTACACTCAGAAGTTTATGTAGCTGGCGGGGTTCACCGTGCTGCCATTGTAATAAATGGAGAAATGCAGGTGCGGGCCGGTGGAAACACCGGTGGAGCCCATATAGCCGATGGTCTGACCCTGGCTGACCTTCTGACCCACCTTCACGGTAAAGCCGGTCAGGTGCAGATAGCTGGAAGAATAGCCGTCGCCATGGTTAATGGTAACAAAGTAACCGCTGGAACCGTTGTAAGATGCGGTGGTAACGGTTCCGCTGCGGGCAGCTACGATGGGAGTGCCCTGAGAACCGGCCAGGTCCACACCGCTGTGGAAGCGGCGGTCACCGTACACCGGGTGGGTACGCCAGCCATAGGGGCTGGAAAGCAGCTTGTACTTACAGGGCCGGATCCAGCCTTCAGAAGAATTGGGTTTCTCGTCAGAGGGCTGATCCTCAGGCTTTTCGGAAGCATCGTTGTTGGAATTGCCGTTGTTCTGGTTGTTCTTGTTGGCTTCTTCCTGTTTTTTCTTTTCCTCTTCCTCACGCTTTTTGCGCTCTTCCTCTTCCTTACGGCGGCGCTCTTCCTCTTCACGGGCACGGGCTTCATTGTAAGCCTTTTCCGCAGCGGCGATCTGGGCAATCAGGGCTTCTTCGTCTGCCTCTGCCTGATCCACCATCTGCTCATATTCCTTGCCCTTTTCGATCAGCTGATGCAGCAGCTCGTCTGCTTCGGCACGCTTGCCGTCCAGTTCTTCCTGCAGCACATCCAACTCGGCTCTGGTCACTTCCAGATCGGCCTTCTCCACTTCCAGAGAGTCCCGGGCAACGGCAACTTCCTCTGCGGCCTCGCTCATTTCCTTCAGTCGGCGCTGATCCGCAGCGGCGATCTCCTGAATCATATTCAGCCGATCCAGCAGGTCTGCAAAGCTGTTGGCCTTGAACAGCACAGCCCAGTAGGACAGGCTGCCGTCCTCTTCCATGGCACGGATACGGGCCTTGTTCTTTTCGCTCAGTTCCTCATGTCTTGCCTGGGCTGCATCCAGCTCATCCTGCTTGTCGGCGATCAGCAGGCCGTAGGCCGTGATCTGCTCGTTGACATTGAGAATCTCCTGGCTCAGCAGGCCGATTTCCTGGTCGATCACATTTTTCTCTGCCACGATCTTTTCCATCTCAGACATATTGTCCTTGATGTGGCTTTCCAGCTCTTTGATCTGGGAGCGGATCTCGCCCCGCTGGGCCTTCAGGTCATTCAGCTGGCCCTTCAGCTCCTTGGAGGAAGCGGCGCCCGCTGCAACCGGGATGAGACCGACGATCAGCGTCAGCAGCAGCACTGCGGCCAGAAGGCCTGCCATGACAGATACCATCAATTTTTTCTTGTTTTTCATAAAATCTCCTAACTAAGGGGTTACACATCCATAAACTTGCGGATGGATGTCCAGCTGCCGACGATACCAACAAACAGGCCGGCAAACACAAAGGTTGCCACCATGGGGATCAGCAGCTCGTCAAAGGGTACAAATGCGAACAGTTTCAGGGTGTCGATGGCTTCCAGCTTCAGAACCAGAGCGTCATACATCACCCATTCCAGGCAGAAGGCGATGGCTGCGCCCATCATGCCCAGAGCAAAACCCTCCACCACAAAGGGCAGACGGATAAAGCCATTGGTTGCGCCAACCATTTTCATGATGGCGATTTCGTCACGGCGGTCATACATGGCCAGCTTGACGGTGTTGGAGATGATCAGCAAGCTAACCACCAGCAGCACGGAGATAACGGCCATGGACGCGATCTGCAGCACGCTCTGCAGCGTTGCAAAGCCCTGGGCCATTTCCAGAGATGCGGTGATCTTCACCACACCGGGGATCTGGTCCAGCTGCTCCAGGGTTTGCTCCATCAGGTTATTATCTTCCAGGGTGACCACAAAGCGGTGGCGCAGGTCGTCTGCCACCAGGCCGGAGAAGGATTCCGCCTCATCTTCATGGTCGGCAATGAAATCTTCCAGGGCCTGTTCCCGGGAAACAAATTTAGACTGATGAATATTCGCCAGACGGTTGATTTTGGTGCCAACGCTCTTGGCATCGGCATCGGAAAATGTTTCATCCACATAGACCAGCACTTCGTTGGTCTTGTTCAGATCTTCCACCATCAGATTTACATTGTAAACCAGGATGGAGAAGCTGCCCACAATCAGCAGGCAGGCCACCGTGACGCACACGGCGGCAAAGGACATGAAACCGTGGAGGAAAATACCACGGATGCCTTCTTTGATCAGATATCCTATATTATTGATTCTCATACCGAGTACCCATCCATTCCGTCGCTGATAACCAGACCCTCATCGATCGCGATAACGCGCTTGGCAAACCGCTGCACCAGATCCATTTCATGGGTGACCACCAGCAATGTGGTGCCCAGGTTGTTGATCTCCTGCAGAAGCGTCATGATCTCCAGGGACCGGGCAGGGTCCAGGTTGCCGGTAGGCTCGTCGGCAATGATGGTGGAGGGGTTGTTCACCAGGGCTCTGGCAATGGCCAGACGCTGCTGCTCACCGCCGGACAGCTCGCCGGGGTGACGGCTGCTCTTATTCTCCAGGCCAACCAGCTCCAGCACATAGGGTACGCGCTCCCGGATCTCCTTCTCGGAAGCACCGATGACACGCATGGCGAAGGCCACATTTTCATAAACGGTCATATTGTCAATGAGGCGGAAATCCTGGAACACCACGCCGACGGTACGGCGAAGGTAAGGAATCTCCTTCTTGCGGATTCGCTCCAGAGAATAGCCGTTGACATGTACGCTGCCGGAGGTGGGCTTCAGCTCACCGGTGATCAGCTTGATGATGGTGGATTTACCGCTGCCGGAGGGGCCCACCAGAAAGGCAAACTCGCCGTCTTCAATCTGCAAAGACACGCCACGCAGCGCCTGATTGCCTATATTATAAGTTTTTACTACATCTGTAAATTCAATCATAGTCCATTCTGCTCCAGTCTCAGTGTAACCAAATTGTAACACATTGTAAGCTGCTTGTCAATGCCGGGTGGCTGGAAAAAACCGGGAAAGAGCGGTACTTTCCGGCATTTTTCGCACAACAAGGCCGCACAGCTGTGCGGCCTTGGAATGTTATCGGATATCCCGGGAGGAGAGATACTTGCGCACCATCAGCGCCACCTTGAACACGATGGCATGGTCAAACTGCCGCAGATCCAGGCCGGTGAGCTTCTTGATCTTTTCCAGGCGATACACCAGGGTATTGCGGTGGACAAACAGCTTCCGGGAAGTCTCGGACACGTTCAGGTTGTTCTCAAAGAACTTGTTGATGGTGAACAGGGTCTCCTGATCCAGAGAGTCGATGGCGCTCTTCTTGAACACCTCAGACAGGAAGATCTCACACAGGGTGGTGGGCAGCTGATAGATCAGGCGGCCGATACCCAGGTTCTCATAGTTGATAATGCTCTTTTCGGTGTCAAACACCTTGCCCACATCGATGGCGGTCTGAGCTTCCTTGTAGGAATCGGCCAGGGAGCGCAGATGCTCTGCCACAGTGCCGATACCGATGACGCTCTTGACATAGAGCTCATTCTTCAAAGTATCTTCCATGGCTGCGGCAATCTTTTCCAGGTCCCCTTCTTCCACAGGGCCGCTGAGCTGCTTGATCACAGCAATGTCCGTCTCGTTGATGCTCAGCACAAAATCCTGCAGCTTATCGGGGAACATGCCGGACAGCACATCCACGGTAGCCACATCGCTGTGGTTCAGCTGACGCACCAGGAACACCGCTCTGGGAGCATCGGTGGAGAAGTGCAGTTCCTTGGCGCGGATATAAATATCACCGGGCAGGATATTGTCCATGATGATGTTCTTTACAAAGGTACCCCGGTCATGCTTCTCTTCATAGAAGGTCTTGGCATCGTTCAGGGCAATATAGGCCATGGTGCACATAGCCCGGGCAGTCTCATCGTCACCGGTGCAGAACACCGCGTATTCAAAATAGCTGCTGCCGCTGCAGATTGCTTTAAAAGTCTTCTGGCCAAAGGTAACAATGCTGTCACCGGCGCTGTTGACCTTCAGCGCTGCATCGGTCCAATGTTCGCCGATACAGGAAATATCTGTGCAGGAGACAACGCCGCCCTCACTGTCAATGACACCGAAAGCACGGTCAGGAATCTCCTTCAGCTGCACGATCACGCTCTGAAACACACTATTGGACATTTTCCAGCCCTCCCCAAAATTATGCACAAATGCTTGTTTCACAAAATTGCCCTATTATCATACCACCGTTTTGCACATTTTGCAAGCACCTTTTGACATTTTATTGCAAAACAGCCTATGTTTTTTGGGTAATATACCAAGAAAAGCAGGGAGCCACTGGAAATAAGGGGAAATTAATCCCGGTAAAACGCCAAAATAACCGGTTTTCTATACAAAAACGCCGTATCAGAATTGTGCAAGTTCTGCAATTTCCGCCTCAGTCAGTTCCCGGCAGGCGCCCAAAGGCAGATCCCCCAGACAAAGATCGCCCTCTTTGTCCCGGCGCAGGTAGGTAACCGTCATATTGCGCGACGCCATCATCCGGCGCACCTGATGATATTTGCCCTCGCACACCGTGACACGGCTTTCCCCGGGGCCCATGGGTTCCAGCACCGCACTGCGGCACACGGTTCCGTCCCGGAGGGTCAGTCCCTGGGCAAACGCCGCCACATCCGCTTCTCCTGCGGTTCCCTCATGCCGGGCGTAATACACCTTGGGCACTTCCTTTTTGGGGGAGATCAGCCGGTGCAGCAGGTCGCCGTCATTGGTAAAAAGCAGCAGGCCCTCGGTAGCCTTATCCAGCCGGCCCACAGGCTTCAGATCCCGGTACTGGGGCGGCAGCACTTCCATGACGGTCTTTTCCACCGGGTCTTCCGTAGCCGTTACATACCCCGCAGGCTTGTGCAGCAGCACCACAATCCGCTTGGCACCGCCCAGCCGTTCACCGTCACAGCACACTTCCAGATCTTCAGGATCAAATTTTCTGCTGCCGTCCTTCTCCACCGCGCCGCCAACGGTTACGCGGCCTGCTTTCAGGATTCCTTTCACCTGAGAGCGGGTGCCAACACCGCTGTCGCACAGGAATTTGTCCAACCGTACCATAGTTCCTCCGTTCTATCCCTGCTGCGCTGCACATAATGTATTAGTGTCAATTCTGTGCAGGAGGGATCTGTATGTTTGTAATGACCGCCAGGGTCAATAAGAAAAAAATCGTGGGTCTGCTGGCAGCCGCGGCAGCCCTGATCGCATTGCTGATCATGCTGCTGGGCGGCGGTGAGAACACCGCTCCCACCGCTGCGCCGCCTTCCATGGCCACCAATGACGGCCGGGTGCAGTTTCTGAAAAATTTCGGCTGGGAGCTAGCCGCTTCCCCTGTGGAATCCGGGCAGGTGAAAATCCCGGAATCTGCCTCCGAGGTCTTTGACCGGTATAACGCCCTGCAGAAAAGCCAGGGGTATGACCTGAGCAAATTTGCCGGAAAAGCCGTGATGCGCTATGTGTATAAAATCACCAATTATCCCGGTGCCACCGATCCCGTGTATGCCACTTTGCTGGTGTATAAGGATCAGGTCATCGGCGGCGATGTGACCAATACTGCCGCAAACGGTGTGGTGCAGGGTTTCAAAAAGTCGGGCAGTGATACCCCGCAAGGTTAATTTACCACAAAACTCTATCCTTGACAAGCATGGCAAGCCCATGCTATTGTATAGACAATCCAATACATCTTCAGGGCAGGGTGCAATTCCCGACCGGCGGTTAAAGTCCGCCAGCGCGTAAGCGCTGAATCGGTGCAATTCCGATACCGACAGTACAGTCTGGATGAAAGAAGATGGGCTTTTCGCCGTTTCTTACGCTCTGGGTGTATTCCCGGAGCGTATTTTTTTATTGAGGTGACCGCTATGGCAACACTATTGCAGCAAATGAAAGAAAACCTGGGCTTTCTGGCCATGTGCCTGCTGATCATCGCCGCCCTGTCTGTGGCAGCCCGGATTGCGGAGCATTATCTCCCCGACAAGCGCAAAGTCACGCCCGCCAAGCGGATTTCCATCGTGGGCATCTGCGCCGCCATTGCCACGGTGCTGCACATGCTGGATTTCCCCCTGCTGTTTCTGGCACCGGAATTCTACAAGCTGGATTTCTCCGAGCTTCCTGTGATGCTCTGCGGCTTCTACTTAGGGCCCTCCGCCACGGTAGCCTGTGAAGCGGTGAAGATTGTGCTGAAGCTGATGTTCAAGGGCACTTCCACCGCCTTTGTGGGGGACTTTGCCAACTTTACCGTGGGCTGCAGTCTGGTGCTGCCCGCCACCATCATCTATCATCTGCACAAAACCAGAAAAAGCGCCGTTGTGGGTCTGGTTGTGGGCACCGCGGTGCTCACCGCGTTCGGCAGCGCCTTCAATGCCATCTATCTGCTGCCCAAATTCGCCCAGCTCTATAACCTGCCCCTGGACAGCATCATCGCCATGGGGCAGCAGATCCACGCTTCCATTTCCGATGTTTCCACCTTTGTCCTACTGGCAGTTGCTCCCCTGAATTTCATCAAGGGCGCTGCGGTATCGGTGCTGACCATGCTGCTGTATAAGCGGGTAGCCCGGCCGCTGTTCGGGAATAATACATAAGAAAAATCGGCGTCTTCCGAAAGAAGACGCCGATACTTTTTTATTCTTCGGGATTCTCCCAGGGTTCTGCCGGGGCTTCCGCCATGGGAGCCACTTCCGGTTCACTCTGGGGCTGCGCTGCTCTTCTGGCAGGCATACCCAGATCCTTATGGCGGCAGAGGAACAGGAAAATGGGCAGCGTAATATTGATCAGCAGGCCCAGCACCAGATACAAAACCTTATTCTCCGGCTCGCAGGATGCAAACAGATCATAATAGGCCATAGCAGCAAATACAAAGCTGACCAGCGACACTACACCCATCAGCATCGCCGCACCCAGTGCAGGCATGAACTGTCTGCCCAGGAATTCCACGATTACCTTATTGGACCCTGTTTCCAGGATCTGCGCATGGACGATCAGGTTCACAAGGCCCACAATGACCATGGCGATTGCCGCAATCACGCCCAGCTTTTTCACGATGTTCAGAATCAGCAGCACCTTTCTGCGGCTGCGGACCTCCCCTTTTACCACATAGCGGTACTGGTCGGAAATGCAGCCCAGAATCCACACATTCAGCACAGGCACCCAGGCCATCCAGGGATTTTTAATTCCTCTGCGCTGGGCAATGGTGTAAAGGGACAGGGCGGTAAACACATACGCAAGGATGCCGATACCCACAGACATCACATTGCCCATGAGCGCAGGGATCAGTGCGCCGATCATCTCCGCCATACCGGTTTCCGCAGCATACATTACAGAATCAAAAGGCATATACATGACCTCCTTTTTTCTTTATAGGATAGCACAAAATCCGCCAAAAAGCAACTGTCGCCTTACTGCATCAGCCGGCACACCAGATCGGTGTAGGCTACGGGGTCAGCAAGAGGCAGATCCGCCATAAGCATGGCCTGGCAGCACAGCAGCTGGGCATAATCCTTGGCCTTCAGGGGATCTTCTGTCATGGCATTTTGCAGCGCCTGCACCGCGGCATGCTCCGGGTTCAGCTCCAGGATACGGCCCACAGGGAACGCAAATTCCGGGTCCATCCGCTTCATATACTTCTCCATCTCGAAGCTCATGCCGGCATCGGGCCGCATGGACACGGGATGGCTGCCCAGATCGGCAGACAGCTTTACTTCCTTCACCTGTTCGCCAAGGGTTTCCTTGACGAAGGTCAGCAGACCCTTCATTTCCTCGGCCTTTTCCTCGGCCTGCTTCTTCTCCTCCTCGGTCTGCAGGCCCAGATCCTCAGAAGCGGCATTGCAGAAGGACTTTTCCTGATAGGTCATCAGGGTCTGGGGGATAAACTCATCCACATCGTCGGTGCACAGCAGTACATCGTAGCCACGCTTACCCAGGGTTTCCACCTGGGGCAGCTTGGAAAGCCGGTCACGGTTCTCGCCGGGGATATAGTAGATCTTCTCCTGTCCCTCGGCCATAGCCTCCACATATTCCTTCAGGGTAATCAGCTTGCCCTGCTTGTGGGAATAGAACAGCAGCAGATCCTGCACCGCATCCTTGTTGACACCGTACTGGGCCACTGCGCCGTACTTCAGCTGACGGCCGAAGGCGGCATAGAACTTCTCATATTCCTCCCGGTCATTTTCCAGCATGGAAGCCAGCTCGCTCTTGATCTTCCGGGCGATATTCTTGGCAATGACAGTCAGCTGCCGGTCATGCTGCAGCATCTCGCGGCTGATGTTCAGGGAAAGATCCTGACTGTCCACCACGCCCTTGACAAAACGGAAATGCTCCGGCAGCAGATCTTCGCAGTTTTCCATAATCATCACACCGGCGCTGTAGAGCTGCAGGCCTGCCTTGGATTCCTTGGTGTAGAAATCGTAAGGTGCCTTGCCGGGAACATACAGCAGTGCCTTGAAGGACACGGTACCCTCCGCGCTGAAGTGGATGGTTCTGGCAGGGGGCATATAGTCCATGAACTTTTCCCGATAGAAGCTGTGATATTCTTCCTCGGTGACATCCTTCTTATTCCGCTGCCACAGAGGGACCATGGTGTTCAAGGTCTCTTCGGCGGTGTAGCTTTCGTACTCGTCGCTGTCTTCCTTCTTCCGAGACTTGCTCACTTCCATCCGGATGGGGTAGCGGATATAGTCGGAATACTTGCGCACTAAGCTGCGCAGGGTGTATTCCTCCAGGAACCGGCCGTATTCCTCCTCGTCGGTGTCCGGCTTCAGGGTCATAATAATGTCGGTACCGGCAGTATCTCTTTCGGCTTCCTCCAGGGTATAGCCGTCAGCGCCGTCGGAAGTCCATTTCCAGGCGGAATCCTCGCCGTACTTTCTGGAGATCACGCTGACCGTATCCGCCACCATGAAGGCGGAATAGAAGCCCACGCCGAACTGACCGATGATATCGATCTCTTCGTTCTTCTCCATGTTCTGCTTGAAGTTCAGAGAACCGGACTTGCAGATGGTACCCAGGTTCTCTTCCAGTTCTTCTTTGCTCATGCCGATGCCGCTGTCGGACACGGTAATGGTGCGCTTTGCCATATCCCGGGTGATACGGATCACCAGGTTCTCCCGGTTCAGGGAAACCTTGTCATCGGTCAGGGCCGTATAGGCCAGCTTGTCCATGGCATCGCTGGCGTTGGAAATGATCTCCCG
>JAFSEW010000037.1 GCA_017435525.1 Oscillospiraceae bacterium | reverse complement strand
GGGCGTGCAGACGGTCACGGGTGATGGCACCCAGGCAGCGGACACCCAGGCCGGGGCCGGGGAAAGGCTGACGGTAAACCATGGCATGGGGCAGGCCCAGGGCCTCGCCAACCACGCGGACTTCGTCCTTAAACAGCAGCTTGATGGGCTCCACCAGCTCAAACTGCAGATCCTCAGGCAGACCGCCCACATTGTGGTGGGACTTGACGGCCTTCTTGCCCTCGGCAGCCTTCATGGATTCCAGAATGTCGGGGTAGATAGTGCCCTGTGCCAGGAACTTTACATCTTCCAGCTTACGGGCTTCGTCGGCAAACACGGTGATGAATTCCTTGCCGATGATCTTACGCTTGCTTTCGGGATCGGAGACACCGGCCAGCAGATCCAGGAAATGATCGGTGGCATCCACATAGATCAGGTTGGCATCCAGGCCGTCCTTGAACATCTTGATAACGCTCTCGGACTCGTCCTTACGCATCAGGCCGTGGTTCACATGGACACAGACCAGCTGCTTGCCGATGGCCTTGATCAGCAGTGCGGCAACAACAGAGGAGTCCACACCGCCACTGAGTGCCAGCAGCACCTTCTGGTCGCCCACCTGAGCACGCACCTGGGCGATCTGCTCTTCGATAAAGGCATTGGCTAACTCAAAATTTGTAATACGCGCCATGGATTCGGGACGAACATTATTGGACATAAGGATTCCTCCATTTTCAAAAATCTAGGATTATTTTATATCTTCGATGGGGATTTTTCAATATATCTTGCCCGGAAATTTATAAGACCGCCGCCAAAATTTTTGGTTTTTCAGTGGTTTTCCTATGTTTAATTTGACGATTCCCCGGCGATCACCGCGGACATGGCATCAAACTGCCGCTCCATATCCTGCACCAGTTTGAACTGGGTGCGGCACCGGCGCAGGTTCTGCAGCGGATCCTGGATATGGTAGTAGGTATCGCCCTGGAGAAAATCTGTCAGAAAACGCATGCCGCACTCCAGTGTCATGAGCTTGGCGCCCCAGGAGAGATACCGCAGCTCCTCGTCAGTGAGGCAGCCCTGGGTACCGGCCAGGAAGCCCCGGGTGAAGGCTGCGAACAGGGTGAGGTCGAAATTGACTTTGGAAAGATCCGGCTCGTCCTCGGCAGCATAGGTGGCGCCAAACCGGATAGCATCGCCGAAATCGTTCACGGAAAGGCCGGGCATCACCGTGTCCAGATCCACCACGCAGAGGGCCTCGCCGGTGGCGGCATCCATCAGAACATTGTTCAGCTTGGTATCGTTGTGGGTCACCCGCAGGGGGAGTTTGCCTGCGCGGAGCGCGTCCATCAGCACGGAGCAGTCGGCCTCTCTGTCCAGCGCAAAGGCGATCTCCCATTGCACCATGGCGGCTCTGCCGCATATATCTGCGGCCACGGCTTCTTTGAAAAGGCGAAGCCGGTCCTGCGTATCATGAAACCGGGGAAGGGTCTCGTGGAGGGTGTGGGCGGGATAATCCTGCAAAAGAAATTGGAAATCACCGAAGGCCCGGCCGGCGGCTTCGAACAGCACCGGGTCACTGACCTGATGGCAGACCGTGTCTTCAAGGAAGGCCAGTAGCCGCCAGGCTGCGCCCTGGGGATCGGTGTAAAACAGCTTGCCGCTGCCGGTGGGAATCACCGTCAGGGTTCTCCGCATAGGGTCCTGCCCCCGGTGGGCCAGCTTCTTTTTCAGAAAAGCTGTCACTCCGGCGATGTTTTCCATTAAGCCCTGGGGATCCCGGAATGCCGGGGAAATCTTCTGGAGAATGAAGCGGGCATCACCGCAGCTGACGCAGAAAGTGGTGTTGATGTGTCCCTGACCATAGGGGCGGATATCGGTGACCGGGCCGGGCCAGGTATAGGCGGCCAGAACCGGGGTAAATTCATGGTTCGTCATAAAAAACCTCCTGTGGCATCCATCCGGGATGTGATTACCAGCGATGCACCGGTGATCGGATGGGGCAGCGACAGTTCTTTGGCGCACAGCAGCTGGTGGGGAATACCGGGCTTTTGACAAGCCTCTGTGCCGTACTGGGGATCTCCCACAATCGGATAGCCCATGTAGGCGCAGTGGACGCGCAGCTGGTGCGTCCGGCCGGTGACAGGCCGCAGAGCCAGCAGCGTACAATCCGCAAAGCGCTGCAGCACGGTAAATTCCGTGACAGATGGCTTGCCGTCGGGATGCACTTCCCGGAGAAGGCTGGGCAAAGGCTTTCGGGCAATGGGGGCATCGATCATGCCGCTGTCTGTTTCCGGGCCGCCCTGCACCAGGGCGTGGTAGATTTTTTGCACGGGACATTGCTGCAGCAGGGTATGGACATGGGAGTTCTTTGCCAGCAGCACCACCCCGAAGGTATCCCGGTCCAGCCGGGTCAGGGAATGGAAGGCACTGTTCTGGCCTGTTTGTCGGTAGTAGCCCAGCACCAGATTGGCCAGGGTACCGGTGAGGCGGCTCCGGGAAGGATGGATCAGCATCCCCGCAGGCTTATCCACGGCCAGCAGATAGGCATCTTCGTAAAGAATCGTCAGGGGCCCATCTTCCGCCGGGTATTCCGGTTTAGGTTCTTCCAGAACAACGGTGATGCAATCCCCGGGCTTCACGGGATAGTCGGTATGCTGAGCCGTGCCGTTGACCAGAATCTTGTCCTGCCATTTTAGCCGGTTCATCAGCCCGGCGGACATAGCCATTTCCTCCCGCAAAAAGGAAGAAAGCCGCCCTTCCCGCGCAGCTGTGTGCTGCAGCTCCATGGATTCACCTCCTGGTAATCAGAAAAGCAAAATGCCCTGCCGGATGGCAGGGCATAATTTAACTTAGTTCAGAGCAGCCTTAGCCTTCTCCACAACAGCAGCGAAAGCAGCAGCATCCTGAATGGCCATCTCGGACAGGCTCTTACGGTTCATTTCGATACCGGCCTTCTTCAGACCGTTCATGAACTTGGAGTAGTTCAGGCCGTAGGGAGCCACAGCAGCGGAGATACGGGTGATCCACAGTCTGCGGAAATCACGCTTCTTCTGCTTGCGGCCAACATATGCATAGTTGCCGGACTTCATGACAGCCTGCTTGGCCATCTTGAAGTGCTTGGACTTGGAACCCCAGTAGGACTTAGCCAGCTTCAGGGTAGCATTTCTTCTCTTGCGCGTCATCATTGCGCCTTTAACTCTTGCCATTTCTGTATCCTCCTAACTTCCTTACTTGTACGGAATCAGCTTCTTGACGGTGGCCACATTGGTAGCGTCAGCGTATGCGGTGGTGCGCAGACGGCGGGTACGCTTGGTGTCCTTCTTAGTGAGGATATGGCTCTTGTAAGCGCGGGCTCTCTTAACCTTACCGGACTTGGTCAGGTTGAATCTCTTCTTTGCACCGCTATGGGTTTTCAGCTTGGGCATAGGTAGTTCTCCTTCCGTATCTTTGGTAACTTTTGTTACTGGTTTACTGTTTCTTGGGGGTGAGGAACATGGCCATGAAGCGGCCTTCCAGCTTGGGGTTCTTCTCCATGGTGGCAACCTCCGTGCAAGCAGCAGAGAAGTCCATCAGGAGCTTTTCGCCCAGATTGGTATGTGCCATCTCGCGGCCGCGGAAGCGGACGCTGACTTTCACCCGGTTGCCGTCGGCCAGGAATTTCTGGGCGCTCTTGACCTTGGTGTTGAAGTCATTGGTGTCGATACTGGGGCTCATACGAATTTCCTTGATTTCCACCACACGCTGGTTCTTCTTGGCTTCCTTCTCACGCTTCTTCTGGTCGAAGCAGAACTTGGAATAGTCCATGATCTTGCAGACGGGGGGAACAGCGGCGGGAGAGATCTTCACCAGATCCATACCCTGCTCTTCAGCCAGAGCATTGGCCTGCTCTGCGGACATGATACCCAGCTGGGCACCGTCGGCACCGATGAGACGAATCTCCTTGTCGCGGATTTCTTCGTTGAGCTGATGATCTAACTTGCTGATGGTAAGCACCTCCAAAATAAACAAAAAAGCGGATGCCAAGCACCCGCACAATTCCCCAAAAACCCTGTGGTTTTCTGGAATATGAACCGCTTTGCTGATCGCTTGCGGTGAGGCGGATGTTCAGCCTTCTTTATTACCTGAGAAATTCTAGCACAAAATATGTGCAATGTCAAGGGATTTTTTTGGCCGGAAACGAATTTCCGGCCAAAAAAGTTAAACTTCCTTATACATAGCGGCGGCATCGTCCTTGCGGACATTGTCTGCCACCTGCAGCACCTCTACAGCAACTGTGCGGGTGCCCATGGCGATCTCGATTTTATCGCCTTCCTTCACCTCATAGCTGGCCTTAACCACCCGGCCGTTGACGCTGATGCGACCGTTGTCGCAGGCTTCGTTGGCCACGGTGCGGCGCTTGATGAGGCGGGAAACCTTCAGATACTTGTCTAGCCGCATAAGCAATTACTTAGCCACGGCGTCTTTCAGGGCTTTGCTGGCCTTGAAAGCGGGGGTGCGGGTAGCGGGGATTTCGATGGTTTCCTTGGTGCGGGGATTGCGGCCTACCCGGGCTTCCCGGGCCTTGGCTTCAAAAATACCGAAGCCGGACAGCTGCACACGGTCACCTTCAGACAGGGCGGCAGTAATGGTGTCCAGGGCGGCATTCAGGAAACGCTCTGCATCCTTCTTGGTGATGCCGGATTTTTCCGCAGCAACGGCAATCAGTTCCGTTTTGTTCATACAATACTCCTCTTTCCAATCAGATGATAATTATCTTCATGATACGCAGCGTGACTTAAAATATCACAAAAAATCCAGGATTGCAAGGACTTTTTCTGATTTTTGGTAATTACAGCCGCAGAAGCCGGGCAATCTTGTCACCCTTGGGCAAAAGCTCGCAGTCTTCCCGGGTAAAGGCTTTGCACAGCACCGCCAGCACCAGATACAGAGCGCCGGCCACGGCAATGGGCGCGCCGCACAGAATGATCCGGCTGGTATCGGCACCCAGCAGGGCAACAAGGCCCTTCCAGCTGAACCAGGCCGCGGCACCCATAACGGCTGCGGGCAGCACCGGACGCAGAAGATTTCTTACGATGGCGGGTCTTTCCGGGATGCATCTGCGGATAGAAATCAGATTCAGCGCCGCGATGCTTAAGTTGCACAGAGCGGTGCCCAGGGGCACGCCCAGAATACCGATGGCAGGGTTGCCTGCCAGGATATACACCACGATCAGCTTCACGGTGCCGCTGCACAGCATATTCACCACGGGGATATTGGCGTGGCCGTGGGCCTGCATCAGGGCGTTGGTCAGTAGCACGATGGCATGCAGGAATACGCTGATGCCCAGCAGTGCCATCAGCTGCCCGGCCAGCACCAGTTTTTCGCCGCTGTAGCCGCCCAGCAGCGCCATAATGGGCTCCGCCAGCACCATCAGACCCACCGCACAGGGCAGGCTCAGCAGGGCGGTGATCCGGGCTGCGGATTCTTCCGTGGACTTGACACCCAGGCTGTTTGCCAGGGTCAGATGGGCCGTGACAGCAGGGATGATACTGACGGTGATGGGGGTAATAAAGGCGTTGGGCATATTGTAGATGGTTTTGCCCATGTTGTAGATACCGTTGAGGTTGGCGGCGATCTTGGCGTGCTTTTCCGCGGCGGTAAGGCCAAGGGGATTATTGGCGGTGACTTCCTGTTCCAGCAGGTCGATCAGCGGGCCGGTGAGACGGCCGGTTTCCAGCAGAGAGATCAGCCGGTCCATGTAAAGGCTGGTCTCCACCACAGTCAGCAGCTGCAGGCCCGCAGCGCCGATGGTGATGGGAACGGCAATGGCCAGCAGCCGTTTGGTGGTCAGGCCGAAGGAATCGGCTTCGCCGGATTCGGCTGCGGGCATGGCACCGGATCTGTGGAACACAAAGGCCAGATAGACAACGGAAATCAGACAGCTGAAGGTGACGCCCAGAATGGCACCGCCGGCTGCCAGAGGAATACTGCCGGTAACATGCAGCAGCACGATGGCTGCCAGCAGGCCTGCCACCAGCTTGGCGATGGCTTCCAGCACCTGACTGATGGATGTGGGGATCATGTTGCCCTGGCCCTGGAAGAAGCCACGGTAGGTGGAAATAATGCCCATGAGGAAGGCGCAGGGGCCCAGACACACAATGGCAAACCAGGCATCCGGCTGCTCCAGGGCATTGGCCAGGGGCTTGCACAGCAGCATCATGAGAGCCGTGCTGACGCCGCCGATGCCCAGGAACAACGCTCTGGCGGAGGCATATACCCGCTTGATTTGTTTGCCGTTGCCCAAAGAGGTGGCCTGGCTGATCATCCGGCTCATAGCCACCGGCAGACCGGCGGTGGAAACCAGCAGCAGCACGGTGTAGATATCATAGGCGGTGGAGAAATAGCTGTAGCCTTCGTCGCCGATGACCATCTTGAGGGGCAGCTTATACAGCGCGCCGATGACCTTTACGATGGCGGTAGCCAGAGCCAGCAGCGCCGCGCCATGAAGGAAGGACTGTTTTTTGGGAGCTTGAGACATGATTTCCTCCTTACTGGGCATCAAAGAGCCGGGGGATGGCGTAGGAAGTCAGTTCTTCCACAGCCGCTGCCAGATCAATGGTGGGGAAGCGGCCATTCTGGTAGAGAATCTTGCCCCGCACCATGGTCATGGCCACATCGCCGCCCTTGGCGGAGAATACCAGACCGCTTAGCACATTGTGGCAGGGCATCAGGTGGGGCGCGGAGAAATCCACCAGCACGATGTCGGCATCCAGGCCTTCTTTCAGCATGCCGCAGCTGTCGGCGCGGCCCTGGGCCATGGCACCGCAGACGGTGGCCATCATCAGCGCTGCCTGGGCAGGCATGGCGGAAGGGTCACCGCCGGTGCAGCGTGCTGCCATGACAGCGGCGCGCATCACTTCAAACAGATCCATGTTGCCGCATTCGGTAACGCCGCCGGTACCCAGCGCCACATTCATACCGGCCTTAACACACTCCGCCACGGGGGTGGAGGGCAGACCCGCTTTGGCGGCGGTGAGGGGCAGAGCTACGGCAGATACTTTCTTCTTGCCCAGGAGCTTGCGCTCTTCTTCACTGAGGAAGGCACAGCCTGCGGCAGTGGCCTTGGGCAGGAACATGCCGTGGCAGCTGAGCAGCTCAGCAGGGCCCAGGCCGGTGCGGTCCAGGCAGGAATCCACTTCTTCCCGGATTTCTGCCAGGTGTAGCTGCATGCCAAGGCCCTTCTGCGCGGCATAGGCGGAAAGGCCTTCCCACAGCTGCCGGTTGCCGGTGTATTCGGCGTAGATGCCGCAGTCGATCTTGATGCGGTCATGATCGTAGCCGTGCCATTTTTCTGCCACCCGGACAGTTTCACGGCATTGCTCGTCGGTTTCAAAGTCGAAATCCTCGTTCTCATCCACAAACCGGTAGGCAGACAGGGCCAGGTTCGCCTTGATGCCTGCATCGGCAGCCGCCTGGGCGGTGGCTTCCGGGTAGTAGTAGAGGTCGGAAACGGAGGTAATGCCAAAGCGCAGGCACTCGGCAATGCCTAATGTGGCAGCGGCCTTGGCGCAGCGGGAATCCATCTTGGCTTCCTTCTGCAGCAGGGCTTCCAGGGCTTCCCGGTTGGTGAAATCGTCCAGGAAGCTGCGCAGCACGGTGGTAGCCAGGTGGGTGTGGCAGTTAATCAGGCCGGGGATGGCCACCATGCCGGTGCCGTCCAGAATGGTCTGGGGCTGCTCAGTGGGAGCCACCTTGGAAATGTGGGTAATTTTGCCGTCAGTAATGCCGAGAAACGCGCCGAATAGAATCTCCATCCGCTCGTTCATGGTCACTGCGGTTACATTGGAAATCAGGGTATCCAAATCAAATGCCTTCTTTCATCAGTTCAAACAGTTCTTCTTTCTGCCGCAGCACGCTGTCGATTTGCTCGATGTACTGCTCCGGGAACTTGGGGTTGTGGAATCTTTGCAAAGAGCCGTCGGGGAAATTCACCTTGTTCATGCCACCGCCGCCCAGGGAGAGAATGCTGTGCACCTCTTCCATCATGTAGATGTTATAAAGGCAGTCCAGACCGTCCCGGCTCCATCCCACATTTTCAAAGCTGCCGGACATGTACTTCTGCCGGTAGAGGTAATAGGGCTTGTAGCCAAGGCTGTGGAGGGTACGGTTGGCATAGTCCACCATTTGGGTCACATCCCGGGCGGTGGGCAGGTTTTCCCGCTTCTCAAAGAGGTCGGCGCCCTTTTTCAGGGCCAGGGTATGCACGGTGATGTTGGCGGGATTCAGGGCGGCTACCGCATCCAGAGAGCGGCAGAAGCCGTCATAGCTGTCAGCAGGCAGGCCGGCAATGAGATCCATGTTGATGGCCTTGAAACCGGCATCCTCCGCTTCCTTGTAAGCCCGGAGCACATCCTGGGCGGTGTGGGGTCTGCCGCAGGCCCGAAGTACATGGTCTTCCATGGTCTGGGGGTTGATGCTCATGCGGTCAGCCCCGTGGCGGCGGATGGTGCGCAGCTTTTCGGCATTCAGGGTATCCGGACGGCCGCCTTCCACGGTGAATTCGATGCACCGGGACAGATCAAAGGAATATCGCACCGCGTCCAGAAGCTTTGCCATCTGGGTGGCGGTAAGGGTGGTGGGCGTGCCGCCGCCTATGTAGATTGTACGCACCTTGCGGCCGGATTTTTCCAAAAGCTGCCCGGCATGGCGCATTTCCTGCATCAATGCCTGCAAGTATGGCTCCAGCAGCTCTGTGCGCTTGCCTACCGTGCGGCTGACGAAGCTGCAGTAGCTGCACCGGGTAGGGCAGAAGGGGATGCCAATATACAGGGAAAGATCGGTCTGCTCCAGCAAGGATGCGGCCTTTACGGTGGATTCGCTGCAGTGCACAGCCAGATCCCGGCGCTCCGGGGTCACATAGTACACATCCTGCAGAAGCTTCTTGGCAGAAGCGGCAGTGCCGCCTTCCAGCATGTGCTTGGTGGTGATCTTTGTGGGGCGGACGCCGGATAAAGCGCCCCAGGCGGGAGCTTCCGGCAGATGGGGCAGCGCAGCCAGATAATAGCTTTGCTGCAGGGCTCTGCGCCGGGCGCGTACCGTTTCTTCGGAAGCTTTCAGCCGCCGCACGGCCCGGGTGGTCTTGCCATCCAGGGTGACGGCAGTCACAGCGGTGAGCCAGGTGGCGCCCCGGTGGAGAGTGGAAACCGCTTCACCGTCGGGACGGGTGGAAAAAAGGGCCATCTGCAGCTGCTCTACGGCATAGCGGTCATCATGGCCCTGAAGTGTCAGTTTCATAGGCAGCCTCCCAGATAGGGGTTGGTCTGCTGCTCCCGGAAGAGGGTGGAGCTGCCGCCGTGACCGGGGAATACCCGGTAATCGGTGGTCATTTCCGTCAGCCGCTCCAGAGAGTTTACCATGGCTGCCCGGTCACCGCCGGGCAGATCGATGCGGCCGCAGGCACCGGCAAACAGGGTGTCGCCGCAGAACATGGCATCTTCACACAGGTAGCATACGCTGCCCCAGGTATGGCCGGGAGTTTCCATCACCCGGAAGGTCAGGCCACCGGCGCAGATCGCTTCCGCTTCTTCGCAGAAGTGGATCGGGGGCTCGTCACAGTTTGCCAGGGGGTAGAAATAGAGGTTGGTGGGATTTTTGAACTGGGAATAGTCCCGTTCGTGCATCCAAACCTGGCAGCCGGTGGCTTTTGCCAGACCCGTTACGGCACCCACATGGTCAAAATGGCCGTGGGTCAGCAAGATGGCGTCCAGAGCAAGGCCTTCCTTTTCCAGGAAGGCCAAAATCACATCCGGCGTGTAGCCCGGGTCAATGACGGCGCAGCTTTTGGCGTCCGCCGCCCGGACGATATAGCAGTTGGTCTGGTAGTTGCCCAGAGCCATGGTGTTGATGCGGATCATAGGCGATCACTTCCTTCGGGGTTCTTCCAGCAGCTGCTGGGTATCCAGAATCAGGGTCACGGGGCCGTCGTTGACGGATTCCACTTCCATGTGAGCGCCGAATTCGCCGTGCTGAGGGGGATAGCCCAGTTCCGCACAGTACTGCAGGAACTTTTCATACAGTTCGTTACCCAGCTCCGGGCCGGCAGCATCGGTAAAGCTGGGGCGGCGACCCTTGCGGCAGTTGCCGTAAAGGGTGAACTGGCTCACCACCAGCACCTGGCCGCCGATATCCGCAAGACCCAGGTTCATTTTATCATTTTCATCGGTAAAAATCCGCAGACCCAGGGCCTTTTCTGCCAGATACCGGCATTCCTTCTCGGTATCGTTGGGGCCGATGCCCAGCAGGATCAGAAAGCCCCGGCCGATCTGACCGTTTACCTTGCCGTCAATCACAACGGAGGCGGATTTGACTCTTGTTAATACAGCACGCATGGCATGATGCTCCTTTTGTGTGGAAATGATTGGGGAATTCGGCACGGCGGGACCAAGGCCCCGCCCTACGGTGACAGAGGGCAAACGATACCGGGTGGGGAAGGGCAGAAACGAATAGCGGAAAGCCCGGTGCGAGGAGACACCGGCGGCACGCCGGTTTTAGGGGCGGCCATTGGCCGTCCGGCAGAAGGAAGCTCCGGTTTCGGTTGGGTTGGGCGAATGCGCAATGCGCGGACGAGCAATGCTCGCCCCTACACCCTGTTACTAGTTCTGGCCGCGGCGGGAGCCTACCACATCCCGGATGTTCAGCAGCTTGTTGCGCACAGCATCCAGCTCCGCCACATCTTTGACTTCAAAACGGACGGTGAAGGTACTTCTGCCGCCGGGCAGATCCTTGCCGTACAGCTCCTTCACCCGGACACGGGCAGTGGTCATGGTGGTAGCCACATCCAGCAGCAAGCCGTCGCGGGTGATGCAGTCCAGCTCCAGGGTGGTTTCGAAGGGCTGGTCATCCTGGTTGGCCCAGCGCACCTTCACCCAACGGGCAGCCTGAACGGGATCGTCCCGGTTGGCAGCGTTGGGACAGTCGCACCGGTGGACGGAAACGCCGAAGCCCTTGGTGATAAAGCCGGTGATGGCATCGCCGGGGACAGGGGTGCAGCACTTGGCAAACTTGATCATGCAGCTTTCAATATCCTCTACAATGACACCGTTCACCGCATGGCGGTTCAGCCGGGGGGCAGAACTGTCGGTGCGCAGAGGATTCAGCTGCAGCTTTTCGTTGGTCTGGGCCTTTACCGCCCGGTTGATATCGTCCCGGATACGGCCAACAGCCTTGGTGGCGGTGAGACCGCCGTAGCCGATGGCGGCGTACATATCCTCCCAGTTGTCAAAAGCCAGCTTTTTCAGCAGCTGGGGTGCCACTTCGGGATCGATGGTAATGGACAGGGGCAGACCGATGCGGCGCATTTCGCTTTCAAAGGAGGAGCGGCCGTGGGCCACATTCTCTTCCCGCTTTTCTTTCTTAAACCACTGCTTGATCTTGGTCCGGGCCTGGTTGGATTTGCAGATGTTCAGCCAGTCACGGCTGGGACCCTTGGCGCTCTTGGAGGTGATGACCTCCACAATATCGCCGTTCTGCAGCGTGGCATCAATGTTGGTGATGCGGCCCATGACCTTGGCACCTACCATGGCGTTACCGACGCCGGAGTGAATGGCATAGGCAAAGTCAATGGGGGTGGAGCCGGCGGGCAGGGATACGATCTTGCCCTTGGGGGTAAAGACGAACACCTCATCGTCGAACATGTCGATCTTCAGAGAGTTCACATAGTCTTCCGCGTCGGTATCCTGCTGGCTTTCCAGAAGACGGCGAACCCACTCAAAGTCCTTTTCGTTGCCGCCGCCGGTGCCCTGCTTGTATTTCCAGTGGGCTGCGATACCGTACTCGGCAGTTTCGTGCATTTCCCAGGTGCGGATCTGCACTTCAAAGGGGATACCCTGGGTACCGATGACGGTGGTGTGCAGACTCTGGTACATATTGGGCTTGGGGGTGGAAATATAGTCCTTGAACCGGCCGGGCACCAGATTAAACAGGTCGTGCACATGGCCCAGCACATTGTAGCAGTTGGGGATATTGTCCACAATCACCCGGAAGGCGTAGAGATCATAGAGCTCTGCCAGGGTCTTGTTCTGGCTCTGCATCTTCCGGTAGATGGAGTACACATGCTTGATGCGGCCGTAGGTGGTGTTGTGGATGCCTACGGATTCCAGACGGTCAGTGATCCGGGACTGGATGGTGTTCATAAAGGCTTCATCCTGCTCCCGGTGTGAGTGCAGATAGCGCATGATCTGCTCATAGGCTTCCGGGTTCAGGTAGCGCAGGGAGATATCTTCCAGTTCCCACTTGATCTTCTGCATACCAAGGCGGTGTGCCAGAGGTGCGTAGATGTCCATGGTCTCCTGACATTTGGAGATCTGCTTGGCAGGACTCTGGTACTGCATGGTGCGCATGTTGTGGAGCCGGTCAGCAATTTTGATCAGCACCACACGGATGTCCTTGGACATGGCCATGAACATCTTGCGCAGGTTTTCCATCTGGGCCTGCTCCGTGGAGGAGAAATTGGCCCGGGTCAGCTTGGTAACGCCTTCCACCAGCTCTGCACAGGTGGTGCCGAAGCGTCTGGCAATATCGTCGTGGGAGGCATCGGTGTCTTCAATGCAGTCATGGAGCAGGGCACCCAGAATGGCGTCCAGATCCAGGCCGATCTCCGCTACGATCTCAGCCACGGCCAGGGGGTGAATAATATAAGGGGAGCCATCCTTGCGCTTTTGATTTTTGTGCTTTTCCTGGGCGTATTCCACCGCCTGGTCAATAATGGCCAGATCAGCGTCACACATGCGCTTTTCCACAGCGGCACGCATGGAGGCATAATGTTCGGTAAAGGATTCCAAAATTTTCAACTCTCTTTCAAAAGAAGCAGCTTCTGCATGGTCCGGCTCTGGGTCAGGTCAGCCTTTTCGGGCCCATGGGTCAGCCGGATGGAAATGTACTTGTGCAGGTGGCGGGCCTGGAGCAGCCCCACATCGGAGAAAATATCCAGACAGGTCATCAACTGAGCGAGACTCAAACCGGTACCGGACCAGCGCACGATCTTTCGGCACAGGCAGACCGGCACTTCTTCCACAATGCTGCCGGGAACGGATACCAGATACCGCCATACCAGAGCCAGGGTCGCACGATCCGGCATCAAAAGACTTGCCGCCTGGGGTGTCAGCATATCCCGGCGCAGAGCCCGGTAGCTACCGATTTCGGGGCTGCAGGGGGCGGTGCAGCTGGGGCGGATATCCAGCACATTCATCTGCACCGTGCGCTCGGAGCGGAATTCATTGATCTGGGGTACAAAGGCCACATCCACCAGATCTCCCTGGGAAATAGAGGCGGTCTGGGCAGTGACGGAGAAATAGATGGCATTGACAATATGCTTGCCCCGGTGCAGCCGCAGACGCAGGTGCTTGCCGTTGCCTACAGGCCGAATCCGGTCTATCACCATGTTTTCCATCATCAAAATGGGCTTGGGGCAGCCGTTGCCGCAGGGCTCCAAAGCACTGAGGCTTTCCACATTGTGCATGGTCAGCAGCTCCGGCGGGATGGCGCAGTCAATATCCAGGGTGGTACGGGGAAGGTCATCCCGGTAGTAGTCAGCAGCCATGGCACTGATTTGCTCCCGGAAGGCATCGATATTGTGGCGGTTGATGGTAAAGCCCGCAGCCAGTTCGTGTCCGCCGTAGCTTTCCAGAAGGGGGGACAGTGCGGTGAGGGAAGAGAACAGATTAAAACCGCCGTAGCTGCGGGAGCTGGCCTTGCCGTGATCGCCGTCCAGACAGATCAGGAAGGTGGGGCAGCAGTATTCTTCCGCGATGCGGCTGGCCACGATGCCAACTACGCCCTGGTGCCAACGGTCATCTGCCAGGACGATAGCTTCCGGGCTGCTTTCGGGCAGCATGGCGATGGCCTGATCGTAGATTTCCGATTCCACGCTTTGCCGCTGCCGGTTCAGCTCGCACAGGGCTTTTGCCAGAGATGCGGCATGCACAGGATCATCGGTCAGGAACAGCTCCACGGCCAGCTCGATTTTCCCCATGCGGCCTGCGGCGTTGATCCGGGGCGCCAGCATAAAGCCGATGGCGGAAGAACTGAGGGTGTTTCGATCGCAGCCGCATTCTTCCATCAGGGCGGCGATGCCGATCCGGGGATTCTGCCGCAGCGCGGCAAGACCCCTGTCTACAAATACCCGGTTCTCACCCTGCAGCAGCATCACATCGGCCACGGTGCCCAGGCAGACCATGTCCGCGTAATGGTTAAGTACTGCTTCCTGATCGCCGCAGAGGGCGGCAGCAAGCTTGAAGGCTACACCAACGCCGGAGAGATTCTTGTGAGGGTATCCACCGTCAGGACGGTGGGGATCAATGATGGCAACAGCCTCCGGCAGCTGATCCTTGCACTCATGGTGGTCGGTAATCACCAGATCAATACCCAGCTGCTTGCAAAGCTGCGCTTCTTCCACGGCGGTGATACCGCAGTCCACCGTAATAATCAGGTTGACACCCTGATTATGCAGCTGATGCAACGCAATGGGATTCAGGCCGTAGCCCTCCTCCAAGCGACCGGGGATATAGGAGATACACCGGGCACCGCAGCTGCGCAGAAAATCCGTCAGCAGGCAGGTGGCGGTAATACCGTCCACATCATAGTCGCCAAAGACGGCGATCAGTTCGCCCCGCTCCATAGCCAGGGCAATTCTGCCCACGGCCAGGGCCATATCCGTCATGGCAAAGGGATCGATCAGCGGTGCGTCGCAGCACAGGTAGCTGTTTGCCTGCTTGCCGTCGGCAATACCCCGGGCGGCAAGAATCATGGCGGTGAGGGGCTTGTAACCGCTTGAGACCAGTGCGTTGACAGATTCCATCTTCGGCTCAGACACATTCCAAATTCCGTATTTCACAGCACTACACATCCATTTTATAACTTTTCCCAATATTATAGCAAAAAAACCGTGGATGCACAATAGCTGAAAGGTAAAAACTTTGATTACCGGGAAAAATGGGTCAGTTCCGTGGCGGCGGCGCAGAGCATGGGGGAAAGCAGCATGCCGCCGAAACCCCAGATCCGGTAGCCGATATACAGGGCGATCAGGGTCATCAGCGGGTCAATGCCCAGCTGTTTTCCCACCAGTCGGGGCTCCAGCACCGTCCGGGAAAGCATGGCGCACAGGTAAATGCCCAGAAGTCCCAGAGAAAGCGCGTGATTTCCCTGGAGCAGCCCCACCAGCGCCCAGGGAATCAAAATCGTGCCGGTGCCCAGCACCGGGATGGCATCCACCAGGGCGATAGCCAGGGCCCAGACCGGGGCATAGTCCACACCCAGGATCAGCAGGCCGGTGCATACCAGAAAAAAACAGAGGGCAGACAGGGTAAGCTGTGCTTTCAGCCAGCCCCACAGGGATTGCTTCAGTTTCTGCGCCATGGGCAGATAGTTTTGCAGCTTCTGCCCAATGGGGGACAGCCGCTGCCGCAGCTGGGGCAGCCGGGCGGATACCATGAAGCCGGAGAGAATTCCGGTGCCCACAGCCAGAGCGCTGCCGGGAACATGGGAAAACAGCGCCGTTGCCATGCCGGGAAGCTTCAGGGCCAAACGGTCCACCAGGGCATTGCCGCCGCTGAACAGGCCGGACAGAAGCTGCATCAGCAACGGCTGCACCCCGGCAGGCATCCGCAGGGCAATGCCGGACAGAAAGTTTTCCAGAGAGGCCAGCCCCTGGGTGGCGGTTTGCTCCAGATCCGGAAGTGCCCCGGCCAGAGAACCCAATTCCCGCAGCACCACTGCCAGCAGCAGTACCAGAACGGAAGAAAGCAGGATCAGGGTAAGGGCGACCCCAATACCGGCGCTTAGACTCCGGGGCAGCCGCCGGGAAAGCCGCCCTACCAGCGGCTCCGCGGCCAGTGCCAGCGCGGTGCCCAGCAGAAAAGGCAGCAGCAGCGGAAGCAGCCAGCGCAGCGCCAGCCAGACGGTAAGAAACACGCCTGCCAGCGCGACAATATTTTTAATCAGGGATCGGGGCATAAAGTTCCTCCTCAAGTACTTGCTAAAAAGACAAATGTGTGCTACAGTATTACAAAATATTGAGACACAGGAGTGTTACTATGGCTAAAGATTCCAAATACTATCTCGTGGAAGCTTCCGCGCTGCCGGATGTGTTTTTGAAGGTGGTGGAAGCCAAGCGGCTTCTGGACACCGGCAAGGTGACCACGGTCAATGAAGCGGCCCGGGTTACCGGCATCAGCCGCAGTGCATTTTATAAGTACCGGGATGCGGTGATGCCGTTTCAGAATATGATGACCGGCCGGATCATTACATTCCAGCTGCTGCTGCACGATGCCCCGGGTATCCTGTCCGGTCTGCTGAATACCTTTGCAGACAGCCAGGTGAATATCCTTACCATCAATTCCATCGTACCCACCAACGGCTGCGCTGTTGTGACCATTTCTGCCGAGACTATGAACATGACCATGCCCCTGGAAACCTTGCTGCTGCAGCTGCGGCAGAATGAGGGCGTGATCAAGGCGGAAATTCTGGCGGGTTAACGGAAACTTACAGGCGTGCTGCCATTGGCAGCACGCTTTTTTCGCCCTTCTTCGCACAAAGCGTTGCCATCCGGCATAGGTTGGTGCGGAGGTGACGGTATGCGGATCGTGCATAAATACGGCGGGACTTCTCTGGGAGATGACGCCCGCATGGAAAGGGCCGCCCGGCATGTTGCATTTCTGGCGAAAGAAGGTCACCAGATGATCGTGGTGGTATCTGCCCAGGGGGATACTACGGATGCGCTTTTGGCGGATACTGCCCAGGCAAATCCCCGGGAAAAGGATGCCTATATCGCGGTGGGAGAACTGCTCAGCGCCGGAAAGATGGCAATGGCGCTGGAGAAAGCGGGCTGCCGGGCTGTCAGCCTGGCCGGATGGCAGGCCGGCATCCGGACGGACAGCACCTATGGCAATGCCAAAATCCACTTTGTGCGCGGCGGCAGAATTGAGAAAGAGCTCTCATCCGGCAATGTTGTGGTGGTGGCGGGCTTTCAGGGAATCGGAGAAAACGGAGATGTAACCACTCTGGGCCGTGGCGGTTCCGACACCACGGCGGTGGCGCTGGCGGCATTTCTGCAGGCAGACAAATGCCGGATTTTTACCGATGTGGACGGTGTGTACGATAAAGATCCCCGCAAATTCCCGGACGCGGTAAAATATACCGCCCTTTCCTGGGATGCCATGCTGCATTTGGCGCAAAGCGGTGCCCAGGTGCTCCATGACCGGTGTGTAGCATTGGCGAAGGAACAGGGGGTTACCATAGAGGTGCTGTCTGCGTTTCGGGATGTACCGGGGACGCTGGTGGGATGCATGGAAGATTCTTGCCCCCTTTGAAGAAGAATATTCCTAAAGCGCAAAAGAAAAAACCCGCCCCCGGAAAGTTCGCAGCGTACTTTCCGGAAGCGGGGAATCTATTCTTATGCGTGAAGCCGGGTATACAGGGTTGTCAGCAGCCTGCGCAGAGGCTTGAACAGCACCAGTACCATAACAAAATTACCGCCGCAGTGCAGCAGATCAAAGGGGATGCCGGAAATCCACCAGCTCAGCGCCACGGCAGGGCCGCCGGTAAACAGATACACCGGGGCACACAGGGCGCCGAAGAACAGGCCGAATACGGCTCCAAGCAGCGCCCAGGCCAGAGGCTGCTCCGTTTTGCGCATCATCCAGGCACCCAGCGCCAGGATCAGCCATACATACAGATAGTTGATGTTCCACAGCTGGATGCCGTAAAACAGAATTTCCAGCGCCACATACAGGTAGATGGGGTACAGTGCCTTCCGGCCGAACACCACGGCGTACACCATCACCAGCAAAGAGGTGGGCTCAATATTGGGCAAAAAGCTCATGGCCACTTTCAGGCCGAAGGTCAGCGCCCCAAGAACACCGAACAGCGCAACATCCCGCAGGGTCAGCTTCGTCTTATCCAATGGTATACACCAGCTTGTAGACGCCGCCATCGGCAATGTCGGTGTCATAGATACCGGTCATGGCGTAGTCTTCCCCCAGATAGAAGGCCCAGTAGCTCTGGTTTACATTCCAGTCAGCCTTTTCGCCGTCTACGGTATGGAACATACCGGCATCGGCACCCTGGGATTCAATGAGACCCTGCTCTTCCAGATAAGCGCCCAGCTTTTCGGCATCGGTGTTGTAGTGGAAAACCTTTTCCGTACCGTCGGAATGGACCACCGTAACGGTAATGGCCTTGGCACCTGCGGCGGCGGGGCCGGACCGGGTGGCCAGGTATACACCCACCAGAACGGCGATAATGGCTACCAGGGCGATTGCGGCAAGGATCAGCTTTTTGTTGTTCATAAAATTTCCTCCTAAAAACAAGATGGCTGCGGCACCCAATACGGGCGCCGCAGCCGTTTTTCTGCGACAAAGCACTTTGCCCATATCACGCAGGCAAAGGGAGAATCCTGGCGCGTAGGTCTTCTGACTCGTGGGGTTGAGGGCTGCGGCCTCGCGCACGCTCCTGCCTTCCCGGTTGCCCAGTGACCGGCTTTCGCCGAAAGAAGCGTACTGCCCACATACAGCGGCGGTACCGTTCGGGAATCACACCCGATTATCTTGTTCAGCAGCCGGGGTTCCTCGCCCCGATCTGCCACGCGGAGGGTTATCAAATTGTCGGATTTATTCTACCACGCAGGATCGCACCTGTCAACAACAGAAAAAGCGGCCACGGCAGCAGAACAGCTGCAGACACCAGCACAGCAGTAAGGATGCAAAGGGAGAACCGCCCATGTGGAAGGTGCGGAAATTGCCTGCCTGCCGCCGGTAGCTTGCGCCGCCGTTTTCAATTTCTTCCAGGGTCTGCAGGTATGTGTAGTTGTCCGGCTCCATGGAAACCGCTTTGCGGATATGTTCCAGAGCGGTTACCTGGTTACCCAGACCGTCGTTGGCCAGGGCACTGAGATAGTACCACCGGGCATCCCTGAGCTGGGAGCTTTGCAGGGTGTTCAGGGCTTCCTGGTAACGGCGGTAGCGGATGTACTGCTCAGCGGAGCGCTGATAAGGATCGCCCTGCTGCTGCCTTGCCTGCTGCTCCCAAGCCCGCTGCCAGGCACCGCCGAAGGGATCGTATCCGCCGTAGCTCTGGGAACTGCCGTAGCCGGTCTGACTGCTGCCATAGCCGGAAGGTCCCTTGTCGGGATTCTTGATTTGCTCGTAGGCGGCGTTGACCTCCTGCATTTTCTTTGCGGCGTAGGCATCTCCGGGGTTCAGATCCGGGTGATATTTCTTTGCAAGCTTTCGGTAAGCCTGTTTGATTTCCGCGTCGGTGGCGTCGGGGCTGACCCCAAGAATCTTGTACGGATCGTCCATCATGGCGTCTCCTCCTGCCCGGCCTGCTGCCGGGGCATATTTCTCCTGAATTCCATCCAGATGCCGCTGTAGAGGATGGCATCCAGTATATCCTTGTCCTGCACCAGAGGCAGGGCTTCAAAATGCCGGGTGCACCGGGCCATAGCCAGCACCAGATAGTCTTCCCAGGCCTGCCAGTTTTCTTCCATGCCCATGGCCAGGAAGGGATTGTAGCTGCCGTGCTTGCGGTCTTTTCGGAAATCCACCGCAGCGTCGGTGAGATAGATGAACCGGCCCAGGGCGTCACCCATTTGCCGCAGAGTGGGTGACCACATATCCTCCCGGTAGATCAGCAGCTCTCCCATGAGCCTGCCGAAGCAGCCGGCAGTCTGATCGGGATTGGAGCAGCCGGTTTTTTCCAACGCGTCCAGCTCCCGGATGCAGTTGCGGATGGCGCTGCACTGCCGGGGAAACCGGGATTCGATTTCCGGTAGGGTCTTGCCGAAGACCCCCGCCATAATTTTGGCGGAAAGCCTGCCTTCGTCGGTAATATCATCCACGGCGTTATAGTAGGCCAGCGCTACATTCATATCCGCGGCGTATTGGATATAGGCGTTGTCCACCCAGGCGCGCTTGGCAAAGGGGTGCAGCATACAGGCCCGGTCACCGGATGTTTCCTCCGGCTCGTAAAGGCTCATCAGCAGCAGTGCCAGAAATGCCATATCATAGCGCAGCCCCAGCCGGGCGGTTTGGGAGGCACGGACCCGGATCTGCCGACAGATGCCGCAGTATACGGCGTTGTAGCGCAGCTGCTGGGGCTTCGTCAGTTCTTTCATATTGGCGGTGACATAGCCAAACATGCCCATTCCTCCTTGCTTTTTTTGATAATATACCTGTTTTATGAACACAGCGTAAACATTTGCGCTTTTTTTACAAATTATCCCTTTGCAGCAGCATGTTCAGAACGCCGCCGTAAAACACAATGCCGATGCAGAAATAAAGCCACAGCATACTCAATGCAATGGTATAGACAGAACCGTAGATGCCTGCGTAGCCGGGGAATCGGGTGGCATACAGGGAAAACAGATGGGAGAAAATCAGCCAGCCGATGGATGCCAGCAATGCACCGGGCAAGCTGTCCCGGAAGCGGTTTTTCCGATTGGGCAGCGCCATGAACATGGCGCAAAACAGCATGGTCTGCAGCCCCACCAGCAGGAAAAACCGCAGATCTACCACCGCGGTGAGAAACCGCAGAAAGGGCAGTGGAGAATCTTTCAGAAATTGCACCAGCTCCGTGCCGGAAATATGCAGCGTCAGGGTCAGAAGCAGCACCAGCAGAAAACCGAAGGTGTAGCCCACACACAGCAGCCGGGTACGGAAATACCCCCGGCTTTCCGGCACATGATAGATGGCGTTAAGCCCGGTCAGCAGGCCGTACATCCCCCTGCTGGATGACCACAGGGCGGTCAGGGCAGAGATGCCCAGCCAGGCACCGGAGGTTTCTTCGTACACATCGATGATCAGAAGCTCCGCTTCCGGCAGCAGCGCATGGGGAATAAATCCCTCCAGAAACCGCAGCAGGCTGTGAATATCCAGACTGGTGCTGCGCAGCAGGCTCAGCAGAAGCACCAATGCCGGAAACACCGAAAGGATCAGAAAGTAACCGGTGTTGGCGGCGTGGAGCGGGATCTGCAGATGGCGCAGCTGCTGCCAGAGAGATTGTAGTTTTGCGGTAAATTTCTCCATACTGCGGCCTCCTTTAGCCATAGTATATGAAGAAATTCTGCCGGATATAAGGAAAAAGGAGCTGCGCTGCAGCTCCTTTTGGGTTACCGCATTATTCCGCGGAGATCATATAGTAGTACACGGGCTGACCGCCGCTAAGCAGGGTCACATCCGCGTCGGGGCAAATTTCAGCAAAGAGATCCGCAGCCTTCTGCGCGTGCTTTTCGGCAATGTCCTCACCGTAGTAGATGGTGACAAACTCCTTGCCGTCGTCGCGAACCTTTTCAGCCAGGGCCCGCAGCAGAACCTTGATGTCCCGGCTGGTACCGAAGAGACTGCTGCCGCACATGGCCAGATAGTCGCCCTCATGGATCAGGTAGCCGTCGAAATCGGAGTTCCGGGCAGCGTAGGTGATCTGCATGGTGTCCACGGTGTCCAGTGCCTCAGCCATAGCCTGGGTGTTCTCTTCCACTTCACCCTCTGGGTTGAAGCTGAGCATGGCGGTAACGCCCTGGGGCACGGTCTTGCTGGGGATGACCACCACATTCTTGGGGGTCAGACCCTCCACCTGCTGGGCAGCCATGATGATGTTCTTGTTGTTGGGCAGAATGAACACGGTCTCAGCGGGAACGCTGTTCACAGCTTCCAGAATATCCTGGGTGCTGGGGTTCATGGTCTGGCCGCCGGAGATGATGGCATCCACGCCCAGGTTGCCGAATACGTCTGCCAGGCCTGCACCGGCGCACACGGACACAACACCCAGAGGCTTCTGGGGCTCGGCGATTTTGGGGCTCTTCTCGGCCTCGGTCATCACCTTCTCGGTGTGCTGCAGACGCATGTTTTCGATCTTGACGGTGGCGAAGGAGCCGTAGTCCATGGCTTCATGGAGGGCCTTGCCGGGATCGTTGGTATGCACATGAACCTTAATGATCTCGTCGTCATCCACCAGAACCAGGCTGTCACCCAGGCTGGAGAGGAAGTCCCGCAGCTTTTCGGGGTCCAGATCGTTCTCACGGTTGATGATAAACTCGGTGCAATAAGTGAAGGTGATTTCCTCGGTGTCAAAATCGTCGAAGGAAGCGGCTTCGCTGACGGTGGGCATATCTTCACTTTCAGGAGCCACCACATCTTCACCCTGCAGCACGCCGTAGAAGGCCTTCAGCACATACACCCAGCCCTTGCCGCCGGCATCCACCACATTGGCTTTCTTCAGCACGGGGTTCTGGTTGGGGGTGTTGGCCAGGGCAGCCCGGGCTTCTTCCAGGGCAGCCAGCTGCACATGCTCGAAGAAGTTGTTCTCCTGAGCAGCCTGGGCAGCCTTGGCGGCAGCCAGACGGGCGACCGTCAGGATGGTGCCCTCAGCGGGCTTCATAACGGCTTTGTAGGCGGCATCCACACCGGCCTGCAGAGCTTCTGCCCACAGCACACCGTCGCAGATCTCTACGCCCTTCAGACGCTTGGAAATGCCCCTAAACAGCAGGGACAAAATGACGCCGGAGTTGCCCCGGGCACCCCGGAGCATGGCGGAAGCGGCAATGGAAGCGACCTTCTCCAGGGAAGGATCTTCTGCCTTGCGCAGATCCGCGGCGGCGGTATTGATGGTCATGGACATGTTGGTGCCGGTGTCACCGTCGGGCACAGGGAAAACGTTCAGATCGTTCAGCTTCTGCTTGCGGATCTCGATGGTGGCAGCGGCGCTGATGATCATTCTGCGAAGATCGGCTCCGTTGATTGTCTGTCTCAATTACTTCTAACCTCCATTAACCGATCATCATGGAATCGATATAAACATTTACATCCCGGACTTCCGTGCCGGTATACTTGCTAACTTCATAACGCACCCGGGAGATGATGCTCTCGCCCACGGTGGTCAGATTCACGCCATTGTCCACGATGATGTGCAGATCGATGGAAATGGTGTCGTCCGCGTGGACGGTCACATTCACACCCTTGCTCATGGATTCCTTGCGCAGCAGGTGATAGACGCCGTCCTTCACGGACCGGGCGGCCATGCCCTTGACACCGAAGCAGCTGGATGCCACGTTGCCGGCGATGTCGGTATAGACGCCGGTGCTGACATTGACGCTGCCGTTGTCATTATTGTGTCGGATCATACATAGAACCTCCAGTTAAAATAGGATCAAACCATGCTCTCTTCCCAGCATGCGGGGGCAGTCAGACCCATCATCTTCACAACGGTGGGAGCCACATTGGCCAGGCCGTAGGCACCGTCCTTGATGGTCCAGGTCTTGCCGTTGTCATAGATGATGAAGGGAACGGGATTCAGGGAGTGGGCGGTACGGACGGAAGTCTTGCCCTTCTTGGTCTCGGTCATCTGGTCGGCATTGCCGTGGTCAGCGGTGACCAGCACGGTGTAGCCGTACTGATCGGCAGCTTCGATGATGGCGGCCAGGCCTGCGTCCACGCACTCCATGCCGGTGATAACGGCTTCCATGACACCGGTGTGACCCACCATGTCGCCGTTGGGGAAGTTGCAGCGGATGAACTGGAACTTCTTGGAGGCCATGGCATCCACCATCTTCTCGGTGATCTCCTTGCTCTTCATGGCGGGAGCCTGCTCGAAGGGAATCACATCGGAGGGAATCTCCTCATAAACTTCCAGAGCCTCGTCCACCTTGCCGGAACGGTTGCCGTTCCAGAAGTAAGTCACATGGCCGTACTTCTGGGTCTCGGACACGGCATACTCATGGATACCGGCGGCGCACAGAACCTCGGTTAGGGTGTTAGTGATAACGGGGGGCTGCAGCAGGTAGTTCTCGGGGATGTTCAGGTCAGCGTCGTACTGCAGCATACCGGCAAACATAACGCCGGTGTAGTCGCCCCGGTCGAACTTGTCGAAGTCCTTCCGGTCGAAGGCCAGGGAGATTTCCTGGGCCCGGTCGCCGCGGAAGTTGAACAGGATCACGCTGTCGCCGTTGGCGATCTTGGCCACGGGCTCGCCATCACGGGCAACCACGAAGGCGGGCAGATCCTGGTCGATGCAGCCGGTCTCGGCACGGTAGGTCTCGATGGCCTCAGCAGCGGAGGCGAACATGCGGCCCTGGCCCTGCACATGGGTGCGCCAGCCCTTTTCCACCATGCCCCAGTTGGCCTCGTAACGGTCCATGGTCACCTGCATACGGCCGCCGCCGGAAGCGATGGCGTAGTCACAGCCCTCAGTGTTCAGCTCCTTCAGCACATCCTCCAGCATGCCCACATACTCCAGAGCGGAGGTGGCGGGGACATCACGGCCGTCCAGCAGAATGTGGCAGTAGGCCTTCTTCACGCCTTCGGCCTTGGCCTGCTTCAGCAGGGCGATCAGGTGATGGATGTTGGAATGAACGTTGCCGTCGGACAGCAGGCCGATGAAATGCAGGGCCTTGCCTTCTGCGTTGGCAACCAGAGCCTTCCAGGTTTCGGAAGCGTACAGCGCGCCGTTGGCGATGGACTCACCAACCAGCTTGGCACCCTGAGAGTAGACCTGACCGCAGCCCAGTGCGTTGTGGCCAACCTCGGAGTTGCCCATATCCTCATCGGAGGGCAGGCCGACAGCGGTGCCGTGGGCTTTCAGGTAAGTATGGGGGCAGGTTGCCAGAAGACGGTCCAGAGTGGGGGTCTTGGCCTGCACAACAGCATCGCCGCTGCCGCCGTCACCCTTGCCGACGCCGTCCATAATAACCAATACAATGGGCTTTTCCATAATAAGTTCCTCCATATATATTAAAATACTGGGTATGCATTCTTTTAGCCGTACTATTTTACATCATTTTTGTGCAAGTTACAACCACTTTTTGAAATTTCAACGAAAAGACATAAATATAGTCCGGCAGGATTGGCAAAATACGCCAATCCTGCCGGGAAATGTTAAGAAAGTTTTAAATAAACAGGCTGTTTTTGGCAGAAAATTCTATGTTTCTGGGTCGGCAAACCCTTAATTCATGGTCAGCTGCCCTCTGCGGAACAGCTCCGCGATGCGGCTGCGCAGGGCGTTTGCCTCCTTGGTGTCGTCGGCACCGTGGGCATTGATCCAGGCGCTGGAAGCTTCCTGGGCCTGCTTCAGGGTTGCCAGGTCACAGCTGAGACTGGCTACCCGGAAAGCCGGCAGACCGGACTGCCGGGAGCCGAAAAAGTCACCGGGGCCCCGAAGGGCCAGATCTTCTTCCGCGATTTTAAAGCCGTCGCCCGTGGCGCACAGGGCTTTCAGCCGGGCCAGGGTCTGGGGATTTTTGTTCCGGGAAGTGAGGATGCAGAAGCTCTTGGCCTTGCCCCGGCCTACCCGACCCCGAAGCTGGTGCAGCTGGGAAAGGCCGAACCGGTCGGCGTCCTCAATGACCATCAGCGTGGCGTTGGGCACATCCACGCCCACTTCAATGACGGTGGTGGCTACCAGCACATCCGCTTCTCCTGCGGCAAAGGCGGCCATGACCGCTTCCTTTTCGCTCCCCTTCATCTGCCCGTGAAGCAGGGCGATGCGCAGATCCGGGAAAACGGTTTTCTGCAGGGTTTCCGCCCAGGTTTCCGCGGCTTTGATGTTCAGCTCTTCTGATTCCTCCACCGCGGGGCATACCACATAGCACTGGTGCCCCTCGGCGGCCTGCTTGCGGATAAAGGCGTTGATCCGGGCCCGGAGATTTTCACCTACCAGGAAAGTGTCTACCGGCTCTCTGCCCGGGGGCAGCTCGTCGATGATGGAAACTTCCAGATCCCCGTAGAGCAGCAGTGCCAGGGTTCTGGGAATAGGCGTGGCGGACATCACCAGAAGGTGGGGATTGCTGCCTTTTTCCGCCAGGGCAGCCCGCTGGGCAACCCCGAACCGGTGCTGCTCGTCGGCGATCACAAGGCCAAGCTGCCGGAATTGCGTAGCGTCGGTGAGCAGGGCGTGGGTGCCGATGACCAGCTGGGCATCCCCTGCGGCAATGGCTTCCCGGGCAAGGCGCTTTTCTTTCGGGGTCATGGAGCCGGTGAGCAGCAGTACCTGAATCCCAAGGGGCGCAAACAGCCGGGACAAAGAGGCGTGATGCTGCTCCGCCAGAATTTCCGTGGGCGCCATCAGCGCCGCCTGCTGACGGTTGGAAACCGCCAGATAAGCCGCGGCAGCGGCTACCATGGTTTTTCCGCTGCCCACATCGCCCTGCACCAGCCGGTTCATGGGGGTTCCCCGGGTCAGATCCTTCTGAATCTCCCGGATAGCCCGGTTCTGGGCGCCGGTGAGGGAAAAGGGCAGGGCCCTGAGAAAGGGCGTGAGATCGCAGTTTGCATAGGGAACCGCGGATATTTTGGCCCGGGCGGCCCGCATCAGGGAAAGGCCTGCGGAGAAAATGAAGAATTCTTCGAAAATCAGCCGTTTTTTGGCCATTTCCGCTTCCTCCATGGAGGAAGGCTCATGAATAGCGAAATAAGCCCGATCCGCCGGGAGAATGCCGAACTGCTGCCGGATTTCCGGGGGCAGAATTTCCTCCGGGGGATCGCAGATGGAAAGGGCCTGCCGAATGGTTTTCAGCATAGTGGCGTTGGAAAGTCCTGCGGTAAGGGGATATACCGGCAGAATCCGCCGGGTGGTCACCGGGGGAGAATCCAGACGTTCAAAGCTGGGGGAGGTCATGCTGTAGCCGCCGTAATCGCCGCTGACAGCGCCGTAAAATACATATTCTTTGCCGTATTCCAGCTGCTCCGTGGTGAATTTCTGGTTGAAGAAGGTCAGATTCAGCCGCGCGGTGTGATCGGCCACCTGCACCCGGGTGATGTCCAGACCTTTGCGGATGTGGGCGGTGCGGGGGGTGTTCATCACCATGGCCCGGAAGCAGGCGGGTACATCCACTTCCAGCTGGCTGATGGTAACCAGTTTTGTCCGGTCTTCATAGCCCCGGGGGAAATGGCAGATCAGGTCCTGCAGTGTGTGGATATTCAGCTGGGCCAGCTGCTTGGCTTTAGCGGGTCCCACACCTTTGAGCATGGTAACAGGGTCGGTCAGTTTGGCCATGGCAGTCACCTCCTTTTGAAAGATAGCTACATTATAAATAAATTCCCGCTGCAACGCAACGGGAATTTTAAAAGGATGCGGAGACTATGCGCAACGGCGGGACCAAGGCCCCGCCCTACAATAGAAACGGTAAGGATACCGGGCAAGGAAAGGCAGTAACGATACCCTGAAGGCTTGGTGCGAGTTGTCCGCCCGCACTGCGGGTATGAAAAAACTCCCTCCGGTGAATAGAGGGAGGGAGATATTTTCAGAGAAATCAGGCCATCTTGTTCAGATGCAGGGTCATGCTGCTCTTCTTGCGGGCAGCAGTATTCTTGTGCAGAATACCCTTGGTCACAGCCTTGTCAACAGCCTGAACAGCGTTCTTGTGAGCAGCCTCAGCAGCGGCACGGTCGCCACCGGCAATAGCAGCCTCGAACTTCTTGACAGCGGTCTTCAGAGCAGACTTGTTGGCCTTGTTCTTCTCGTAAGCGATCTTGGAAGCAATGACATCCTTCTTAGAGGACTTAATGTTGGGCATGGTTACACCTCCTATTCCCCAGTTTTGGTTCATACAGCTACACATTATAGCGCGGTTTATTTCTAAAATCAATCCCTTTTTTAAAAAAATTTCCGGGAAAAACAAAATATTTTTCCGGGTTTCCCAAGGGCGCTTGTCAAGGGGGAATTTTCTTCGTCCGGGAAGCTGAGTTGGGCATTTTACTGCATCCATTTTCCGGCGAAAAAGCAAAAGAAACCGGGAAAGTTGATTATGTAAACCGAAATGTATACACAGGCCGGAAATCGTTGCACAAAGGCCTGTGGACAACCCTGTGGAGAATGTGGAAAACTTATGGTTTTCAACAGCTATTCCGGCGTTTTGGAAACAACTGCGCTGTGCATAACTGGATGCATAAATTGCGCTGCGGCGGTGCAAGTGCGGCGTTATGTTCCCGACGCAGCCGGATAAAATTCCAAGAAAAACTGCCAAAATTAGAAATGCCCCGTCAAAATTGCCCATAAAACCCTGACGCTGTTTCCGGGATATGGAAAAATTTTTGTGAAAAAGCACCAAATGATGCGCAGTATGATTTTGCCTGCCGGGGAAATACTTAAGCAGAAACAAAAATACAGGAGGATGGTTATGCCCGGAAAAGTTGAAATCTGCGGTGTAAACACGGCCAGGCTGAAGATTTTGTCCCAAAAAGAAATGGATACACTGCTGCGGCAAAGTAAAGCCGGTGATAAAGCCGCAAGAGAAAAACTCATTGAAGGCAATCTGCGGCTGGTGCTTTCTGTGATTCAGCGCTTTGACAAACGGGGGGAAAGCCCCGATGATCTGTTCCAGGTGGGGTGTATCGGCCTGATCAAGGCTATTTCCAATTTTGATCCGGAGAAACAGGTGCGTTTTTCCACATACGGGGTGCCCATGATCGCCGGCGAGGTGCGGCGCTACCTCCGGGACAACAGCGCCATCCGGGTATCCCGGTCTATCCGGGATGTGGCGTACCGGGTACTGCAGTGCAAGGAGGTCATGACTGCCCGGATGGGCCGTGAGCCCACCCTGGAAGAAATTGCAAAGGAACTGGATATGGAACGGGAGATCGTTAGCGAAGCCCTGGATGCGGTATGCGCCCCCATCAGCCTCTATGATCCGGTGTACGCCGATGGGGGAGACCCCCTGACGGTGATGGATCAGATCCACGATACCAAAAACACGGAGAATACCTGGATGGAGCATATTGCCCTGAAGGAAGCGTTCCGGCGGCTGGGTGACCGGGAAAAGCGGATTCTGTCATTGCGGTTTGTGGGGGGCAAGACCCAGATGGAGGTGGCGGATCTGGTGGGAATTTCTCAGGCTCAGGTTTCCCGGCTGGAAAAGAACGCCATCAGCATTCTGCGCAAGAATATCGTGTCATAAGCATATTTCCCCTCCCGGTGCATAGGGTTAAACAAATGTGCCGGGAGGGGATGGTATGTCTGTGAAGTTTACGGATCTGCAATGCAAGGAAGTGATTTGCGTCAATGACGGCAGACGGCTGGGATTTATCAAGGATATTCAGCTGGGAATACCGGAAGGAGAGGTGCTGGCCATCGTGGTGCCGGGGCCCTGCCGGATGATGGGGCTGCTGGGCCATCGGGATGATTACCTGATCCCCTGGCGGTGTATCCGGCGCATCGGCCCGGAGATTGTCCTGGTGGATGCAAAGATCGAAGAGTGCCGGGTTCCCCGCAACAAATGCGGCTGGCTGTTCAGCTGAAAAAACTTTGATTTTTCAGGAAAAAATGAAAAAAAGCACTTGCAAAATCTAACTCTTTGCAATATAATAGTTCGGCATGGGCAAAAAGGCTCATGACATCAATCACACCACACACCCGGTGATCGCATCCCCAAGTGCTTCCAAAAGCGGAAGCGGGCCGTGCGAGATGATCGGGGTGGAGGACAAAACAAAAGGAGAAAATAAAAATGGCTGTCGTATCTATGAAGCAACTGCTGGAAGCCGGCGTGCACTTCGGTCACCAGACCCGCCGCTGGAACCCCAAAATGGCCCCCTACATCTACACCGAGCGTAACGGTATCTACATCATCGACCTGCAGAAGACCGTTAAGAAGCTGGAAGAGGCCTACAACTTCGTTCGTGAAATTTCTGCCAATGGCGGCAACATCCTGTTCGTGGGCACCAAGAAGCAGGCTCAGGACGCTATCAAGGAAGAAGCTGCCCGCTGCGGCGGTTACTATGTCAACGCCCGTTGGCTGGGCGGCATGCTGACCAACTTCCGCACCATGCGTACCCGTATCGACCGTCTGGCTCAGCTGCGCAAGATGGAAGAGGACGGCACCTTCGCTATGCTGCCCAAGAAGGAAGTCATCAAGCACCAGG
>JAFSEW010000036.1 GCA_017435525.1 Oscillospiraceae bacterium | reverse complement strand
CCTTATTTACTATTTAGGAGGATTTTATCATGGCATCTGAAAAGATCACTGCTCTGGTTGAGCAGGTTAAGGAACTGACTGTTCTGGAGCTGTCCGAGCTCGTTCACACCCTGGAGGAAGTTTTCGGTGTTTCCGCCGCTGCCGCTGCTGTTGCTGCTCCCGCTGCTGCCGCTGTTGAAGTTGAAGAGAAGACCGAGTTCGACGTTATCCTGAAGGCCGCTGGCGCTTCCAAGCTGAATGTCATCAAGGTTGTCCGCGCTGCTACCGGCCTGGGCCTGAAGGACGCTAAGGATCTGGTTGACAACTGCCCCAAGACCCTGAAGGAAGCTATCTCCAAGGAAGACGCTGAGAAGCTGGTCGCCGAGCTGAAGGAAGCTGGCGCTGAGGCTGAGATTAAGTAATTTAATCCCTCACTTCTTTTTACAGACTACAGCCGCCAGCAATGGCGGCTGTTTCTATTCTCCCTGGAGGTTCTCTACTATGGACGAAATTAAAGCACTGCTGCTTTCCGTGGATTTCCGGTCTGATGTCTTTTGGAAAGCCGCATGTATTCTGGCAGTGGGCACTCTATTGCTGGGCGTTATCGGCAGATTTATCTTCGGCAAGAAATCCGTGCTGAATCAGTCTGTGTCTTCCGCCATCGGTATTATTTTCGTATATGCCGCTACTGTGGCCTTCCGAAGCCTGGGTGGTGACTTTGAACGGTTTGTGGCACCTCTGCCCATGGTCAGCTTTTCCGGCGAAGAAATGCATGTATTCGCCTTTGCCGGTACAGACTATACCATTATCTGCACACAGGTGCTGAGTATGATTATTCTTGCTTTCCTGGCAAATCTCATTGAAAGCATTCTTCCCAAGGGAAAACATCTCTTTGGCTGGCTGTTTTTCCGTTGTCTCAGTGTAGTGCTGGCCATTTTTGCGCATCTGGCGGTGGACTGGTTCTTCCGCACTTACCTGCCGGAAGGTCTGGTTACCTATGCGCCCACCATTGTTCTGGCACTGCTGATCCTTTTGCTGCTGGTAGGCGCACTGAAGCTGATTGTCGGTGCTGTATTGGCAACCGTCAATCCTCTGATCGGCGCGTTCTACACATTCTTCTTTGCTACACTTGTGGGCAAAGCGCTGGCCAAAGCCATTCTCACCGCCGGACTTCTGTGCGGAATCATTGCTGCGCTGAACTATATTGGCTGCGCCAGCGTCTGTATTGCATCGGCCGCCCTGATTGCATATATCCCGCTGCTGATTGTACTGCTGTTTGCATGGTATGTGGTGGGTCACCTTCTGTAAAAATTAGCGGAAATTTCAGATCTTTTATTTACAAATCGACTTCTATATATTATAATACACAGGTGTTTGAACCCACCTTATACTCTTAGATTGGAAGTGTTCTTTATGAGCCGGATGTTAGGTACTGTTTCTATGGGTGTTCGCGCCCCCATTATTCGCGAAGGTGATGACCTCGCCAAAATTGTTACCGGTTCTATCCTGGATGCCATCCGTGAAGATGGCCTGACCCCCCACGATCGTGATATCGTGGCTATGACCGAGTCTATCGTCGCACGCGCCCAGGGTAACTACTGCACCGTTGAAGATATTGCTGCGGATGTCCGCGCAAAGTTCGGCGGCGAAACCGTTGGCGTGATTTTCCCCATCCTCAGCCGCAACCGTTTTTCTATCTGCCTGCGGGGTATCGCCAAGGGCTGCAAGAAAGTGGTTCTGATGCTGAGCTACCCCTCTGACGAAGTTGGCAACCACCTGATCGACCTGGATACCATGGACGAGAAGGGTGTCAATCCCTACAGCGATGTCCTCACCGAAGCCAAGTTCCGGGAACTGTTCGGCTATGTGAAGCATCCCTTCACCGGCGTGGACTATATCGAGTACTACACCCAGCTGATCAACGAGTGTGGTGCCGAAGCTGAGATCATTCTGGCCAACGATCCCAGAGCCGTTCTGCCCTACACCAAGAATGTTCTGAACTGCGATATCCACACCAGAGAGCGCACCAAGCGTCTGCTCCGGGCTGCCGGTGCCGAGAAGGTGTTCGGCATGGATGAGATTATGCGCGCTCCCATCAACGGCAGCGGCTACAATGCCCGCTACGGTCTGCTGGGCTCCAACAAGGCCACCGAGGACACCATTAAGCTGTTCCCCCGTGACTGCCAGGATCTGGTGGAAGACGTCCAGAAGCAGCTGCTGGAAGCTACCGGCAAGTGCATGGAAGTTATGGTCTACGGCGACGGCGCTTTCAAGGACCCCGTGGGCAAGATTTGGGAGCTGGCTGACCCCGTGGTCTCCCCTGCTTACACTGCAGGTCTGGAGGGCACTCCCAACGAGCTGAAGCTGAAGTACCTGGCTGACAATACCTTCGCCGATCTCTCCGGCGAGGCACTGCGTGACGCCATCAAGAACTCCATCCAGCAGAAGGATGGCACCAGTCTGGTTGGCAACATGGCCTCCCAGGGCACCACCCCCCGCCGCCTGACCGACCTGATCGGCTCTCTGTGTGACCTGACCTCCGGTTCCGGCGATAAGGGCACTCCCATTATCTATATCCAGGGCTACTTCGATAACTACACTACCGAATAAGACTAAAGCGGGCTGAATTTCAGCCCGCTTCTTTTATGCATAAAAAGAGCGAGCTGGAAGCTCGCTCTTTTTCATTTAAATTCGTAGCCGCAGCAGGGGCACTTGGGGTAATCGAAGTCAATGGACAGGCCGCAGGAGGGGCACTGCTTTTCCGGCAGTTCCGCATTCCGGTAGCGGTTAGGCTCGCCTTCGAAATTGGAATGGAAGAATTCCATCTTGCCGCATTTGGGGCACAGGTAGATATCCACATTCAGAGCACCTGCCAGCAGATTGGGAAGATCACCCAGAATCCAGCCTGTTCTGCCCAGCTGCAGATTCTCCCGGCCCACATGCTCCATGGTGCCGTCACAGCGCAGGCAGGAAAGCTTTCGCATCAGCAGGCCTCCACAGCTGCCACAGCAGCAGCCATCGCCTCGGTGTCAACAGTTTCCATCAGACCGCTGTCGTAAGCCTCAGCAACCTTGGGATCAATGGGCAGCCGTGCCAGCACAGGCAGATTGAACGCCTCCGCAATCTCATCCAGCTTACTCTGCCCAAAGACATTGATCTTCTTGCCGCAATCGGGGCACTGCAGGTAGCTGTAGTTCTCCACAAAGCCCAGCACGGGAATGTGCATCATGTTGGCCATCTTCACGGCCTTGGACACGATCATGCTCACCAGATCCTGAGGGCTGGTGACGATCACAATGCCGTCCACGGGCAGGCTCTGGAACACGGTCAGAGGCACATCGCCGGTTCCGGGAGGCATATCCACGAACATATAGTCCACATCTTCCCAGATCACATCGGTCCAGAACTGCTTCACAGCACCGGCAATGACAGGGCCGCGCCATACCACGGGATCGGTGGCATTATCCAGCAGCAGGTTGATGGACATCACCTGGATACCGCCCCGGGTCAGGGCAGGATACAGGCCTTCCTGGGTGGCACCCTGGCACTCGGTGACACCAAAGGCAGTAGGTGCGGAGGGACCGGTGATATCGGCATCCAGCACGCCCACCCGCTTGCCCTTCCGGGCCATGGCAACAGCCAGCATAGAGGTGACGGTGGACTTACCCACGCCGCCCTTGCCGGATACAACCGCAATTACTTTTTTAATGCTGGACTTGGGATTGGGGGCAGCCAGCAGGCTCTCAGCCTTACGGTCGGCGCAATCGCTGCCGCAGGTGGAGCAATTTCCACTACAAGAACTCATTTTTTCGCGCTCCTTAGGTTTTATATTTCTTTTGGTATTATAGGCCTGCGGATAGCAGGTGTCAAGGGTCATTCCTTCCCCATCAGGAAAATCCGCTTCTGAAAGCCGCCTCTTTCGGCGTGTTTCTTGTTATAGCAGGTCAGCAATTCCTCTCGGGTACATCCAATGGATTCCGCCAGCGCGTACACCACTTCCAGAATGTCCACCAGTTCTTCGGCGTTTTGATCGGCGTGGAATTCCGCCACCTCTTCATCCAGTTTGGCTTCCAGACAGCGGCGATATTCTTCTTCCGCCAAAATACGGATGTGGGGAATTTCACCATTTTTTTCAATGATTTCCGGGATTCTGTCCCGCACCAGCTTGCCCATTACAGTGCCTCCTGTGCGGCTTCCCACTGCTCCATCAATTCCAGCAGCACCATTTCCGCTTCTTCCTTTTCTCCCAGCAGACGGGTCAGCTCCTGATAGTCCGCAGCGGCGCCTTCAATGGCAGTGTCCAGCTCCGCAATGGCTGTTTCCTGCTTCTCGATCTCCCGCTCCAGGCGGCGAATCAGCTTCTCGGTTTCCTTGGTGCCGCCCTTGGGCTTTTCCTTTTTGACCTTCGGCTCTGCCACAGCCGCAGGCTGACGCACTGCAGACTCATGATCCAGAATGGAACGGTACTTACTGTAGCCGCACTTGAAATCCCGGATCTTCCCGTCCTCCAGATGCCAGATGCGCTCAGCAAATTTCTCAATAAAATAGCGGTCATGGGAGACGAACAGCAGCACACCTTCAAATTCCTCGATGGCGGCTTCCACCCATTCTCTGGAGGCAATATCCAGATGGTTGGTAGGCTCGTCCAGAATCAGAAGATTGATTTTCTCATCCATCAGCATGCACAACCGCAATCTAGACTGCTCGCCGCCGGAGAGGTTTCCTACTGTCTTGAACACATCCTCGCCCTGGAACAAAAATGCGCCCAGGCGGTCACGAGCCGTCTGTGGGGTGCAGTTTTTCTCGTAGAGCATGGTATCATAGAGAGTACGCTCCGGGTGGGCAAAGCGGATGGTCTGGGGCAGATAGCCCCATTTCACAGTGGGGCCGAACTTGATCTTGCCCTCGCAGTTTTCTTCTCCCAAAAGGCACTTGATAAAGGTGGTCTTGCCGGTGCCGTTGTCACCCAGCAGGGCGATCCGCTCGCCGCCTTCCACCGTCAGCTCCACATCGGAAAACAGTGTTCTGCCATCAAAGCCCTTGGCCACACGCTTCATTTCAAACACCACATCGCCGGAGAAATCCTTTTCCCCGAAGGTGGCCTTCATGGTCTTTTCTGTCTTGGGTTTCTCGGTCTTTTTGATCCGCTCCATCCGGTGCTGGATGGACATGGCACGGCGGTAGAGGGTGCGGTTGTTAATACCCCAGCCCTTCATCCGTTCCACAGTATAACCCAGCTGCTTCAGTTTCGCCTGCTCCTGCTCATACTGCTTCAGCTGCAGATTGAACCGGGCCTGCTTTTCCTCAATGTAAAAGGAATAGTTGCCGGAATAGAATTCTCCGTGCCCATCCACAATCTCAATCACCCGGTCGGCTACCGTGTCCAGGAAATAGCGGTCATGGGAGATGGTAAGCACGGTACCCTTAAAGGCATTGATATAGCCTTCCAGCCACTCCACACTGTTCAGATCCAGATGGTTGGTAGGCTCGTCCAGCAGCAGAACATCCGTTTTTTCCAGCAGGAGGCGGGCAAGGTTCACCCGGGTCTTTTCACCGCCGGAAAGGCTGTCAAACAGCTGCTCCCGCTGGGCTGCGGTAATGCCCAGGCCGTTGGAGATCTTGTCCACCTCCACATCCATGTCGTAACCACCGCCGCTTTCAAAGGCAGTCACCAGGCGGTCATACTCACGCAGCTGCTCCTGGCTGGCTCCCTGGGACATGGCACGCTCCAGCGCCTCCATCTTCCGCTTCATGGCTTTCAGCGGGGCAAAGGCACTGCGCAGCACATCCTCAACGGTATAGCCTTCGGGGAATCTGGGAATCTGGGAGATCAGACCGAGCCGCTTATTGGGATTGACATAGACCTCGCCGTCATCATAGTCCATTTCTCCCGTGAGGATCTTAAAAAGCGTGGTCTTGCCGCAGCCGTTACGGCCGAGAATAGCAACGCACTCCCCTTCCTGCACTTCAAAAGAAAACCCTTCCAGAAGGTTCTCGCCAATCACAAAGAATTTTGTTAAGTTTTTAACCTGTATATCAACCATTTTCTATCTCCAATGCTGCTACCTGGGCTTCCAGTTCCTCCGGGGTATACAGCAAATTCAAAGCCTGGAGCATCGCATTGGCGCTCATGTGCTCCGGCATATCCAGTTTTTTCAGCAACGCAAGGCGCAGCGCACTGCTGTTGGGGCCTCCGGAAAGGCCCAGGGCCATGAAATCCTGCTTGGTAATGTTCCGCACAGACTGGGCGCTCTCCCCTTCTATGGTGGCACCTGCCCTGCGCAGAGCTTCCAGAATAATTGCCGGTGTCATACCCTCAACACCCAGTTTTCCCTCTTTGCCGGGAGCAGCTTTCCGCCGCTCTTTACCGGGAATATCCGGAATATAGGCGTGCTTCAGGTATTTGCCGTCAATGGCGCTTTTGATATGATTGCGGATCACAAATCCCGCGCCATCGGAATCCGTAAATATAATGAGCCCCCGCTTCTGGGCGACTTTGCGCAGCAGCGCCAGCTGCTGCTTATCCTGAAACAGGCCGAAGCCTTTTGTTTCCAGAATGGTGGCATCCACGATCTGAGACAGGGTATTTTTATCGTAGCGGCCTTCCACCACGATGGCTTCTTTGATTTTAACCATGCTTTGCCTCCTGCGCCAGCTGCAGCAGCAGTAATTCCAGCAAACGCTGGGGATCATCATAGGAGGTTTTCAGATGCCGGTCCGTCTCCAGGATCAGGGCTGCGGCTTTTGCGCAGAATGCGGAGGAGAATTTCCGGGCAGCCGCCATGGTTTTTCGGGCAGGATAGTCACCCAGGCCGCACAGCTGCATCAGGGCATCCGAACCTTTGCCGCAGTCCATCAGGGTTCTGGCGGTGCTGATCCGGCGGAAATGACCGCCCACGGCGCCCAGAATGGCAATGGGCTCCTGCTGCATTTTGATTAGCTGCTGCAGCTTCAGCAGCGCCGGGCCGTATTCTCCCGCACCCAGCATATCCGTCATCTGGAATACCACCGCATCCAGCACCGGTTCCGTCACCGCGTCAATATCCGCCTTGACGATGGTTTCCGCCCCGGAATAGGCAATGATCTTGCTGATCTCACCGCTGAGCGCCGTCATGGTGCCGCCGGTGATCTCGATGAGATACGCACAAAGGTCGGGGCTGATCCGCTTTTTCCCTGCGGCAAAATGCCGGGTGATCCAGGGAATCAGATCCCGCTGCTCCTGCTTAGGAAATTCCACGATGCTGCCGTGCTTACTTACGGCATCCCAGAGCTTTTTCAGCCGCTTATCGGGCTTCCAGGGGGTGGTCACATAGGTAAAGACCACAGTGCAGTAATCCGGGATATCAGACAGGATCTCAATCAGCTTCTCCCTGTCGGATTCCGGCAGCTTGAAAATATCAATTTCATCCACCCACACGAAGGTAAACTCCGCCATCATGGGCAGATTTTCCACGCAGTCTGCCAGGGACTGCAAATCAAACGTTTCGTTGTTCAGCTTGTGGAAATTGAAAGATTCTGTCAATTCATCCGTCAGAAGCTTCTTCAGCTGCTGCAGATAATGGTGCAATAGGAAAACTTCCTCGCCATGGAAAAAGTACAGCCGCTGGGGCTGCTTATTGCGCAGATCATTTTTCAGTTCCTGCAAGCCTCCCGGTTGCTCTGTACGCTTTGCCATTGGCTACCCCCTGAGAATAATGGTTCCTTCCAAATCTGTACGGCGTATTGTGCATCCATACGCCCTAAGTCTGTCCAGCACTTCCTGCGCCGGATGACCGTACCGGTTCCCCTCTCCCACCGAAATCACCGCCGTAGCAGGCCTTGTGGCAGCCAGCAGCGCCTCACCGGTAGAGTTTGCAGAACCGTGGTGACCTACAATCAGCGCATCCAGCTGCGGAAGCTGTGCTGTGCGAAGCAGGAAGCTTTCGCCGGTGGTGCTGCGGTCACCGGTTATCAGTATATCACATTTTTCTGTGTGAAACAAGACACACAGGCTGCTTTCATTGTTCGTTTCTGTATCGTAGGAAGCAAAAACACGAATCTGCGTGCCGCCCCAGTGAATATCCAGGTTTTTATCGCCCCGCAGCACCGTGCCGTCAAACGCACGCAAAATCGTTTCTTCATAAGAAGGTGCACCGGCACCTTCCGGCAGCACCAGAAGATCCGCCGGAATCCGGCTCAGCAGCATCGCCGCACCGCCCACATGATCTTCGTCATAATGGGTCAGGATCAGCCCATCCAGTTTTGTGATACCCTGGCTCAGCAGAGTTTCGGCAGCTTCATTGGCCGCGTCCTTACTGTAGCTGCTGCCGCAGTCCACCATGAAGTTTTTCCCTTCGCTTTGCAGCAAAACACACTGCCCCTGCCCCACATCCAGAACGGTTACCCGATAGTTATCCAGCAGGGGCTCTGTCCAGGAAGCCAGCAGCGCCGTGCACAGGCTGATAACGGTGCAGCAAAGCAGCAGAAAAGGCCGCCGATCCCGGGCAAGACAAAATACTGCCAGCAGCACATAGCAAAGAACCAGCCAGGCAATGATGTAAACGCTCTGGGTGTAGACCGCAGCAATCGGCAGCCGGGCAATGGCACCGGCAATTCCCAGCACCAGCCGCACAGCCCAGGCTATGACAAAGGCAGCGATTCTTCCAAGGGGCAGCCAGATTGCGCTGAGAATGCACGCGGCGATGGTACTGCAGAAGATTCCGGTAACCAGCCACAGGCACAGCAGGTTGGTCACCACACCTGCCAGACTCACATTTCCGAAATACCAGGCTGTCAGCGGTGTGGTGAGCACCATAGCGCTCAGGGATACGCCTACAGAAGTGGCAAATTTGATCAAAACCCGGTAATATTTCTTCTTTTTCCATTTACCCAGGCGCCGTTCATCCAGAATCCAGCCGGTAATTCTGGCTGCAAACAGGAAGATACCCGCTACACTGGCAACAGACAGCTGGAAGCCTACAGAGGTGATAACCACCGGATTTGTCACCAGCATCACCAGGGCCGCAAAGGAAAGGGCGGCCGGAGGATCGTATTCTTTATTCAGCAGGATGGACAGCAGCATCAGCCCCTGCATCAGGCACGCCCGGTTTACAGAGGGTGAAAAACCTGCCATTGCCGCAAATACCACCAGCAGCGGTATGCCAAGCAGCACAGAAAGCTTTCCCCGCTTCCCGGTGAGAAAGAAAACCAGAGAAAATAAAATGGATACATGCAGACCTGATACCGCCGCAATATGGCGGATGCCGCTGACTGTCAGCGCCGTATCCGTTTCATAGGAAAGCGCGGAAGTATCTCCCAACATCAATGCCTGAATAAATCCCAGCACATCTGCCGGGAAGAGGGTTTCCAAGCTTTTCAGCAGATATTGCCGCAGCTGTGCAGGCATGTCCCGCAAATGCATTTGTGTATCTGCAGTGCATACGGAATCACCCCTGGGATAGGCCAGCAGGAAGATTCTGTCGGCGCTGTGATATGTGGGATCCTCGCTGCCGCCGAAGCCTGTATAACGAAGGCGAAAAGTACCTGTTACAGTATCCCCGGGCCGCAGCGCATCGTCCTTATGATTGAGATAGAATTTCACCCGGTATGTGCGTCCATTCAGCTGCAGTTCTCCCTCAGCTGCTATGCCATAGTCGGTTTCATAACTGTAGTCCGTCACACGAATGACCGTTTCCAGGGTTTTCCCGTCCTGGGCCTTTACCGGTGCCAGGATTACAGAATCATAGATACCGTACCAGACTGCCGCCAGGCAAAACCCCAGGCATACAAGCTGTAAACGCCGCCAGGCAGGATACTTCCCGGTAACACCAAAGAGCAAAAGCCCCGTCACCATCAGCACACCGCCCAAAAGCAAAAGCAGCCACATAGGCAGCAGATAAATTCCCAGAGCACAGGCTGCACCGAAGCCAATGGTCAGCCATAACAGTATTCGCACAGGGCAGCCCTCCCCTCTTTGTGAAAAAAGGGGTGCCGCAGGGGCACCCCTTATGCATATCAGCGAATCTTGGAAGCCACGAAATCGTCCACGGTTGCCAGAGCGTCATCCATCTTGTTGACGTCCTTGCCGCCGCCCATGGCGCTGTCGGGCTTGCCGCCGCCGCTGCCGCCGCAGCAGGTACAGACCTGCTTCACCAGATCGCCTGCTCTGACGCCCTTGGCCACGGCATCCTTGCCGCACACAGCCAGGAAGGTCAGCTTCTCGCCATTGACAGCTGCCAGAACAGCAACCACAGAAGCGTCCTTATCCCGCAGCAGGTCACCCATCTGGCGCAGCTTGTTGGGATCGGCACCGGGCACGGTGGCGGTGATCACATGCAGGCCGCCCACGGTTCTGGCACCGTACAGGAAACGCTCGGTTTCGCCGGCAGTCTCTCTGGCCTTGAAGGTCTCAATGGCACGCTTCAGGCCCTTGATCTCCTCTACCTGGGTATGGATCTTGTCCTCCAGCTCAGCGGGCTTGACCTTCAGCTGGGCACAGGTGGCGTAGATCAGCTCACGGTTCTTCTGCATATCCTCCAGGCAGGCCTTACCGGTGATAGCTTCAATACGGCGGACGCCGGAAGCCACACTGCCTTCGCTCTCAATGCGGAAGGGGCCAACCTTTGCGGTGTTATCCAGGTGGGTACCGCCGCACAGCTCGATGGAGTAGCCGCCCATATTGACCACACGGACAGTATCACCGTACTTTTCGCTGAACAGAGCGGTTGCGCCCATCTTCTTGGCATCGTCAATGCTCATTTCCCGCACATCCACGCCGTAGCCTTCCAGCACAGCTGCCTGGACAATGGCATCCACCTTGGCCAGCTCCTCGGGAGTCATGGCGCTGTAGTGGGTGAAGTCAAAACGCAGGTGGTCGGGCTCTACCAGGCTGCCTGCCTGATGCACATGGTCGCCCAGAACGCTGGTCAGTGCCTTCTGCAGCAGGTGGGTAGCGGAGTGGGCACGCATGATAGCCTTGCGGCGCTCCACATCGATGGCAGCGCAGACCACATCGTCCACCTTAATGGTGCCGGACACCATGTGGCCGTGGTGCAGGTACTTGCCGCCCTTATCCTTCAGGACATTGGTTACTTCGAAACGGCTGTTGCCAACCAGGAGCACGCCATGGTCAGCCACCTGGCCGCCCATTTCTGCATAGAAGGGAGTCCGGTCCAGAACCACGATGCCCTTCTCGCCGCCGGTGATAGAGCCGGTAACTTCTTCGCCAACGCAAACAGCCAGAACCTTGGCTTCGGCATTCACTTCCTCGTAGCCCAGGAAGGTGGTGGGAGTGGTATCCAGGCCCAGGTCGATACCGGCCCAGCCCAGGTCACCCAGAGCCTTGCGGGCTTCACGGGCACGAATCTTATCCTCTTCTCTCTGGCGGTTGAACTCTTCCACATCCAGAGTCATACCCTCGTCTTCCAGCATTTCCACAGTCAGATCCAGGGGGAAGCCATAGGTAGCGGACAGCAGGAAAGCGTCAGCGCCGGAGAAAACGGTCTTGCCGGCGGCCTTGTGCTCAGCCAGCTTCTCGTTGTAGATGGCCATACCGGTATCAATAGTCTTGTTGAAGTTCTCTTCCTCGATCTTGACCATGCGGATAATATAGTCTGCACGCTCCCGCAGATAGCTGTAGTGGCTCTCGTTCTCGCGAATGACAGTCTCCACCACCTCGAACAGGAAGGGCTTGTTGACACCCAGCAGCTTGCCGTGACGGGCAGCCCGGCGCAGCAGGCGGCGCAGCACATAGCCGCGGCCCTCGTTGGAGGGCAGAACGCCGTCGGCGATCATGAAGGTGGAAGCACGGATATGGTCGGTAATCACACGCAGAGAAACATCGGTCTTGACGCTCTGGCCATAGGACGCACCGGTGATCCGGGTCACATGGTTGGTGATATTCATGACGGTATCAACCTCGAACAGGCTGTTGACGCCCTGGCACACAACAGCCAGACGCTCCAGACCCATGCCGGTGTCGATATTCTTCTGCACCAGCTCGGTGTAGTTGCCGTTGCCGTCATTGTCAAACTGGGAGAACACATTGTTCCAGACTTCCATGAACCGGTCGCAATCGCAGCCGGGACGGCAGTCAGGCTTGCCGCAGCCGTACTTCTCGCCGCGGTCATAGTGGATTTCAGAGCAGGGGCCGCAGGGACCTGCGCCGTGCTCCCAGAAATTGTCCTTCTTACCCAGGCGGGTCATGTGCTCCTCGGGAACGCCGATCTCCTTGGTCCAGATATCCCATGCTTCGTCATCTTCCAGATAGACGGTGGGGTACATCCGGTCGGGGTCCAGGCCAACCCACTGGGGGCTGGTGAGGAACTCCCAGCTCCACTTCAGAGACTCCTTCTTGAAATAGTCGCCAAAGGAGAAGTTGCCCAGCATCTCAAAGTAGGTGCCGTGACGGGCAGTCTTACCGATGTTCTCAATATCGCCGGTACGGATGCACTTCTGGCAGGTGCAAACACGGCGGCGGGGAGGCTCCACCTCACCCTTGAAATAGGGCTTCATGGGAGCCATGCCGGAGTTGATCAGCAGCAGGCTCTGGTCATTCTGGGGAATCAGGGAAAAGCTGGGCAGACGCAGATGGTTCTTGCTTTCAAAGAAGCGCAGGAACATCTCGCGCAATTCGTTTACGCCAAAGGGTTTGGGATCCATTATCATTACCTCCAAATAAATTACTGAGTTCCATGGGCGGCAAAAATAAAACCCGCCCCCGGTATAGGGGCGAGTGTAAATCGCGGTACCACCCTAATTCGCCGCAACGCGGCATCTTAGCTGCTCTGTAACGGGAGCGCCCGTCCCGGTCATCCCGGGCAACGCAGGAAGTGGCTGGCAGCTTTCCGGCCGAGGGCTCTCACCGTTCCCCTCTCGCTGGCATGCCCTAGGGCTGCTTGGTTTCCTGATGGTCTTTGCATATCGGTAGTATTTTAGCACAAATCTGCGAAATGTCAATGATTTTCGTGGAAATTCCAAAGTTTTTCAGCTATCACAAAGGCAGAAGGGGGCATCCAGCTTTGGATTCCAGTCACGCACGGTTATACAGGCGCCGGAAGGTAATTGCGGCAGCTTTCTGCCGGGGAAAACCAGAATCTCCATACGCAGCCCCTGCGCTGTTCGCTCTGCACGAAAATCCAGAACGCTGCTCCAGGAAAGCAAATGCGCTTCCAGTTCCTGCAGCTGCGGGTCCCGCTGCGGCGCGGAACAGGGTGCTTGGATACCGGAGGCGGCACGGTGAATCTGCACATCCAAACTGTCCTGAATTCCACGGATCATCCATGGGGCATCTTCATTTCCCAGCAGCACCACATGGCGCACTGTCAGCGGTGTGCCGGTGATTCCGGCAATTTTCGCCAGACCCAGAATCAGCCGGGCAGAGCCGATCAGCGCAGTGGGTCTTTGGAAAAAAATCTGCCGCAGCAGCGACTGCCAGTTCTTTTGGCCGGACCAGCAAACACATTCTGCCTCCAACTGTCTCACCGCATCGGCAGCAGCACAGAAAGCAGCGCAGCGGGAGTTTTCAAAGCTGCACAGAAATACTTTTTCCCGGGGGTGCAAAAACGGGCGCAATACATCCACCATCGCAGAAACTTCCAGACTGCCTGCCATTTTTTCACACTCCCCTTTCCATTTTATGGTTATTATAAACAAGTTTCCCTTTAAACGCAACACTTATTTTATATATTTCGCAGCATTTATCCAAAAAAGCAGCCGCTGCTATATGCAGCGGCTGCAGTTGCTTAAACCTTGGATTCCAGCCATGCGATCATGGCGGCGCGTCCTTCTTCAGTCATAGGGAAGGTTTCCTCCCCTTCCATCTGGCTTTTTTCATAGCAGAACAGGCCGTGCCAGTATTCCACATGGATGGTGCTTTGTGCAAAATCCACTTCCTTCGCCGTGGCCATAACCACCTTGGGCGCTGCCCGAAACCGGAACATGCCGCAGGAGCCGGTGAAGATATTGTTCATAGCAAAGGTATGGAGGGTGGGAATAAAGATTTCAGCCATGGCTTACTCCTGGGTCAGGGCCTCCATCTCATCCAGCAGCTTGCCGAACAGCTCCAGTGCCTGGTTCACAGGCTCGGGGCTGGTCATATCCACGCCGGCACCCTTCAGCAGGTCGATGGGGCTCTTGGAGCAGCCGCCGGACAGGAAGCCGATATAATCCTTCACGGCGCTTTCGCCCTCTGCCAGGATCTTCCGGGACAGGGCAATGGCGGCGCTGTAGCCGGTGGCGTACTGGAAGACATAGTAGTTGTAGTAGAAGTGGGGAATTCTTGCCCATTCCATGGCGATCTCGTCGTCCACAACCATGTCGGGTCCGAAGTACATTTCGTTCAGGCGGCGGTACTCGGCGCACAGCACATCTGCTGTGAGGGTCTTACCTTCCGCGATCATGCGTCCGATGTTCAGCTCGAACTCAGCAAACATGGTCTGGCGGTACAGAGTGCCCTTGAACTGCTCCAGGAAGTGGTTGATCAGGTATGCCCGCTCCTTCTTGTCGGTGGTCTTGCCCAGCAGGTATTCCATCAGCAGTGCCTCGTTGCAGGTGGAAGCCACTTCCGCCACGAAGATCACATAGTCGGAATCGATGGGGTTCTGGGTCTTGTTGGACAGGTAGGAGTGCAGGGCGTGACCCATCTCATGGGCCAGGGTAAACTGGCTGTCCAGGGTGCCGGTGTAGTTCAGCAGCACATAGGGGTGAATGGAAGCACCGGCGGAATAGGCACCGCTGCGCTTGCCCACATTCTGGTATACATCGATCCAGCGGTTATTGAAGCCTTCCGCCAGAATCTTACGGTAGTCCTCACCCAGAGGTGCCAGGGCATCATACACGGTCTGCTTGGCATCGGCAAAGGGAATATACTTATCCACGCCGTCCACCAGGGAGGTGTAGACATCATAGAAGTGCAGCTCCTCCACACCCAGCAGCTTCTTGCGCAGCCGGACATAGCGGTGCATCTTGTCGAAGTTCTGATGCACAGCTTCGATCAGATTCAGATACACGGAGGTGGGGACATTGGTTCTGTCCAGAGAAGCTTCGAAGGCATTGGGATACTTCCGGGCCTCGGCAAAGTACTTCAGCTGCTTGTTCTGCGCGTTCAGCACGGCGGCAGCAGTATTCTTGAACTTGCCGAAGGTACGGTACATACTCTCGTAGGCGTTCTTCCGCAGCTCACGGTCGGGGCTCATCTCGCACAGGACGAAGGTGCCCTGGCTTACGGGATGGGCGTTGCCCTTGGAATCCAGGGCATCGGGGAAAGAGATATCGGCGTTGGCAAACTTGCCGTAGATATCACTGGGGGCACCGGACATCTCGCCTGCAGCAGCCAGCAGCTTCTCCTCCGCAGCGGAGAGGGTGTGTGCCTTACGGCGGCGCTTATCAGTGAGGTAGCGGCGGTAGCGCTCCAGCTTGGGCTGTGCCTTGTAGAATGCTTCCAGAGTCTCATCGGAAATAGCCATGATCTCGGGGGTCTCAAAGCTGGCAGCAGCGCCCAGGGTCACCATGACGCTTCTGAACTTGCCGCCCATAGCCTGATACACGCTGTTGCGGGTATCCTCGTCACCCTTGCGCATGCAGTAGTTGGCCAGGATTTCAATTTTTCCGTCCATAGCCTCCATGTCAGACAGGTATGCATAGAGCACATCGGCACTTTCACCCAGACGGCCGGCATAGGTCAGAACCTTTTCCTTATCGGCTTCGACGGTAGCCAGTTCCTGCTCCCAGGCTTCATCGCTGGCAAACATATCTTCCGTTGCCCAGGTATCCTCTTTGGCAATCTCAGAGCGCTCCGGGATTCTCTTGGTTTCTTCCATGTTTCTTTCCTCCTGTAAGGTTTTTTCCTATTATACCACAGCATTTGCAAATTGCAATTGCAAAGAACCGCAGCTTGTGATAAAGTATGACCCGGTGATGCATGATGAATCAAAAACTGAAGGGCTCGCTTTCCCTGCTGCTGGCTACCCTGATCTGGGGTTCTACCTTTGTTGCGCAGAGTGTCGGCATGGATTATATCGGCCCCTTTACCTTCCAGGCAGTACGCTGCGCTCTGGCATCAATCGGACTGCTGCCTGTGATCTATCTCTTTGACAAATCTCCCAAAGCCTTCTTCCGCGGCTGGCAGGACAAGCGCTTGTGGAAAGCCGGTATCCTTTGCGGAATCCCGCTGTTTATTGCCTGCAATCTGCAGCAGCTGGGCCTTGTGGATACCGACGCGGGAAAATCTGCTTTCCTCACTGCCATGTATATCGTTCTGGTGCCGCTGCTGGGCATTTTTCTGAAGAAGAAGCCCTCTGTGATGGTGCCTGTCAGCGTGGCGCTGGCTGTGGCGGGTCTGTACTGCCTCAGCTGCGTGGGCGTAACTTCCATCAGCAAGGGCGATCTGCTGCTGATTGGCTGCGCTTTCATGTTTGCGGTGCAGATTCTCTGCGTGGATCATTTTGCCGCGCAGGTAGATCCTCTGCGGATGAATGCGATTCAGGCAGGCGTCTGCGCGGTACTTTCCGCCATTGTGATGTTCGCTACGGAGCAGCCCCGGATGGATGCCATCTGGAATTGCTGGTTCCCCCTGGCTTATGCCGGTTTTCTGTCTATGGGGGCTGCCTATACATTGCAGATCGTGGGGCAGAAGCACATCGAGCCTGCGGCTGCTTCTCTGATCATGAGCCTGGAATCGGTGTTTGCCGTACTGTGCGGCTGCCTGTTCCTGAAAGAAACCATGACCGGCTGGGAAATTCTTGGCTGCGTACTGGTATTCACCGCCGTAGTGCTGTCCCAGATCCCTGTTCCTGTGAAAGTAAAAGCAAAATAGAATTGTGCCCGTTCAGGCCCGTATCCACCGGGTTTTGTAACAAAATAGCATCTGCGGCGGTCTGGATAACCAGACCGCCGCTTTGCAATTTAAATTGACTGTGCGAATGTGGTTCCCAAACGGATATCAAAGCCAAGCGCCTGATACATGGCTTCATCGCAAGGTGCGCATGTTACCATCAGACTGGCAAGGCCGTTTTCTCTGCTCCATTTTTGTGCCGCCCGTGCCAGCATCCGGGCAATCCCCTTTCTGCGGAACACAGGTTCAATATAGAAATCATCAAACACTCCGGTATCGGTGCAGGAAAAGGTGGAAAAGCATTTTGCCACACTACACATTCCCACAGCTCGATAACCTCTTCTTGCAATAATGAATGCGATTTTGCCGTCCTGGATTGCCTGGGCAAGCTGCTCCTGCTTTTCTTCTGTTGCCGGTGATTCTCCAATCTCCTTTAAGAATCCGTTTTCCAGCTTCTTGAGCTGCCAGTCCTCTGGATCTGCAAGGATTTCAACGGTAATGGGAACATCCTCTGCCGGGGGCAGAATCATCAGCGGTTCGCCCCACTCATCGGCACCGTTCTCCAGAAAGCCGACAGCTTCCCAGAAGTGTCGCCGCCGCTGGTTGCTGCCATGGTTAAGCTCTGCGTACAGTGCACCGTGTTCCTTTGCCCAGTCCAGAAGCACTCTGGCACATTCTTTGCCGGTTCCGTTGCCCCGGAACTCCGGGTAGACGCAGAATTCCATGATGAAGCATTTTCCGTCCTCTGTGGTGTAGATTACCGGCATAGCAAAGCCGATGTCCTGCCCATCCCGGCGGAAGAACAGGAAGTAGCACCGATCCTGCGGCCTGCTATGAATCTTCATCATGTGATCGTGATACTCCGAACCGAGGAAATATTCCAGATCCTCGCTGTCGGGATTGGGGAAAATATCCCGCTTGTGGTAGGTATGAAGCTGCTCCCAAAAGACAGCAACATCGGTTTCCGTGACTGCTTCACGGATGATAATTTGGTTTTCCATTTACATTCCTCCAACAATGATTCGGAGGGTTAGGAAACGTGAACCCTCCATACACGGTCAATCTTCATAAAAACCACACCTTTCTTTTTTGATTTGTATTCAGACACCGGTTTCGGTGCTAATACCATTAATACATTTGTTTCAGCACTTCATCACACAGCGCGTCAATGGTCTTGTCATCCGTCTGGATGTGGATACCCGGCAGAGCTGCGCAGCCTGCTCGCGCCAGTTCGATATTCTCCATGCACCAGCAGTCTTCTTCCTCACCACGAGCCAGAATGCGGTCATGGACGGTCTGATAACTTGCTTCCAGAACGATAAGCCGGGTATCAATTCCATCCCGGATCAGCTTTTCAATAATGCTGTAGGATTCGGCTCGCAATAATGTCATCGGAACAAGAATATCCTTGTGGAACTTTTCATGCACATCTTTCAAAAGCATATAGCAGAACTCTCCCCACAGGGGATAATCCTCAAATATGTAACCGTAGGGGCAATCTGGGTAACTGCCCCGGACGGCATTGCCCACTTCTTCCGCATCGAAGATTAGGGCGTTTTTCATTTTTGCGGCCATGGCTTCCGCAAGTGTGGACTTACCCACACCATAGGCACCGCTGATCCAGACTATCATTTTTCTTCTCCCCGCAAATAATGCGTTATGTCTTTTACTGCTTTGGCTGGCTTATCGCTCATGATCTCCCATACCGGGTTGGCAGTTTGCTCTCCGGCGAAGTATCTCCGGGCACATGCCAGTACTGTTTTTACATCCTCACGCTCGTCCATGGCATCATAGGCTTCATCGTAGACTCGCATATCTCGCTTTTCAACAGTGTCCGCATCCAATTCTATTTCAAACAGATGAATCTGACTGCGTTCTTCCTCGGAAGCCTGGCCCCAGTCATATTCATAGAGAATTTTGCAAGCGTCCAGATTGTCATAGAAGTAATTACACCGGATTCGGCTGATGCAGTCCGGGAATTCGGTTTTTCGTATGTACTCAAAGGCACCTTCCACCGACCACTTAACATAGTCAGACCACTCCCAGAGCTTGAACTTACCCAGTACCGCTCGAAGGTACTTTCCGTTCAGCACCATGGCATAGAAGCAATCTTCGCTTTGCTCCAGTGCCTGCACAAAGGGCTGTGCCAGGCTCATGGTTTTCTTGAAATCCAGAGCCATTTCATCCCCCAGTTTGAGGGTGTCGCTCATATGGTATAGAATCATCTCAATTTCTCCAATCTGAAGGTCAAGGCATCGTATATTTTCCCTTCGACCTCTCGTTTGCCGACATAGCGGTTACACTCTGCAAATCCCAGTTTGGCAGCACAGCGAATCATCCGGGTGTTGCCGGACCAGGTCTGCGTGTAAAGCTTGTCAACGCCGCTGTCAAAATAGTAGTTTATAAAGGCCCGGAGAGCATTGGCACCAATGCCGTGCCCCCACACATCGCTTTCGCAGATATCGATGCCGATGGCACGATAGACGGTCTGACCGTCCTTGATTTTTCCAACCCATTCGTAGTTCTCATCAATGCAGTAGGAACTTACCCAGCCAATGTGCTTGCCGTTCCATTCGATTTCAAACTTCCAGCGGAGAACATCGTCAGGAAGATCCTTCACAGACTCATAGTATTCTTGCCAAGATGCGCGCTCTGTTTCTTCGTCAGTGTCCTCTTTCTCCCAGGGGGCATCCCAGTTTTCCCATTCACGCTCCACTGTGAACCAACGCACATAGTCCTCAATATCGGATTCGATCATATCCCGCAGGATGATACTTTCAAATTGAATTTCCATCTTGTCCTCCTGTCAGGATTGCCTCACTTGAATCTGCACGGTAACCGCATCCAAATCTGTTTCCCCGGAAACCACATGGATATCATAAGGTTCCGCATCGAAGCAGCCGTGCTTCTTTTCCAGCATCGTGGCTACGGGTGCGGGCAGATTTCCCCGCATTCTCTGAGCAAACCGGGTTTTGATGGTTTCCAGGTCTGCCGTAACCAGAATACGCACTGCGCCCTCCGGTAGCAGCGAAAGATGCTCTTTTTCCGAAATCACATAAATAATATTCTCACCGCTGACGGCAGCCGCCAGCTTCTTCTGAAACATTACCTTGGCAATGTTCTCATTCTTGGCAAGGCGCAGATAGTCCTTGCCGGTAAATACTTCGCAGGGGATACACGCTGCAATCTTCTGCGCCAGCGTACTCTTTCCGGTGCAGCTTTCCCCAAAAATACCAATCACCATAGGGATCCTCCCATCAATTTACCTGCCGGATGTAATCCAGCAGCACATAGCCAAATAACCCCTGATATTCCACCCATGCAAAGCGGCCGGACTTTGCTGCAACCGTAAGCTGCGCATCTTTTGGAATCTGCGTGATGGTCTGCGCTACCACATCCGGCGCTGTCCGCAGGCTAATATACTCGTTACAATCCGCGTAGTACACAGCCGGAGCGACCGGTTCAAAGGCTTCTTCCACCGGATAAGCCTGGGTATCGCTAAAATGCCACCATTCTCCGGAATATGGCTTGAATCCATAGTTGATCATCAGCTGTTCCAGAAGCAGCGCATTCTCCGCAGCCGCCTGGCTGCAATCGCTGTAGTCCCGGTCTGCCAGCCTGGAAAAATCATCAAAGCCTGTGGGCATAGTCAATTCTGTGCCATCCGTGTAGACGAGTGTAATATCAACGGTATTACCACGACTGTGAGAGCTGAAGCCGTTATTCGGATTCGATACATATGTGGGATCTGGACAGATATCCCATAGCTTAAACTGCGCAGAAGGAGGACGGAAGCCGTCCCAGATCTTTAGGCCATACCCATTTTGTTTCAGTTCTTCCTGAACCTGCATCAACTTCTTGACTGTGCCATACCGAAGCCACACATCTGAGAAGTCGTAGATCTGCTGGCTGGTAAAGTTGTTCTCAGTTGAGTATCTCAGATCAATAATGATGTCGGGAATATACCTTATAACCTTAACGAAATCTTCGTCGCCCGGTTCCGGTTGTCTAATGGGCTGCGGAGGGGTAGTTTCACCAGTAGTTGGCGCAGTAGTTGATGTTTGAGACTCGGAGGGGTCAGTAGTGGCATCTGAAGGGCCCGTGGTATTCCCCGTAGTAGACTTAGAAGAAGTATTCGGAGGAATAGTCGAATCGCTATCAGGTCTTTTCGTGGGCTGGTTCAGGCCCAGGAAAGAACATCCTACCAAACTGAGCAGGAGTAATAGCGATAAGGTTGAAGCCATTATTCTCTTACTCATCCTGATACTCTCCAATCATCCGCAAGCAGACCATAGAAGTAAAGATCTGCCCAATTACCGTGATTATCTTTAGTTTGACTACGTTGGATGCCCTCAAGCTGCATTCCCAGCTTCTGCATCAGACCAACGGACTTCACAGCATCGATTGCTTCGGCAAATACCTTGTGGGCTTTTAGTTCCGTAAAGGCATAGTCGATCACAGCCTTGCAGGATTCATAGGCATAGCCATGCCGCCAGAAACTACGGTTGTAGATCCAGCCCATTTCATATACACCCTCGTCTTGCCTCTTGAACAGGATGTATCCCATCATTTTGCCGCTTTCCTTATGAACTGCCGCAACAGCGCCATTACGACCGATGCAAAAAGAAGTCAGAAACTCCTTTGTTTTCTCAAAGTCGTATGCCGGTTCGCAGTTCTCCATTGTTTCATCATCACCGAAGATGTCGTGCAGATCGGCAGCATCCTCCAGCGTAAAGTCACGGATAATCATTCGTGGGGTTTCTATAAACATTTTGCTCTCCTTTACAGATCAATCCAAATGCCTTCGTCCTTGATTTCTGCATTAGGGAGGTTGCGATAGAACCGCTGCGCATCTTCATTGGATGCAATAAGGCCAATCAGCGTATCGATTCCCTGTGCTTTCAGTTCTTTGCGTAAAGTCTGCATCAGCGCCTGGGCAATACCCTTATGACGGTAACTTTTGATGACGCAGATCCAATCCAGATATGCCTTGGTGGAGCCATCAAAGTGGCTGCATATCTTGGTGGAGTCAATTCTGCCCACTACCTTGCCATCCACATAGGCGAGTAAAGACAGGGAATTTGCAAAGGCAGGGTTATCAAAACTTGCCGTCACATCAACTATGTACTTCTCGTCAATCTCCCAACCCCAGAAGTTTTCCTCGGAGCGCAAGTCACGCTCGAACTGCAAAACATCGGGAATTCGGTCTTTTGTGTAGTGTTTGATTTCCATACTATTCAACTCCATCGCCAGCGAAGAAATCATCGCAGAAGCGATTCCATTTTTCCTCATATTCATGGTGACTCAGTAAGGTCATTTCTTTCGGGGTATAGATTCCTCGTTTCTGAGCTTCAGTCACAAACTTATATACCCAGTTATCAGATGACTCTACCACTGCCCGGACACACTCCCAACCTTTCATAACCGCATAGAATAACCGGGTATGCCCATCCAACGAAATGAATCGAT
>JAFSEW010000035.1 GCA_017435525.1 Oscillospiraceae bacterium | reverse complement strand
CTTGCGTATTCTGCCCTACCACCGCAGATGCGGTTATGAACGCACCCACGGCCCCCTCTGACGAGGGGGCTGTCATGCGAATAGCATGACTGGGGGAGAGAATACTTTTCTTCTTGTTTCTCTCCCTCCGTCACGGCTTACGCCGTGCCACCTCCCTCATCAGAGGGAGGCCTGCCGCTGCGGCGGGATTGGGCAAAGCGAAAGCTTTTTGGAACCACCAGGCTGGTGGTTTTCTTTAACCAATAAGAAACCCGTGCCGCACAAATGTGCAGCACGGGTTTCTTGCCTTGACAAATTTTACAATTCCAATTATACTAACTATAAAATGCGGGAATCTATGGATTCTACGGAGGAAATGGGCAAAATGATCAAAAAATGGAATGTAACTCTCCCCAGGCTCACCGGCGAGAAAACCCGGAAAGCGTATATCTATTTGCCGGACTCCTACAAAAAGGAGCCGGACAAGCATTACCCTGTGCTTTACATGTTTGATGGGCACAATGTGTTCTTCGACGCGGATGCCACCTACGGCAAGTCCTGGGGCATGAACCAGTATATGCGCAAGGCCAAAAAGCAGCTGATTATCGTGGCGGTGGAATGTAACCACGAGGGCAATATGCGTCTTTCGGAATACTCCCCGGTGGACTTTGAAAGCGACCATTTCGGCGGTAAGATCAAGGGCAGAGGCAAGCTCTACATGCAGTGGCTGGTAAACACCCTGAAGCCCTACATTGATGCCCACTACCGCACCTTGCCGGAGCGGGAGCACACCTATATCGCAGGCTCTTCCATGGGCGGCCTTATGTCGCTGTATGCGGCGGTGCAGTTTAACCATGTGTTCAGCAAGGCGGCCTGTCTGTCTCCCAGTTTGTGGACTGACCCGGCAAAGCTGCTGGAGATGATCGCCAAAGCCAAACTGGAACCGGATACCGTGATCTATATGGACTACGGCAGCCGGGAACTGGGCAACCACTACGGCCATCAGGCCAACCTGATGACGGTAACCCAGATGCTGCTGCTGCGAAATGTAAATGTTACCCTGCGGATCGTACCCGGCGGCGACCATTCGGAAGCCTCCTGGGAAAAACAGATTCCGGTCTTTATGGAGATTCTGGGTATTTAAAATATTAGGAGAAGAGAGATATGAACATTCAGTATTACAAGCACTACAGCGGCTATCTGAACCGGGAGATGGAATTCAAGGTTTACGGTCACGGCGGCAAGCCCATTTTGTTCATCCCCTGCCAGGCAGGACGCTTCTGGGATTTTGAAAGCTTCCACATGATCGACCACTGGGCTCAGTGGATCGAAGAGGGCCGCTGCATGGTCTTCGCGGTGGACTCCATCGACGGTGAAGCCTGGGCTGCCATGGGTGCCGATAACCGCTGGCGCACCGAGAACCACGAACGCTGGTACAACTATGTGGTGGAGGAGTTTGTGCCCACCATCCATTCCCTGTGCGACCGGCAGGATATTCTCACCTTCGGCTGCTCCATGGGTGCCATGCATGCCGCCAATCTGGCCCTGCGTCGGCCTGACCTGTTTGATGGCTGCTTCGCCATCTCCGGCTTGTATGATTCTCCCGAATTCTTCGGCGACTACATGGACGATCTGCTTTACAACAACTGCCCGGTGTACTACATCGGCAATATGCCCGCCGACCACTACTACATCGACCTGTATAATCAGCGCAAGCTGCTGATCGTGGTGGGTCAGGGCGCCTGGGAAGGCCCCCTGGTGGAATCTACCCGGCGGCTGGACACCGTGATGTGCCAGAAAGGTATTCACGCAAGATTTGAATATTGGGGCTACGATGTGGATCACGACTGGCCCTGGTGGTATAAGATGGTGGCTGTGTATGTGCCCCAGCTGCTGGATTGAGAAAGAAGAAAGGAAGAAACCAATATGAAGAACTTTATTTTCCTGTCTCCCAATTTCCCGGAGACCTACTGGATGTTCTGCAACGAGCTGAAGAACAACGGCATGCGTGTGCTGGGCATCGGTGACTGCCCCTATGATCAGCTGAAGGAGGAGCTGAAGAACAGCCTGCACGAATACTACAAGGTCTCCAGCCTGGAGAACAACGACGAAGTGTTCCGCGCTGTGGCATTCTTCAGCTACAAGTACGGCAAGATCGACTATCTGGAATCCAACAATGAGTACTGGCTGGAGCGGGATGCCTGGCTGCGTACCGAGTTCCACATCACCTCCGGCTTCCAGGCTGAGGAGATGGAGAAGGTCAAGTGCAAGTCTGCCATGAAGGAATTCTATGCCAAGGCCGGTATCCCCACTGCCCGGTATCACCTGGTGCATGGCTATGAAGCTGCCGCTTCTTTTGCCAACCATGTGGGCTACCCCGTGGTGGTCAAGCCCGATAACGGCGTGGGCGCCAGCAGCACCTACCGGCTGCACAACGACGAAGAGCTGCAGTTCTTCATGGACACCAAGAATCCCGAAGTGCAGTATGTGATGGAAGAGATGGTCAAGGGCGTGGTCACCACTTACGATGCCATCATCAACTCCAAGGGCGAGGCCATCTTCGAAAGCGGCAATGTAACATTGCTGTCGCTGATGGATGTTGTCAATGACGGCGGCGACTCCCTGTACTACCTCTACAAGGAAATTCCCGAGGATGTCCGGGATGCCGGCCTGCGGACTGTGAAGGCCTTCGGCGTGAAGAGCCGCTTCGTGCATCTGGAATTCTTCCGCCTGACCGAGGACCAGGAAGGTCTGGGCAAGGCCGGCGATATCATCGGTCTGGAAGTGAATATGCGCCCCGCCGGTGGCTATACCCCCGATATGTATAACTACGCCTACGAGACGGATGTGTATAAGATCTGGGCCGATATGATCTGCTTCGACTACAGCACCAAGCCCCTGGGCAATCGCCACTTCTGCGCCTTCATTGGCCGCCGTGACAATGTGGCCTACGCTCTGGACCACGACGCTGCCATGGCCAAGTATGGCCACAAGATGGTGATGCAGGGCCGGATTCCTGATGCCCTCTCCGGTGCCATGGGCAACATCATGTATGTGTGCAACCTGGACACCGAGGAAGAGATGAACGAATACTACCGGGATATGATCCAGCGCGCTTAAAAATATAAGTGCCTTGCGAAGAAATTCGCAAGGCATTTTTTATTTTGCGATTTCCAGAAATGCTTTCACCGCGTAGGACATCCGGCGGGCGGCATTGACAAAGACCTTGATGTGGCGGTAGCTTTCGGGGCTTCCCACCTTGTAGAACACCAGATCCGGCCGGAACCGGGCGTTTTTCACCAGGGTGTCGCTGATAAAGGTGAAGCCCAGGCCGGCGCAGGCCATATTGAAGGCGGTGCTTTGCTGACTGAAGGATAAGATGGTGTTAGGCGTGAAAGCGGAATCTGCACAGATCAGCTGCACTCTTTGGGAGGTATCCGTTTCCTGTGTCATGGAGATAAAGGGGGAATCCCCCAGCAATGCCAGGGGCAGCGCAGGCGTAGCTGCGTCCCGGTGCCGCCCGGAACGGATGTGATCCCAACTGAGGGCGTAATGGGCTGCATCCGTATTGCAGGGAAAGGCCGTGGGCACAGCCAGAATGAGGGTTTCTTCCCGGTAGAGGTAGCTTCGGAAATGCTGAGGGTCCATCTCACAGCTGTCCATCACCAGGTCTACACGACCTTCTGCCAAAAATTGCTGCAGTTGGGCGATATTGCCTTCCACCAACTCCAGTTCAATGCCGGGATACTCCCGGACAAACCGTTCCAGCAGAGAGGGCAGGACAAAAGAAATATTCAGATTGGAGCCGCCGATGATCAGCTTGCCGGTGGCGCAGCTGCGGTATTCTTCCAGAAATGCGGTGAAATCTTCTTCTGCCATATCGATTTGCCGGGCAGCCCGGAGATATTCCTGCCCGCAGGGTGTCAGCGCCACGGGATGACAGCTGCGGTCGAAAAGCGGTTCTCCGATCTGTGTTTCCAGACGCTTGATGCTGGCGCTGAGGGAAGGCTGGGAAACATAGAGATTTTCCGCGGCCTGAGAAAAGCTGCCCACCCGGGCGATCTGCTGCACATAGTGCTTTAGCTTGAACATAGGAAACCTCCTATAACTGATGAATTATGGAACTCATTATACCATAAGTATTATACAATGAAAAGCCCCTGTGCTATCATAAAGAAAAAAGGAGGCGTGACTATGAAAATTACCAAAATCGATATTGAAACGCTGGCAGTTCCTTTGAAGCATCCCTACCACCTTTCCCAGGAATATGGCATATTTGCCACGGCCACCCCTGTGGTGGTGCGCATCCACACCGATGAAGGCATTACCGGTGTGGGTGAGTGCGATCCCTGGCCGCTGTTTACCGGCGACAGCGATGCGGTGTCTGCCCTGATTTTGCAGAAACATCTGGCGCCTATGCTCATTGGCAAGGACCCCACCAATATCAATGAGATCCATCGCATCATGGACGCCACCATCCGCAATCAGCACCTGACCAAGTCTGCCATTGACATGGCGGTGTATGACATTTGGGGCAAATGGTCCGGCATGCCGGTGCATCAGCTGTTGGGCGGCAAACGCCGGGAGAGTATGGACTGCATGTGGTCCATCGGCGGCAGTTCTCCGGAGGAAAGCGCCCGGGAGGTACTGGAAGCCAAGGAAGCGGGCTACAAGGGCTGCATGATCAAGGTGGGCACTGCCGACTGGAAGCTGGATGCTGCCCGCACCTGCGCTGTCCGGGAGGCTGTGGGCAAGGACTTTCCTCTGATCGCCGATGCCAATCAGGGCTGGGACACGGACACCGCCATCCGCTATTGGAAGCAGACCCGCCATTGCGACCTGCAGTTCTTTGAGCAGCCTGTGCAAAGCTGGGATGTGGAGGGCATGGCGAAGGTCCGCAGAGCCATTGATATCCCGCTGTCTGCCGATGAGGGTGTCATGACATTGCAGGATGCCAAGCATCTGGTGCAGAAGGACGCGGTGGATATTTTCAGCATCAAGGTCACCAAAAACGGCGGCATCCGGCCCGCCAAGGCCATCTGCGAATATGCCGATGCCAATGGCATTGGGGTGTTCTTCAACTCCATGATTGAAGAGGGCATTACCCAGGCGGCCAGCCTGCAGATCGCGGCCACCTGCACCAACATCGTCACCACCATCGGTCACGCCTTCTTCTCTCCCTACCGGCTGGATGGGGATATCTGCAGCTATTATCAGCAGGTGAAGCCGGAAGAGGGCCGGGTGCTGATCACGGATCGGCCGGGTCTGGGCATTGATGTGGAGGAAGCGGCAATGGATAAGTACCGGGTCAACCGGGTAAGCGTGGAATAAAGGAGAGATCGCTATGGAAAAGACATGGGCAATTATCGGCGGCGGCAACGGCGGCCAGGCCATTGCGGGCCATTTGGCATCTATGGGTGAGCAGGTTCGGCTTTTCGATGTGGTGCAGGCCACAGTGGACGCTCTGAATGAAAAGGGCAGCATCACACTGCACCATGCTGTGGAAGGGGAGGGCAAGCTCCAGTTTGCCACCACGGATATGGCCAAGGCCATGGATGGGGCCGATGTGCTGATGGTGGTGCTGCCGGCTATCTATCATAAGAGCATCGCCCGGAAAATGATCCCCCATCTGCGTGACGGCCAGGTGGTGCTGCTGCACCCGGAGGCCTCCTGCGGCGCGCTGGAATTCCGCAAGGAAATGAAGGATATGGGCTGCACCGCGGATGTGGTGGTGGGCGCGGCCTGCACGCTGCTGTATTCCACCAGAATCCAGAGTAACGGCGATGTGTATATCTTCGGCATCAAGAGCGAAGTGCCTATGGCGGCGCTGCCTGCCACGGACAATGCAAAACTGGTGGCGGCCATCCATCCCCAACTGCCCTGGTTCAAGATTGTCAGCAATGTGGTGGAAGTGAGTCTGGACAATCTCAACGCCATGATGCACCCGGCGCCCATGCTGCTGAACACCAGCCGCATTGAGGCAGATCCTTTCGTGCCTTTCGAGTATTACCATGAGGGCATCACCCCCTCTGTGGGCAAGTACATCTGCGCCATGGATGAAGAGCGCATTGCCATTGCCAAAGAATTCGGCTATACCCAGCGTACTATCTGCGACGAATACATCGCCATGTATCGCTGCGCAGAGCCCGGCACGCCCCTGTATCAGATCTGCAAGCAGAATCCCGGCTATGAGGGCATTATGACTTCCAATACCCTGGCAACCCGGTATCTGCTGGAGGATATTCCCTATTCTCTGGAGCCCATCCGGGCACTGGCTAAGGCTGTGGGTGTGGCAACACCCTGCATTGATGCCATCATCACGCTGGGCCGCGTGATTCTCAGCGACAAGATGAACGAAGGACGCACCGCCGAAGCAATCGGCATTGCGGGTATGACCAGGGAAGAAATTCTCAAATACATTAACGGCTAATAAGACACCCCGGAATGCAATGCATTCCGGGGCGCTTTGTTTAGAATGTAACTTCTTTGGTAATGGGGCAATCGTAGCCCTCGGCGGTGGTGAGGTTGAATTCTTCCCGGGCTGCGGCAAGAATTTCAGGGCTTTCCATCAGGTCAGCAGTGGCAGCGGCCAGAACCTTGGCGGCGAAGAGCATGCCCTTGTGGGCGATGGAAGTCTTGCCGGTGGAAACATTCTGCCAGGAGTGACCGGGACTGCCGGATACCCAGGTAACGGCGTTAAACTGGGCGGTGGGGGTCAGCCAGCTAACATCACCCACATCCGTAGAGCCGGGGCTCATGTAGTTGGTGGGCACATAGGGCATGATGAAATTGTTCAGAGGCAGCTTGCCGCCGTCGGTAAGCTTGCTGACCTTGGCCTTCACTACCCGGTCAAAGTTGCAGCCAACGCCGGGAACTCTGGTTTCCCCGAAGGTTTCCTTCAGGGCTGCGGCAAAGGCTTCTTCTTCGGCAGTATAGGTGGGCAGCGGTGCCTGCTGCAGATTTTCATACAGCAGCTTTTCCAGCACGGTGTTGGAAACGGTGTCGGAGGTGCCGTCAATCTGGCGGCAGGTGTAAGTGGTCTCGGTCATAATAGCCGCGCCCTGGGCAACCTTATCCACTCTTGCCAGCAGAGCCTTGGCGCTGCGGACATTGTTACCGCGGACCATATACATCAGCTTGGCAGTGGGCTGCACCACATTGGGGGAAACGCCGCCGCCATCCAGAATGGAGTAGTGGATGCTGCAGGCTTTGCTCATGTGCTCCCGGAGGAACTGTACGCCCACATTCATCAGCTCAGCGGCATCCAAGGCGCTGCGGCCATGCTCCGGATCGCCTGCGGCGTGGGCGGCGGTGCCGGTGAAGGTGTATTCCATCTGGATGCAGGCGGCGTTGGAGCCGGTGGTGACTTCGTTCACATCGTCGGGATGCCAGCTGAGCGCGGCGTCCAGATCCCGGAACATGCCGTCCCGGGCCATGAAGGTCTTACCGGCGCAGCCTTCTTCACCGGGGCAGCCGTAGAACACCACGGTGCCGCAGAGGTTGCCTGCGGCGATCTGCTCCTTTACGGCAATGGCAGCGCCGATGGAAGCGGCACCCAGCAGGTGGTGGCCGCAGCCCTGGCCGTTGCCGCCGGGAATCAGGGGCTGCTTCTGGGTGCAGCCGGGAACCTGAGAAAGGCCGGACAGGGCATCATATTCGCCCAGAATGCCAATGACAGGCTTGCCGCTGCCGTAGCGACCCAGAAATGCGGTGGGGATGCCGCAGAGGTTTTCTTCCACCTGGAAGCCCTCTGCTTTCAGAAGGGCAATGTGGGCGGCGGCAGAGCGATGCTCCTGCATAGAGAGCTCTGCGTACTCCCAGATTTCGTCGCTGAGTGCGGTGAGGGCGGAAGCCTTGGCTTCCACGGCGTTGTAAAGAAGCTGCTTATCCATTTAACATTCCTCCAAGATGGGAAGTGTGGCGCCGCCAAAGGGCATGGCAATGACGGTGGCGTCGGGGCCGTATTTTGCAAGGGCAATGTCCAGGGCTTCCTGGGCAGTGGCCCGGGGGGTCAGGAAAATGCTGCGCACCAGATCCGGGTCCATTTCGCTGACAAAGTCGATAGAAGCGTTTTCCAGCACCATGCCGATGGCTGCGGCTTTGTGGCCGCCCAGCTGGAACTCTCTGCCGATGCGCTCCACCATGGAATGGGCGGTGGGGGCCTGGGTCAGCCAGCTTTCGAACCTGGCGCTGCCGAAGCCCTCGGGACAGGCACCTATCAAAATGATGGTGCCGCCTTTGCGCACGGCATGTTTGGCATTATCCAGAGCTTTCTGGGTCTGGTATAGGTTGGCGTCCTTGGGAGCACCGCCCTGGCTTACCAGCACGATATCCGCCTGCTGGGGGATAGGGGTGCGGTACATGTTGTCTAGGTAGGCGCAGCCCACTCTGTGGGCAGCGGTGACATCACCGGCCACGGCGTAGACAATGTGCTTGTGCTCATCCAGCACGGCGTTGACAATGTAGTGGATGCCGCAGATGGCACCGGCTTCCTCAATATCCGCCCGCAGGGGGTTGCCCTGCAGTTTGCCTGCGCAGGCATCGGGGCAGACCATCATCCGGTGGTTGGCCTGGATGGCATCGTGGGTGGAAACGCCGGGCATAATAGCCTTGGCACCGCCGGAATACCCGGCGAAATAGTGAAATTCAATGTTGCCCAGGCAGATGCGAAAATCCGCTTCGGCCACTACCCGGGTGATATCCACGGGGGTGCCTGCGGCGGTGACGCCCATGTGCACGCAATCGTGGGGATCGGAATCCACGCAGCGCACCTGTTCATAGACGGCATCACCCACCAGACGGCGCATTTCTGCCTCCGTATGGCACCGGTGAGAACCCAGGGCAAAGACCACGGTGATATCCGCCATGGGGATGCCCGCGCTTTCCAGGGCGGAGAGCACCGGAGGCAGCACATCGTAAGAGGGCAGCGGCCGGGAAATATCGCTGGTGACGATGGCGATCTTCATGCCGGGCTTCACCAGCGTTTCCAGCCGGGGCGCGCCAATGGGATTTTCCAGGGCGCAGCGAACTGCTTCCTGGCCATGGCGGGCGTGAGCCATGGGATTTGCCTGTAAACAGGCAAGGAGGTTCCCCTGGGGAACCTCCACCTTTTGTACGGCATTGCCGTATCCGAATTCCAGTGTCATTACAGCACCTTACGCAGGAAGTCCTGCAGGCGGGGGTGAGTAGGATTGCGGAAGAGGGTGCTGGGCGCGCCCTGCTCCAGAATGTTGCCGTCGGCGATGAACAGCACCCGGTCGGATACTTCCTCGGCGAACCGCATCTCATGGGTGACGATGATGCTGGTCATGCCGGTGGCCACCAGGCCCTTGATAACATCCAGCACTTCGCCGACCATTTCCGGGTCCAGTGCGGAGGTAGGCTCGTCGAAGAGCATCACATCCGGCTCCATAGCCAGGGCCCGGACGATGGCAAGACGCTGCTTCTGGCCGCCGGAGAGGTTGCCGGGCATCTCGTAAAGCTTATCAATCAGGCCCACACGGTTCAGCAGCTCTTTTGCCATATCGCTGGCTTCGGCCTTGGTCTTGCCTTTCAGCAATGTGGGTGCCAGGGTGATATTCTCCTCCACGGTCAGGTGGGGGAACACATTGAACTGCTGGAACACCATGCCCATCTTCTGGCGGTGCTTGTCGATATCCACCTTTTTGCCGGTGATTTCCTGACCTTCAAAGAAGATCTGGCCCTGTTCGGGTGTTTCCAGCAGGTTCAGGCAGCGCAGGAAGGTACTCTTGCCGCCGCCGGAGGGGCCGATGATGGAAACCACTTCACCCTTGTGAATGGTTTCGTTCACGCCGGTAAGCACATGCAGGTTACCGAAGCTCTTATGCAGATTAACAGTTTTGATCATTTCCATGTTAGAATTCCACCTTATAATCGCCGCGCTTTTGACGCTTATTGGGCCAGTTGATGTGTTTGCGGGCCTTGTAGGACTTGTCGTTGGACATCTTCTTTTCGAACCAGGCCACCAGCTTGCTCAGGGGGAAGGTGATGCACAGGTAGATGGTGCCCACGATCAGCAGGGATTCCAGCTGCAGGTAAGTAGCGCCGGATACGATCTTGTGAGAGGTCATCAGGTCGCCCAGGAAGAAGGTGGAGGCCAGGGAGGTCTCCTTCAGGATCATGATGAACTCGTTGCCCAGAGCGGGCAGAATATTACGGATGGCCTGGGGCAGCACGATGCGCATCATGGTCTGGCTCTTGCTCAGGCCCAGGCTTCTGGCGGCTTCCGTCTGGCCCTTGTCCACGGCCTGGATGCCGCTGCGGATAACCTCGGAAACATACGCACCGGAGTTGACACACATGGCGATGGCTACCCACATAAACTGGCTCAGCTCCAGGAAGGGCAGGATCTCCGGCAGTACGAAATAGAACACATACAGCTGCAGCAGAATGGGCGTGCCGCGGATCACTTCAATATACACACTGGCCAGAAAACGGACAATGCCCAGCTTGGACATCTTCAGCATGGCCACGAAGGTACCTAGAATGGCACCCAGTACCACAGCGATGCAGGTAAACTGCAGGGTTTTGGTGACGCCGTCAATGAGGAAAACCTTCCAATAGGTGGTAATCAGCTTGACAATATTGGCGCCGATAAGACTAAAATCCATGTAAATCTCCTTCCTGAATTACACACAAGGCCGACAGCCGGAGGGGCTGTCGGTCCTGCGGTGGTGAATAAATTATTCGATGGGACTGGTGCTGGACACGTTGCCTTCTTCGTCGTAGGAAACATGGATGCCAATGCCTGCCAGCTCTTCAGCCTTGGCGTACCACTCGCCGTACTTACCGGCTTCCAGAGCCTTTGCCAGAATCTTGTTGACTTCAGCGGTCAGTTCGTCGTTGCCCTTCTTCAGGAGAATCAGGTTGTTGCTCTCTTCTTCGGAAACATCGAAGTTGAAGCCGGCCAGAGCCAGATCGGGGTTGGCGGCGATGATAGCGTCAGCATTGCCGGTAGCCACGGCCATGATCTGGAAGTCGCCCTTCTTCAGCTGCAGAACGCCGGTGTTGATGTCGGTGAAGACCATCAGATCATTGTCGGGCAGCTGCTCCTTGCACAGGCCTTCCTGCAGGGAAGCGGCCTGGGCGCCCACCTTCAGGCCAGCCATGGATTCTACGGTGGTGAACTTGCCGGCATTGTCCTTGGTGGTGATCAGGACCTGCTCGGTTTCGTTGTCGCCTGCGTAGTAGTAGTCAGAGAGGTTGTAGTTAGCGGCACGCTCTTCAGTCCAGGAGAAGCCGGAGATGGACATGTCAACGGTGCCCATTGCAACTGCGGTCTGGCAAGCACTGAAGTCCATGGGCATCAGCTGCAGCTCCTTGCCCATTTCCTGTGCGATGTACTCAGCCAGCATCACATCGAAGCCGGAGATCTTGGATTCGCCGTCGGTGATGATAACGAATTCCATGGGAGCGAAGTCGGGGGAGATACCAACCTTCAGGACTTCCTTGGGGGGATCGGTTTCGGCGGGCTTGGCTGCGCCGCAGCCGGCAAACAGGGACAGGGCCATAATCAGGGCCAGGGTCATAGCGATCATCTTTTTCATTTTCATTTACTCCTTTTTTCCGCACCCGCGGGGGTGTGTTGTTGATGGATGCATTATAGCGCGAATATTATTCATCGTCAATTGGCTGAGTTGCCAACCTTGCTGCATAATATGGATGATAATAATGCAAAATGCACAAAAATATACGATTTACAACGGAATATGCGAATATGCAATGAAAATATAAATGAATATATACACAAACGAATGAATATTTACACATGCGTATACAAGGGCATTTTATCCTTTACGGGAAGATATTTCCGCTGCTGCGGCTGCCGCTGGCGAATATTTCCAGAAATAAGCAGAAAATACGCCAAAACACCTGGGAAAAGCATATTATTTGGGTAAAATGATAGTTGTAATCCTAAGGAAAATGCTGTATAATATTAAGGTTAGAGCAATAAATATCTTTTCAGGGGGCTCCACTGATTTATGAATAACAGAAGCCAGGAACTTAAAAACTATCTGGTACCCGGCGCCCATGTCCATCTGGTGGGCATCGGCGGCGTTTCCATGCGGCCTCTGGGCCTTGTGCTCAAGGGAATGGGCATGTATGTTACCGGATCCGATATGAATTCCTCTGTGTCCACCGATGAGCTGATCGCCAAGGGCATCGAAGTTGCCATCGGTCACCGGGCAGAGAATGTGCATGGGGCTGTGTGCGTCATCCGCACCGCAGCTGCCCACAATGATAACCCCGAAATTGCCGAGTGCAGAAACCAGGGTATTCCTGTGTTTGAGCGTGCCCAGGCCTGGGGCGTGATTATGCAAGCCTACAAGAATGCCGTGTGCATCTCCGGCACCCACGGCAAGACCACTACCACTTCCATGGTGACCCACATCCTCATGGAGGCAGCCTGGGATCCCACGGTGATGATCGGCGGCGAGCTGCCCCTGCTGAAGGCAGGTCACCGGGTGGGCAGTGGCGATACCATCATACTGGAAAGCTGCGAATACTGCGATTCCTTCCTGAATTTCTTCCCCACCCTGGCGGTGATATTAAATGTGGAAGCGGATCATCTGGACTATTTCAAGGATCTGCGGGATGTGCAGAAGTCTTTCCGGGCCTTCGCCGGCCTGGCTACCCAGGGGGTTCTTGCCAATGGCGACGACCTGCACACTGCCCAGGCCCTTCGGGGTGTCAAGTATGTCAGCTTCGGCGTGGGCAAGAAGAACCGGGTTCGTGCCGTGAATATCAGCCCCGACTGGCGTCACTTTGATGTGGAATGCGACGGGGAAAAATACTGCCATGTGGATCTGACGGTGCTGGGCAAGCACAATACTCTCAACGCCCTGGCTGCCGCCGGTACTGCCTGGATGCTGGGCATTGATGGGGAATTCGCTTCCCGGGGTCTGCATGCCTTCGGCGGCGCACGGCGCAGAATGGAATATAAGGGCGAGATCAACGGTGCCAAGGTCTATGACGATTATGCCCATCATCCCGATGAACTGGCAGCAACCATTGCTGCTGTGCGGACTATGGGCGAGTGCAAGCGCCTGGTGGTTGCCTTCCAGCCCCACACCTACACCCGTACCAAGGCGCTGTTTGATGATTTTGTAAGAGAGCTGAAAAAGCCCGATCTGGTGGTGCTGGCAGAGATCTATGCCGCCCGTGAGCGCAACACTGCGGGCATATCCTCTCAGGATCTGGCCGCAAAGATCCCCGGCAGCATATACTGCGCAACACTGCCTGAAGTTTCTGCAGTGCTGAAATCCGCTGCACAGCCCGGAGATGTGATCCTCACCGTAGGTGCAGGCGATATCTACCGTGCAGGCGAGGCCATGCTTCGCTGAGAAAGAAAGGTATTTTGGATATGAAGAAATTGAGTGTATGTGTGCTGTTCGGCGGCATCAGCCCGGAGCATGAGGTAAGCCTGCGCTCTGCCGAAGCTGTGCTGAATAATATGGACAGCAGCAAGTACCATATTCTGCCCGTGGGCATTACCAAGAGCGGCGACTGGATTCTCTTCGGCGGCACCGATTATGCCATGCTGCCTGACGGCACCTGGCAGGAGCATCCCGGCAACCGCCGGGCTACCATTTCCCCAGTACGAGGGCAGGGGCTTATCTGCTTCGAGGGGGACTGTGTGGTGCGCCAGCATGTGGATGTGGTGTTCCCGGTGCTCCACGGGGAGAACGGTGAGGACGGTGCCATGCAGGGTCTTTTGCAGATGGCAGGCATCCCCTATGTGGGCCCCCATATTTCCGCTTCCGCGGTGGCCATGGATAAGACCCTGACCAAGCTGGTGGTGGACACCACCGATGTGCCCCAGGCACAGTGGCTGCTGGTGCGTACCCAGGATGCGGAGAACCGGATGGATCGGGTGATAGAGCAGGTGGAGGAGAGATTCTCCTATCCCGTGTTCGTCAAGCCCGCAGGCACCGGCTCTTCTGTGGGCGTTTCCAAAGCTGCCGACCGGATTGCCCTGCGGGAGGCTCTGCTCACCGCCGGTGTGTATGATAAGAAGATTCTGGTGGAGGAATTCATTCACGGCCGGGAGATTGAAGTGGCTGTCATGGGCAATGAAAGCCCCGTGGCTTCCGTGTGCGGCGAAATCGACTCCGGCGCCGATTTCTACGACTACGATTCCAAGTATGTCACCGACACCTCCACCGCCTATATCCCCGCCCGGATCAGCGAAGAAACCGCAGAGGCTGTCCGGGAGGCTGCTGTGAAGGTATACAGCGCCATCGGCTGCCGGGGTCTGAGCCGTGTGGACTTCTTCGTCACCTATGAAGGGGAGCGGATCGTGTTCAACGAGATCAACACCATCCCCGGTTTCACCTCCATCTCTATGTATCCCAAGCTGTTTGGCGCCAGCGGCATTCCCTACAGTCAGCTGATTGACCAGCTGCTGGAGCTGGCTATGGAGGAGTAAGAATGAGGAAAGAAGTATTGCTGTCTATCTGCGGTAAGCAGAAGTATCAGGATCAGGAGCCGGAGTGCATTGAGCTGGTCACTGCCGGTGTACTGGAAAGCACGGAAGAAGGCTGGATTCTCACCTACGAGGAAACCGACCTGACCGGCCTGGAGGGGGTTACCACCACCTTCCTGGTGGCACCCGGCACCATTACCTTGAGCCGGAAGGGTCCTCTGGATTCGCAGATGGTATTCCAGGAGAATGTGCCCCATGAATCTTTGTATCAGATGGAGTTTGGTGCCCTTATGATCAGCGTCTGCGCCAGTGAGGTTCGCTATGCCATCACAGAAAATGGCGGCACCATCGATCTGACCTACACCATCGAAATCGAGCAGAGCGCTGCAGGTGTTATTGAATACCATCTGGATATTCAGGTAAAGGAATCATAACCACCGGCCGTGCCGATGGTTTGCACAGGCCCCCTTAGGGCCTATTACCGGCTGAGCCTATAGGCTCGTCGAATTTATATCCCTTGCGTATTCTGCCCTACCACCGCAGATGCGGTTATGAACGCACCCACGGCCCCCTCTGACGAGGGGGCTGTCATGCGAATAGCATGACTGGGGGAGAGAATACGTTTCTTCTTGTTTCTCTCCCTCCGTCACGGCTTACGCCGT
>JAFSEW010000034.1 GCA_017435525.1 Oscillospiraceae bacterium | reverse complement strand
GTGCAGCTCGACAGTCTCGTCGAACTTAGCGGAAGCGCCCTTCACAACCAGATCCAGGGCTTCTGCGGGATCATACTGAACAGAGCGGTCAATCAGCTTCGCGCTCTCCTGATACTTTTTGCCTCTAAACACTTTGTTAATCCTCCTTGTAGTGGTGATGCGGAAAAATCCTCCCACATTTCCGGGTCAAATTTCCCGGGCAGCAAAAATCAAATTAGTCAACGACGACGACGCCCATGGAGCGGCAAGTGCCGGCAACCTGGCTCTCAGCAGCCTCCAGAGTGGGGCAGTTCAGGTCGGGCATCTTGGTCTTGGCGATCTCGGTGATCTGAGCCTTGGTGATGGTGCCAACCTTGGTCTTGTTGGGAACGCCGGAACCCTTGCTCAGGCCGATAGCCTTGGTGATCAGCAGGGGGGTAGGGGGAGTCTTGGTAATGAAGGTGAAGCTGCGGTCAGCGTAAACGGTGATGACCACGGGGATCTTGTAACCTTCCATATCCTTGGTACGGGCGTTGAACTCCTTGATGAATGCAGCGATGTTAACACCGTGCTGGCCCAGAGCGGGGCCGACAGGGGGAGAAGCGGTAGCCTTAGCGGCGTTGATCTGAAGCTTGATAATACCAGTGACTTTCTGTGCCATTATAAAGCACCTCCTGAATATATAGTGGTAGTATGCGCTGTGCGCATTTTTTTCGGGGCATAACCCCTCCCACGTCCCGACCGGATAACCGGTCCGATGCGTTTACTGGGAAATAACCTCAACCTGATCGAGCTCAAACTCGACAGAGGTTTCACGGCCAAACATAGATACGATTACGCTGACCGCGTTCTTGTCGACCTCAATTTCTTCCACCACGCCGGTGAAGGAGCTCAGAGGACCGTCGAGAATCCGCACGGTATCGCCAACAGCGTAGTTGACAACGATCTCGCGCTTCTCAACACCCATCTGGTAAACCTCTTCCTCCGTGAGGGGAGTGGGGTCGTTGCTGGAGCTGCCGACAAAGCCGGTGACTCCGCGGATGTTCCGGATCACGTGCCAGGTGTCATCGCTGTATACCATCTTTACCAGCACATAGCCGGGGTAGACTTTGCGGTCATAGGTCTTGCTGGCACCGGTTTCAGTAATCTCGGTAACAGTCTCCAACGGGATGGAGATGTCCAGGATCTGATTGTGCAGCTGACGGCTTTCCACAGTCTTTTCGATGGTGGCTTTGACAGTGTTCTCGTAGCCGGAATAGGTATGGACTACATACCATTTTGCAGTTTCTGCCATAACTTCTTACCTAATTAGAACAGGTTGATCAGAGCAGTGATACCGGTCTGAGCAACGAAGTCGAACAGCCAGATGAAGACGCCGAACACAACAACGCATGCGACGACAACCAGGGCGTTCTTGGCAACCTGCTTGGGGGTGGGCCACACGACCTTCTTCAGCTCACTGCGGAGCTCACGGAAGTACTTGCGGACACGGCCCCAGGTTCTCTTGAACCAGTTTTCCTTCTTGACTTCTGCCATGATTTGCCGGCCTCCTTACTTAGTCTCGTTGTGAGTGGTGTGCTTTCTGCAGAATCTGCAGTACTTCTTCATTTCGAGACGGTCGGGGTCGTTCTTCTTGTTCTTCATGGTGTTGTAGTTTCTCTGCTTGCACTCGGAGCATCTCAAAGTGACTTTCACGCGCATAACGGCACCTCCTTAATATTGCCTCCCTGTATCACTCCGGCTAGTAAAAAATTTAGATAGCGGCCACTACAACTGCCGCTCCGGGGCTGAAAAAGGCGCAGAAAAAAAGCCCTTTTTCACAGGTAGATTCATTCTACCATAGGGGGGCTGCAATGTCAACAAAAAAATACTTTATTTTTTGAATAATTTGCACTATAATAGGGTTACCAAAAGAAAGGGAGCGATAGGGTATGAAACGCGTTATGGGCGTGGATTTCGGCGATGCCAGAACCGGTGTTGCCGTTTCGGATCTGCTGTGCAGCATCGTGGGATCTGCCACTGTGATCCACAGCAGGAACACAGACAAGACCATCCAGCAGCTGAAAGAACTGATCCAAAAGCATGATGTAGGGGAAATCGCTGTTGGACTTCCCAAGAATATGAATGGCACGGAAGGCCCCAGAGCAGAACTGTGCCGTGCTTTCGCGGCCCGTTTGGAAGAAGAAACCGGGCTGAAGGTTGTGCTGTGGGATGAGCGGCGCACCACTGTGGAGGCACATAATATTCTTTCTGAGCACAACTACCACGGCAAGAAACGCAAGGACACAGTGGATGCTGTGGCAGCGTCGCTGATTCTGGAAGGCTATCTGGCTTTCCGGGGCCGGTAAAGCAATTCCCGAAGGCCTGTCACCACAAGCAGAATCCCAAAGGGCTTGTGCAGAGCCTGTGGGTCCAATGCGGTGCCGATCCAGGAAAAGATGCCTGCGGCTGCGGTGCCTGCTGCCATGGCAGGCCATACGCGGCGGATATCCAGGTTTCCCTGCTTTCTGCGAAACAGGCATGCAATCAGGGCGGAAGGCAGAAAAAACAGCAGGTTGATGCCCCGGGCAATGTCAGCACTCTGTCCTTCCACCAGGGTCAGCCAGAGAATCAGCAGGCTGCCGCCCCCAATGCCCAGACCTGTAAGGAAGCCCAATAAGGTGCTTACGGATAGAATTACGGTTAACGGCACAGGTAACGCACCCCTCCCCAGAGAATCAGAATGCCCAGCAGCTTATGGAGCCACTTCACCGGAATCCGCTGCCCCCACAGGCCTGCGGCAATGCCGCCCAGGGTACTGCCAGCCAGATAGGGGAGTGCCTGATGCAGCGGCAGCGTGCCGCGGCAGGCGCTGACAATTACCGATGACAGACAGACCGGCAGAATCACCGAAAGAGATGTGGGGAATACCGCATCCTCTTCCAGGTCTGTCAGCAGCCCCAGCAGCGGCACCAGTACCATACCGCCGCCTGCTCCAAAGAACCCTGTTACGGCGCCGGCGCAGGCACCTGCCAGCGGTAAAGCAAACTTATGCATAAAAACCCCTCCCAGGGAAGTTTTTCCACAGGGAGGGGCTTTTTATGCAAAAATTACTGAGCGTTGCCCAGAACCATGTCCAGAGACAGGTACTTGGTGTTCAGCTCCTTGGCAACAGCGGCCTTAGTGGTCTCTTCGTACCAGCTGTCGAACTCATTGTTACGCAGGGTGTTTTCCACCATGTAGCTGCGGAAGGTGGTGTCAGACTCGCCGACAAAGTAGATCAGGTGATAGCCGTACTCGGTTTCCACAATCTCGTAGTCACCGGCCTTGCGCTCACCGAAGCACCAGTCGTTGAATGCCTCAACCATCTGACCGGGATATACATCCTCGTACAGACCGCCGTTGTCCTTGGAGCCGGTGTCGTCGGAATTGTCCTTAACCAGAGCGGTGAAGGCTGCTTCGTCGGCACCGCTGCCCAGCCACAGATCCTTCACGATGTTGATATCCCGCAGAGCAGCTGCCTTTTCCTCTTCGGAGTAGGTGGTAACACCGGTAGCAGAGTCGGTCTGGCCGCCCTCGAACTTGGCCAGAATGTGGCGAACATTGACCAGGTTCATGTTGTTGTCTTCCCGGTTCATGAACATCACTACATAATAGCCGTTGATACGGGTGGTCTCAACGCCGTCGATGGTAGAGGTGTACTCGTTGGGAATAACAGCCACATCGCCGGCAGCGCGGCCTTCTTCAGTCAGCCATGCAGCGATCTTCTCGTTGGTGATGTTGGAGAACAGAACATTCTTGTTTTCGGTGCAGGCCTTCTTGGTTTCGGCACCGGCGTAGATCTCCAGAGCGTTGATAGCGTTGTTCAGCGCCTCGGCATCGGCGTAGGTGCCGGCTGCCAGTGTTTCAGCAGCAGCCTTTGCAGCGGCTTCCGCAGCAGCGTTCTCTTCCTCAGTGTGCTCATGGGTGCCCTCAACGGCCTCATGGTTGTGCAGGAAGTCGCTCACATTGACGGAGAACTGGCAGTAATCAAAAGCGGAGAAATCGTTAAAGTGCTCGTTGCTGTATGCGGTGATGGCAGCATCGTCATAGGACAGAGCGTCATACTTGGCAGTCTGGAAAGAGTCGGTCAGTGCCAGCATGTCCAGGTACTGCTGATAAGTTTCTTCGGAAGCACCGGCACCGTAGAGAGCCTTCAGGTACTCTTCGAAGTCACTGTAGCCATAGATGCCGGAATACATCTTCATCATGGCCAGATTGCTTTCGTAGGTGGCCTTGACATCGTCGGAAACGGTGTGGCCTTCCTTGACAGCCAGATCATACAGGGTGTAGGCGTTGGCAGCCTTGGCGATAGCCTGATCCTTGAAGTAATCGGCGTAGGTGTAGCCCTCTTCACCGCCGGTGTAGGGCAGGGTGTTCAGGGGCTTGGTGGTGTCGATACCCATCAGGCTCATATACATGCTTGCGTATTCGCCGTACTGCTGAGTCCAGGTGGAGTAGAACTCATTGACCAGGTCAATGTAGAAGTAGTTCAGCTCAGCATTGTTCAGGGTGTGCTCGCCAACGGTCATAGCGTCGGTGTTGCGCTGCTGGATGCCGCTGTTGTTGAATGCGGTCACGCCCATGATTGCGACGGCTGCGACCAGAATCAGGCAGACCACGATGACAAAAGTCATGGTGTAGCCCTTCAGCTTCTTGGCCTCTTTCTGCTCAGCCAGCTGCTTTTCAGTCAGCTTTGCAGCATTTTCCTCCTTGCGGAGTTTCTTCTTGGTGGATGCGCTCATTGTAATCAAATCCTCTCATGTGTTGCGATTGATATTGCCACGGGCAGCTGCCCTATGGATAGACCACGGTATTATAACCCATTTGTTTTTCATTTGCAAGGGGCATAATCGGGAAAACTGTGAAAAATGAGAAAACTTTCGTGGATTTTCCCGGGAAAAACAAACGGTGCCCGGGGAAAACCCCGGGCACCATACCCGCTTCGGCCGTGTGCATCCAGTTATGACCTGCACGAAAAGGCAGGTGGGTTGCCGCTCTCTGCTTTCGCTGCTCCCAACATCCACCTATCGTCAAAGCGTAGGCGGGAGGTCTGCAATCCAACAGAGAAGTCTAACATCCCGATTATAAAATGTGGGTCCAAAAGGACACATCACGCACCAAGCAGGCAGGAAATACTCAATCGTCGGAGGCTTCTTCGTAAAGCCGATCCATAATCAGGGTATTCACAGCCTCCAGTTCCTGTTCGTCCTCTACGGCACACAGGATGGGCTCACCGTCTTCTTCCACGGATTTCAGGATGGCGACACCGAATTCATCAGCTTCCTCTTCTTCCAGACCCGCGGGAATCACGGCAAGATAGGTAAACCCGTTGTATTCCAGCTCTGTCAGAACTTCCAGCTCAAATTCCTGGCCGTCTTCATCGGAAATGGTGATAAAATCAGAACCGTAATGCTCTGCCATAGTCTACGCCTCCACTGCACAAATTATTCCTTACTGGCTGTATTGTACTAGAAACTGCCCTTAAAATCAAGAGGGCGGATGGATTTCGGCAATTATGACAAATAATCTTCCAGTCGGGCGGTCAATTCGGAAACGGTTTCGGCACGAATACCCTGACGCAGAAGCTGCTGGTCTTCCGCTGGCAGATGCGCGGCATAAAGGGGGAATACGGCAATCGGTTCCGGACAGGTATCTTTCCACAGCGAAACCTTCCCACGGTGGATACCAAGGGTGAAACCCAATGCCAGGATACTATATAATAATGTATGCGGATATTTCATAGGGATGCCTCCATGTTTTTTGTAATAGTATCTGTGAGAAGTTTATGGATTATTAATAAATTGGGTCTTTCGTTTTTTTCTGGGGTATGCTATAATCATACGAACGATAGTATGCGAAGTGTTTGCTGTCGTCAGTTTTACAGAAACTTTGGACCATACGGGCCGCAAGGCTGCGTTAATGGAGGTAATACAATGGCTGAAAATCAGAAACGCGTTAAGAAGCAGAAAGCACCGCGCCAATCCTGGGCGCCCCACTGGACGATTTCCGTGCTGCACAAGATCTGGATGGTGGCGTTTTCTCTGCTGAAAGTCGCACTGGGTGCTGCCGCTACGGTAGCAATTATCTGCGGCATTTGTGCCGTGGTGTTTGTGGGTACTCTGGGTGACTACCTGGAGGGTGATATTTTGCCCCAGGCCGGTGTGGATATCGGTGACTATGACTTTGACCTGAATTCTTTCTCCTACTATGTGGATTCCAACGGCGATATCCAGAAGCTGCAGGATATTCACGCAGCGGATGCAGACCGGGAATGGGCACCTTACGAGGATATTCCTCAGAATTTGATCAATGCCACCATTGCCATTGAAGATAAGCGCTTCCATGAGCATCAGGGTGTGGACTGGGTTACCACCATAAAGGCCTGCTTCTTCATGTTCTTCGGTAACGGCGACCGGGGCGGCTCTACCATTACCCAGCAGCTGATCAAGAACGTTACCAAGGAAAACAGCTATACGGTGCAGAGAAAGGTTCTGGAGATATTCCGGGCAACGGAATTTGAAAAACGCTACGACAAAGAGCTGATCCTGGAACTGTACCTGAACTGGATCTATATGGGCAACCGCTGTGACGGTGTAAAAACTGCGGCAGCCAAATATTTCGGTAAGGAATTGGAAATGCTTACCCTGGCCGAATGCGCCAGCCTGATCAGCATTACCAACAACCCCTCTTTGTATAATCCCTACCGTGAGCAGCTGGATGCCGGTGGCATGAACGGTGCCGAGAGAAATCGGGAACGCCAGCTGGATACGCTGGAGCAGATGAAGCTGCAGGGCCTCATTTCGGAAGAAGAGTACGATGAAGCTGTGGCACAGGAACTTGTTTTTAAAGACGGTATTGCCAAGGAAGACCAGATGGCCTATTGTCCTAACGAATCCTGTGGCTATAAGGGCATCGTCAGCACGCTGCGCGCTGAGGGGAATGATTATTTCTGCCCTACCTGCGGTGAGGAAATCCCCATTGGCGTCAATGCCTCCCAGGAAGTTTACTCCTGGTATATGGATACGGTCTATGAGGATGTGGCCCGGGCGCTGATGGCGCGGGACGGCGTGGAAGTCAATAAAGAATCCATGAAGACCTATAAGCGGCTCATTGCCCGCAGCGGCTATCACATCTATACCTGCCTGGATATGGATGTGCAGAACGCGGTGGATCGGATTTACACGGACCTGAGCCAGATTCCCAAAACCAGAAGCTCTCAGCAGCTGCAGTCTGCCATGGTGGTTGTGGATAACAGAACCGGCGATATTGTTGCCATTGTGGGCGGCGTGGGTGAAAAGAATGTGCATGACCAGTGGAACTGCGCTACGGATAACGGCCTGCAGACAGGCTCTTCCATGAAGCCCCTGGCGGTGTACGCGCCGGCGTTTGAAACCGGCCTGGTGACCCCTGCTACGGTGGTTGCGGATATGCCCTATATGTATAGCGGCGGCAAGCCCTGGCCCCATAACTCCGATTTCAAGTACGGCTATGCCAGAACCGTGCGCAACGCCATTATGAACTCCGTCAATGCCTCCGCGGTAGACACCCTGGATATCATCGGTACCGGCTATGCCTATTCCTTTGCCAAGGAAAAATTCAGACTGGACGGTCTGGTGGAGAACTTTGTCACCGACGGCGGCGATACCAAGTCTGATGTGGGCTATGCGCCTCTGGCACTGGGCGCTTTGACCCGGGGCATCACGGTCAGAGATATGGCCGATGGCTTTGCCACCTTTGCCAATAACGGTGTGATCCGCAAGGGCCGTACCTTTACAAAGGTGTATGACAGCGACGGTAATCTGGTGCTGGATAATGAGCAGGAGAGTGAGCAGATCCTCAGCGAAAAAGCTGTCACCTATATGAATGTATGTCTGAGCGACGCTGTCAACAGAGGCACCGGTACGGAAGCAAAAATCTCCGGCCAGTATGTCTATGGTAAGACCGGTACTACTTCCAACGAAAAAGACCGCTGGTTCTGTGGCTACACCGGCCACTATACTGCAGCCGTCTGGTGCGGCTACATGTACCCGGAGGAAATGAAGGTGGTTGGCGGCGGCAACCCCGCTGCGCAGCTGTTCGGCAAGGTTATGAAGCAGGTGCATGAAGGCCTGGGCCGTGTGGAACTGGTGGATGACAGTGACCTGCACACCGTTACGGTTTGCCTGGACTCCGGCCTGCGGGCAACGGATGCCTGCAAGGAAGATGCCCGTACCCTCAGCGGTCTGGAAAGAACCGATACCGCCAGAGTGTATCCCGGCGACGGCCCCAGCAAGAGCTGCGATAAGCATGTCTATGTGAGCTACTGTCCGGAAGGTAAGGCTGTGGCCAATGAGTACTGCTCCCTGTTTGCGCAGGAACAGGGCTTTGAACTGACCCAGAAATCCCTGCTGAAAATGACCCAGGATGAGATGGAAGACATCCTGAAGGCCAGCAAGCACGGCCTGAAAGATGTCTATCTGCAGAATGATTATGTTTATCTGGTCAATGATGACGGATCCGATGGTGTATTCAAGGGCTTTAAGGGCAACGCCAATGAAGGTGTGACAGCGCCTTACCTGGTTTGCACCAAGCATACTCAGCAGACCTGGGAAGAGTATCTGGCAAGCCAGCCTGTGGTGCCCGAAGAGCCGCTGCCCGGTGAAGACCCCAACGGCGACTATGTGGGATAAAGGAGAAAACAATGATTTGGATGTCCGATGAATGGAAGGATTATGAGGTGCTGGATGCCACCGGCGGCGAGCGCCTGGAGCGGTGGGGAAAGTATATTCTGGTTCGGCCTGATCCCCAGGTGATCTGGGATACTGCCCATACCGCACCGGAGTGGAAGCGCTACGATGCCCGGTATGTCCGATCCAATACCGGCGGCGGTCACTGGAGCGATCACCACCTGCCGGAGCGCTGGCAGATCCGCTATAAAGATTACCTGACCTTTAATGTGAAGCCCATGAACTTCAAGCACACCGGTGTTTTTCCGGAGCAGGCTGCAAACTGGGACTTTATTCGGGATAAGGTAGCCTCCGCAGGCCGCCCCACCCGGGTGCTGAATCTCTTTGCCTATTCCGGCGGTGCCACATTGGCAGCTGCAGCCGGCGGCGCGGAGGTGTACCATGTGGATGCTTCCAAGGGCATGGTGGCCTGGGCAAAGGAAAATGCGCAGGCTTCCGGCCTGGCAGACCGTCCCATCCACTGGATTGTGGATGACTGCGCCAAGTTTATCCAGCGGGAAATCCGCCGGGGAAGACGCTATGATGGCATTATTATGGATCCGCCCAGCTACGGCAGAGGTCCCAGCGGCGAGATCTGGAAGATGGAAACCAGCTTCTACCCCTTTCTGCTGGAAGTGGCCAAGCTGCTGACGGATGATCCGCTGTTTGTGATTATCAATTCTTACACCACCGGTCTGGCACCTTCCGCAGTGGGCTATGCTTCCAATGTTGTGTTCGGTGCCGATCATGGCGGCAGTACAGCGGTGGGCGAACTGGGCCTGCCGGTGAAGTCTTCCGGACTGATGCTGCCCTGCGGCAGTACCGGCCGCTGGACACCCTGATGATGGAGATGATACATTTTGAGTGAAGCGATTCGTGTAGAACACTTGGCATACACATATCCGGGCGTGGAAGACACGCCCGGCGTTGCCGTATTTCAGGACCTGAGCCTTACCATCGAAGAAGGCAGCTTTGTGGCTGTTCTGGGTGGTAACGGCTGCGGAAAATCCACCCTGGCAAAGCATTTCAATGCGATTCTGCTGCCCTGCGGCGGCAAGGTTTGGGTGTGCGGCATGGACACTTCCGCCGATGACCGCATTATTCCCATCCGCAGAAATGTGGGTATGGTTTTCCAGAATCCCGATAACCAGATCGTTGCCAATGTGGTGGAGGAAGATGTGGCTTTCGGCCCGGAAAACCTGGGAATTGCCAGCCCGGAAATCCGCAACAGAGTTGACAGAGCACTGAAGCAGGTGGGCATGTACGAATATCGGGAACATGCGCCCCATCTGCTTTCCGGCGGTCAGAAACAGCGGATTGCCATTGCCGGCATCATTGCCATGGAACCCAAGTGCATTGTGCTGGACGAGCCCACGGCTATGCTGGACCCCAGAGGCCGCCGGGAGGTCATGGAAACCATCAACCGCCTGAATGAGAGTAAGGGCATTACTGTTGTGCTGATTACCCATCATATGGAGGAAGCTGCGCAGGCTGACCGGGTGGTGGTGCTGCATAAGGGCGCCGTTGCTGCCGACGGCACGCCTGGTGAAGTATTTTCCCAGGTGGAACTGCTCCATGACATCGGGCTGGCAGCGCCGGATACCGTGGAACTTTGTTATGAACTGAATCAGTGCGGTTTCAGCCTGCCGCTGAACGCATTGAATATTGAAGATTGTGCGCAGGCACTTTACGATGCGGTAAAGGCCTGACCCACTGGAGGGAACGAAATTGGCACCTATTTTGCAGGTTCAGAACCTACATCACATATACAGTGCAGGAACCCCCTTTGAGCATACAGCGCTGCACGATGTCTCTTTCAGCGTAGAGCGCGGCGAGTTTATCGGCATTATCGGACATACCGGCTCCGGTAAATCCACCCTGATGCAGCACCTGAATGGTCTGCTGAAGCCCACTTCCGGCAAAATTCTGCTGGACGGCTGCGACATCTGGGGGAATAAGAAGCTGACCCGGCAGTGCCGCTTCCGGGTAGGTCTGGTGTTCCAGTACCCGGAGTATCAGCTGTTTGAAGAGACCGTTTATAAGGATATTGCCTTTGGCCCCAGGAATATGGGTTTGGATGCCAAGGAGATTGACCGCCGCGTCCGGGAAGCCGCAGGCTTTGTGGGCCTGACGGAGGCGCAGCTGGAGGTATCTCCCTTTGATCTTTCCGGCGGCCAGAAGCGCCGTGTGGCCATCGCCGGCGTCATTGCCATGGAGCCGGAAGTGCTGATTCTGGATGAGCCTACCGCGGGTCTTGACCCTTCCGGCAGGGAAGAGATCCTTGCCAATATTGAGGCATACCGCAAGGCGAAGAATGCTACCATTATGATGGTAAGCCATTCCATGAACGATGTAGCCCGGCTGACTGACCGGCTGCTGGTGATGTGCGATGCCAGACTTGCCATGGACGGTACACCGGATGAAGTATTCCGCCGCGCCCAGGAACTTCTGGACATGGGTCTGGACATTCCGGAACTGACCCGCGTATTCCTGCACCTGCAGAAGCTGGGTCTGGATGTGGAGCCTGTTTATACACAGGCGCAGGCTGTGGAGGCGCTGCGCCGCTTGAAGGAGGGGAATTCTCATGCTTAAAGATATTACTTTGGGCCAGTTTTTCCCCGGTACATCGGTGGTTCACCGGTTGGACCCCAGAACAAAGCTGATTTTGCTGGTGGCGTACATCGTGGCACTGTTTACGGCGAAAAGCTGGATTTCCTACGGTGTTTGCCTGGCATTTCTGGCCATCTGCATCCATATTTCCAGAATTCCCCTGAAATCCATCGTCCGGGGCATGAAGCCGCTGGTGATGATCCTGGTTTTTACCGGCGTGCTGAACCTGTTCTTTGCAGGCGGTGAGCGGGTGATCGTGAAGATCTGGTTCCTGACGCTGACGGTAGAGGGCTTGGTGCGTGCGGTGCTGATGGTCAGCCGCATTCTGATGCTCATCAGCGCAACCTTCCTGCTGACCTATACCACTTCTCCCATTTCTCTGACAGACGGCCTGGAAACACTGATGAATCCTCTGAAGGTGATCCGGGTGCCTGTGCATGAGCTGAGCATGATGATGTGCATTGCCCTGCGCTTTATTCCCACGCTGATCGAAGAGACGGACAAGATCATGTGCGCGCAGAAGGCCAGAGGCGCTGATTTTGAAAACGGCAAGCTGATGGAGCGGGTGAAGGCGCTGGTGCCGATTCTGGTGCCGCTGTTTATCAGTGCATTCCGCCGCGCCGATGAACTGGCCACGGCTATGGAGTGCCGGTGCTACCAGGGCGGTGATGGCCGCACGAAGATGAAGCTGCTTCGTTACCGGCGCAATGACCTGATTTCCTTTGGCATCGGTATTTTGCTGGTTGCTGCGGTGATTGCCCTGGCAGCATTCAGCCTGTGAGGTAAGTATGCGCAATATCGCTTTGTTTTTGACCTATGAGGGCACAGCGTATCACGGCTGGCAGATGCAGAAAAATCTGGCTACCGTGCAGCAGACCCTGGAAAAGGCCATTGCCATGATCGTGAACCACCCGGTGCATGTAACCGGCTGCGGCAGAACCGATGCCGGTGTCCATGCCAAGTGCTATGTGGCCAATTTCCGCACCGAATCCACCATTCCGGTGGATCGGCTGCCCTATGCCCTCAATACCCATCTTCCGGTGGATATCGTGGTGACCAAGGCCTTTGAAGTCAGCGAGGATTTCAATGCCATCGGTTCCTGCGTCCGGAAGGAGTATACTTACCTGATCTACAATTCCAGAGTCCGGGACCCCTTCTATGTGAACCGGGCCTGGTTTTACCCCAAGCACCTGGATGAAACCGTGATGCAGGCTGCCGCCAGCCAATTTGTGGGCACCCATGATTTTGCTGCTGTGCGCAGTGTGGGCACCGATGTGAAATCCACCGTCCGCACGGTGTATTATTACAATGTGGAGCGCAAGGGTAACCTGATCTATCTCCGGGTCTGCGCCAACGGCTTCCTCTATAATATGGCCAGAGCCATGGCCGGAACCGTGATCTATGCGGCGGAAGGCAAGATTAAACCGGAGGAGATTGGTGCTATCCTGGAATCCGGCAACCGGACGGCGGCAGGCCCCACGGTGCCTCCCGGCGGATTGTATATGAGCCATTTGTGGTATGATAATGGCATCGATGTATTTGAATGTCCCGGTGAAGGCCTCACTGTGAATATTTAATAATTTGTTTTCCCTTTTTCGCAGCAGATATGCTATGCTGCCCAAGGGGATTTCCCCGGCAAAGGAGTGATTTACCATGCAACCCAAGATGTGCACCAAGTGCAAAAAGAACATTGCGGTTGTATTTATTACCAAGATCGAAAACGGTGTCACCATGAATGAAGGCTATTGCCTCAAGTGCGCCAGAAGTCTTGGCATCCCGCAGATCGATGCGGCTGTGAAGCAGATGGGCATCAGCGAAGAGGATCTGGATGCCCTCAGCGACGAGATGGCAGGTATCTTCGGCCAGAGGGATGAAACCGATGATGAAGATCCCGATTCCCGCACCGCTACTTTCCCGCTGCTGAACCAGCTGTTCGGCGGCAGTAATCTGCCTGCCAAGCAGCCCAAAGAGCCCAGCGAACCCAAGGACGAAGAGGAACCCAAAAAGAAGAAAAACAAGAAGCACAAATTCCTGGACAGCTACTGCATGGACCTGACCGGCCGTGCAAAGGCAGGCAAGCTGGACAAGGTCATTGGCCGGGATGTGGAGACGGAGCGTGTGATTCAGATCCTGAACCGCCGCCAGAAAAACAATCCCTGCCTGATTGGTGAGCCCGGTGTCGGTAAGACAGCTATCGCGGAAGGACTGGCGCAGCGGATCGCTGCCGGAGATGTGCCTTATAAGCTCCGGGATAAGGAAGTGTTTTTGCTGGATCTCACTGCGCTGGTGGCAGGCACCCAGTTCCGCGGCCAGTTTGAAAGCCGCATGAAGAGCCTCATCGGGGAGATCAAAGAGTGCGGCAATATTATTCTGGTCATCGACGAAGTCCACAATCTGGTGGGTGCTGGCGATGCCGAAGGTTCCATGAACGCTGCCAATATCCTGAAGCCTGCCCTGTCCAGAGGTGAGATTCAGGTGATCGGTGCCACAACCTTCAATGAGTACCGCAAGCACATTGAGAAGGACGCTGCCCTGGAGCGCCGTTTCCAGCCTGTTTCCGTGGCGGAGCCCTCTCTGGAAGAGGCCTGCCAGATCATGCAGGGCATTGCCAAGGCCTATGCGGATTTCCATGGGGTTGTGATTTCTCCGGAGATTGCCCGGCAGTGCGTAGTGCTCTCCGAGCGGTATATTACCGACCGTTTCCTGCCCGATAAGGCCATCGACCTGCTGGACGAGGCCTGCTCCGATGTGAACCTGCGGTGCAAGGAGATCTCAGAGCTGGCTGAGCTGAAAAAAGAGCGGGATGACTATGAGCTGGAGCTTCGGATGCTCAGTGAGGATACGGAGAACCAGAACTACGAGCGCCTGGCGATTCTGCGCAGCAAGCTGCTGCAGCTGGCACCCAGAATTGAGGATCTGGAGCAGGTGCCGCCCCCTGCGGTGACCATGGAGAATCTGGCACGGATCATCGAACTGTGGACAAAGATTCCTGCCTCCAAGATCAAGGCCCAGGAATATGAGCAGATCAAGGGCCTTTCCGACCGGCTGAAGAAGCATATTGTAGGTCAGGATGAGGCGGTGGATGCGGTTGCCCGGGCCATCCGGCGAAACCGTGTGGGTATCAGTCCCAAGAAGCGGCCTGTGTCCTTTATCTTCGTAGGCCCCACCGGCGTGGGTAAGACCGAACTGGTCAAATGCCTGGCCAATGACCTGTTTGACAGTGTGGATTCTTTGATCCGGCTGGATATGTCGGAATATATGGAGAAGCACACGGTGTCCAAGCTGATCGGTTCGCCTCCCGGCTATGTGGGCTATGACGAGGCCGGACAGCTGACGGAAAAGATCCGCCGCAGACCTTATAGCGTGGTGCTGTTCGACGAAATCGAAAAGGCCCATCCTGATGTGCTGAATATTCTGCTGCAGGTGCTGGATGACGGACGGATCACCGATGCCCAGGGCAGAGTGGTGAATTTTGAAAATACCATCATCGTGATGACCTCCAACGCCGGCAGTGAAGGCGGCGTGGCAGCTGTGGGCTTCGGCCGCACGGCGGGGGATCAGGTGAAGGAGAAAACCATGAAGGCCCTGCGGGGCTTCCTGCGTCCGGAGTTTATCAACCGTGTGGACGAGATCATTACCTTCAACCATCTGACGCAGGAGAACTTCCTGGGTATTGCGGATATTATGCTCAATGAGCTGCGGGAGAGTCTTGCAGCCCGGGGCCTGACCATGACCTGGGAGGAAAGCGTCCGGGAATACCTGGTGAAGAAGGCCTATTCCGTGACCTACGGCGCCCGGAATCTGCGCCGCACCATCCAGAGAGATCTGGAAGATCCCATCAGCGAGCGGATCATCGATTCTTTCGAAACACCCATCGCATCCATCCACATTTCCGTGGAAGCCGATGCTGTGCTGGTGGAAGCAAAATAAAAATCACCGGGAAGGCAATTGCCTTCCCGGTTTTTTCACATGTCCATATTGTCTGCCATCTTGTCGGTCATCTGGACAACGGCGCCTTCCACCTTGTTGGCGGCTTTGGCTGCCAGCTTTCTGGTGGGATTGTTTTTGGGCATCATCAGCACCGCAACGGCCCCTGCAGCTGCCCCAAGGCCCATAGTTACGGCCCATCCTGTTACTTTCATGTTCCTCACCCCTTTCGGAAATAGTATGCCCTGGGCGAAAAAAATCATATCAGGAAAGGTTTCTCTCTTTGCAGTTGAGAAAATCTGTGTTATACTTTTTCTATAAAGACCGAATGGGAGGGGATTTGCGTGTCCATCGATGTATTTCAGGAAAAGATCCGCAAGACTAAAAATCCGTCTGTGCTGGTGGCAGAGGCGTTTTTCCATTGGGTGCCGCCCCGGATTTTGACGGAATGCGGCAATACTGCAGCTGCTTTGCTGCGCTACTATACTGAGCTGCTGGATACGCTGAAAGGCACGGTGCCTGCTGTTCGCTTTGGCTTTGGCGGCTTCAGCCTCCTGGGACCGGATGGTTTGAATGCCCTCAGCAGTCTGATGAAAGGGGCAAAGGATAAGGGCTTCTATGTGCTGTTGGACGCACCGGAAACCCTTTCTCCTGAGGCAGCCAAACATGCCGCGCAGCTTCTGGGCGAGGCAGACAGCTTGTATCCCTGCGATGGTATCGTCTTTTCTCCCTGGCTGGGAAGCGATATTCTGAAAGCGTTCCTGCCTCTGGCGAAAAAGGGCAAGAGCCTGTTCCCGGTGGTGCGTGCCGCCAATAAATCCGCTGCTGAAATTCAGGATCTGCTCACCGGTAACCGGCTGGTCCATACGGCTGCGGCGGATATTATCAGCCGTCAGGGAGAAACCGCAGTGGGGAAGTGCGGCTATTCGCAGGTTGGCGCTGTGGCAGCGGCATCTTCTGCCGATAGCCTGCGGGCGCTGCGGGGAAAGTACAGCCGCCTGTTTTTGCTGCTGGATGGTTTCGATTATCCCAATGCCAACGCCAAGAATTGCAGCTATGCCTTTGACAAGCTGGGACATGGCGCTGCAGCCTGCGGCGGCAGCTGTATTGCGGCTGCATGGCAGGATGACGGTGAGGACTGCGACTATCTGGAAAAAGCAAAGCAGGGGGCGCAGCGGATGAAGAAGAACCTAACCCGCTACATTACAGTGCTGTGAGGATAGTATGATCAGAATTTACGGAAGCATGCTTTGCCCGGATTGCGTAAAATGCCGGGAAGATTTGGACCGCGCGGGGATCGCCTATGCATATCTGGACTTTGCGGAAAGCTTGCTGCATTTGAAGGAATTTCTGAAAATTCGGGAAACCAATCCGCTGTTTGAGGAAGTAAAAGCAGGGGGCGGTATCGGAATCCCCTGCATTGTCAAAGAAGACGGCAGCATCACGCTGGATTGGACGGAGTTTATGTAATCGGGGAAACTCCCCGATCAGAACCCGGAACCGGTGCGGCTTCTGGCGTTGGTGTCGTCATTGGCACCTGCGGAAGGATCTACCGCACCGTCTTCAGCTCCGTTGGAAGGCGGCACAGTATCCTCTGTACCGGGCAGCATATCATCGATGATGGGCTGCGTAGTGGGTGCCGTGGTGGGTGCGGTGGTAGGCGCGGTAGTAGGCCGGGTGGTAGGTGCGGCAGTGCTGGGCACAGTGGTATCCATGGGCTTGTTCCCACGGCAGCCTGTCAGCAGACACAGAATCAGCACAGCCACAAGGCTTAACATACAGATTTTTTTCATTTTGAAACCTCCTGCTTTATTGGTTCTAAGCTAGTATTGCCTGTTTTCGCAGGTTTCACACAGGCAAAATTCTCTGCGTCCGGATTATTTTTTGGAAAAAATAAGAAAAAAAGAATTTTGCCATTGCTATTTTCTGTTCTGTCTTGTATAATGTTATGCGAAATATTAAGAAAAGGGGTATCCTTCGCTATGAAGAAGCTTACTGTTAAGAAGAATTCCGAGTGCATGGCATGTCTGGAATGTGTCCGTGCCTGTTCCAACGCTTTCTATAAGGAGTTTCATCAGGACCTGTCCTGCATCCAGGTTGTTGCCAAGGGTGAGGGCGCAAAGCCTGTTGTCTGCATTCAGTGCGGCAAGTGCATGAAGGTCTGCGAGAACGGCGCCATTACCCAGAATCCCAAGACCGGCGTTTACATGATCAACAAGAAGCTGTGTGTCAGCTGCGGCAAGTGCGTGGAAGCCTGCCCTATGAAGGTTATGGTCATGAAGCCTGATAGCCCTGCCTCCAAGTGCATCGCCTGCGGTATCTGCGCCAAGGTTTGCCCCATGGATGTTCTGGAAGTCGTGGAAAAGTAATTTTCTACATAGAGCAGCAGCCGAAAGGCTGCTGCTTTTGTTTTTGCGGCGTATTGCAATGGGTTTGGTTTTGCGATACAATAGAGCAAATTGGAGGTGGCCTTATGCAAAAACTGATTGTCGTATCCATTGATGCCATGATCTATGAGGATCTGGCCTATGTAAAGCAATTGCCGAATATTTATGCCTTGATGAAAAAAAGTGCGCTGGTGAAGCGTGTGCGCAGCATTTATCCCACCCTGACATATCCCTGCCACGCAACCATGCGCACCGGCTGCTGGCCCAGCCGCCACGGTGTTGTGAATAACACGGCCATGATTCCCGGCTGCCTGGAACCTAAATGGCAGTGGTACAATGATATTCTGCGCTGCACGGACCTGTTTGATGCCTGCAAAGCAGCAGGCCTTACCACGGCGGCGGTTGGCTGGCCTACTACCGGAAAGCATCCTTCCATCGACTATCTGGTGGACGAAGTGGCCGGCTTGAAAGTAAAAACCTACGAAGCGTTTCATGGCTATTACACCGACAGCGGTACCCCCGAAGAACTCTATCAGGCGGTGATTGAACCCAATATCCACCTGCGGGCAGGGGGTGCGGATGATGTCCGGGCATTCAATACTGCGGCGGCCTGCGATATTATCCGTAAATACAAGCCGGATCTGCTGATGCTCCATCTGGGTGATCCAGATCATGCCCGCCATGTCCACGGCGTCTATGGCAGGGAAGTGTATGATGCCCTGAAGAATATGGATGCCAAGATAGGGGATATCTGCAGTGCCCTTCGGGACGCGGGAATCTGGGAATGTACGAATATTGTTCTCACTGCTGATCACGGTCAGCTGGATACCACCCGTGTCATAAAACCCAATGTGCTGCTGGCGGACGCTGGCTTTATCCGCGTGGGGGAAAACGGCCAATTCCTGGACTGGGACGCCTGGTGCCAGGATGTAGGCATGAGCGCTCTGGTATATCTGAAAGATCCAGAAGATCGGCAGCTCCGGAATGCGGTGAAGGTATTGTTTGAAGAGAAAATTCAAAACGGTGACTGCGGCATTTCCGGTGTGCGCACAGCAGAAGAAGCTGCGTTGGATGGATTGGCAGAAGGTTTTTCTCTGGTGCTGGATACGGATGGACATACCGCCTTCAAGGTAGACTGGACTGGAGATTATATGGTTTTCCATGCAGATGGCGCATTAAGGGGAAGCCACGGCTTCCATCCGGACTTCGGCCCCAGACCCTTCTTCATGGGCTGCGGCCCGGCATTCCGCCCCGGCGCTATGCTGGAGCATGCCGACTTGATCGACGGCGCGCCCACCTATGCAGCGGTGCTGGGCTGCGCTCTGCCGGATGCCCAGGGCAAAGCTTTGAAAGACCTGCTGATTTGAAACGCATTCGCAACAAAAACGATACCACCCGTTAAAATCCTGTAATAGACAGCCGCCTGAACAACAGGCGGCTGTTTCTGTTGCTGTAATTAAATTTTCAGCATTGTAACAATTGCATATTCTTATGGGATATGCTATACTAGGATAGATTAGACACCCGGAGGCGTTTATGACTGAATTCACTTATTTGCAGCAAAAGCTGTCTGTTATGCTCCATGATGTGGAGCTGCGTTTTGAAGAACCTTTGGCAAAGCATACCTCCTTCCGTATTGGCGGACCTGCGGAGGTAATTGCCTTTCCCAAGAGCGTTGACGAACTTTCCAAAATCCTGAAAATGTCCGCTTTGTTGGACTGTAAACCTGCTATTATCGGAGCAGGAACAAACATCCTGGCACCCGATGAAGGGCTGCGGGGGCTGATCATCTGCCTGAAGGATTGTCTGGATGGCATGGAGCAGCTGAGCAGCACGGAAATCCGTGTGATGGCAGGTGTGACCATGACCCGCGCTGCGGTCTATGCGGCAAATCTGGGGCTTTCGGGCCTGGAATTTGCCCATGGAATCCCCGGTACGGTGGGCGGCGGTGTGTATATGAATGCCGGTGCCTATGGTGGAGAAATCTGCCAGGTCTGCACCCAGGTGGCTGTGATGGATTTTACAGGCGAGATCCGCATCCTGAACAATCAGGACATGGGATTTGCCTATCGCCACAGCCGTCTTGAGGAGGAAAGCGGCATTGTGGTATATGCGGAGTTTGCGCTGCAGAAAGCTTCCCAGGAGAGTATCCGGGAACGGATGCAGGAGCTGATGGGTAAGAGAAAAGCCTCTCAGCCTTTGGATCTGCCCTCTGCAGGCTCTGCCTTTAAGCGCCCTGCAGGTGGCTATGCCGCTGCGCTGATCGATCAGGCAGGGCTGAAGGGCTTCCAGGTAGGCGGCGCAGCCATCTCCACAAAGCATGCGGGCTTCGCGGTAAATCTGGGCGGTGCTACAGCTGCCGATGTACGCTCCCTGCTTGCTCAGGTATCTGACAAGGTGTGGGAGCAATCCGGCATCCGATTGGAGCCGGAAGTGAGAATCTGGTAAAATCTTGAAAGGAGTGAGCAAAATGGCAGTTTCTTTCTCTGCCGGTGCAAAGACCGAGATCTGCAAAGTATTCCCCCAAAAGACCTGCTGCGCCCTGGCCCAGTGTTTTGGCATCCTGCTGTTTTGCAACAGCTTCAGCAGCGACGGCATCCGGATCATTACGGAAAGCCGGGAACTGTCCCAAATGCTTCCGAAACTGCTTCGGAAGGCCTTTGGTATCAGTTTTGATATTCTGCCGGAAAGCGATGCGGCAGGCAAGCTGATTTTCCAGATCACGGACCCGGAAAAGATCCACAGAATTATGACTGCTTTCGGCTTCAGCCCGGAAGATACCCTGGCGCTGCATGTGAATCTTCCTGTGGTGGAAGAGGACTGCTGCAAGGCTGCATTCCTGCGGGGGGCATTTTTGGCAGGCGGCTCGGTAACCGACCCGGAAAAGGGCTATCATCTGGAAATTACAACCACCCATGCCAGCGTATCCCGGGAAACCTACGCGCTGATGGAAGAGTGTATTGGGTTCTATCCCAAAACAGCTACCCGCAGCGGAAGTCATGTGCTCTACATAAAGCAGAGCGATCAGATTTCCGATTTTCTTACCTTCCTGGGTGCCCCTGTAGCGGCTATGGGCATTATGGAAGCCCGTCTGGAGAAGGAACTGAACAACAAGGTGAATCGCCGCTGTAACTGCGATGAAGCCAACACCTCCAAGGTAGTGGAAGCTGCCCAGGAGCAGCTGGCTGCCATCCGTGTGCTGCGGGAGCATGGCACCTTGGAGCAGCTTCCCCAGAAGCTGCTGCAGGCTGCGTCTGCACGGGAGGAGAACCCTTCCGCATCTCTGACGGAGCTGGCAGCCATGATGGAGCCGCCCATTACCAAACCGGCAATGAACCACCGGCTGAAAAAGCTGGTAGCAATGGCAAAGGAGGTGTAGTATGAGTTTTGTGCATTTGCATGTCCACTCAGAATACAGCCTTCTGGATGGTTTCTGCCGCATCAGCGGCATGATGGACCGTGTGAAGGAATTGGGGCAGGATGCCATTGCCCTGACTGACCACGGCGTCATGTACGGCTGTATTGATTTTTACAAGGCTGCCAAGGCTGCGGGCATCAAGCCCATTATCGGCTGCGAGGTGTATGTGACCCGCCGCCTCATGAGCGACCGTGTTCACGGTATTGATAACGACCCCTACCATCTGGTGCTGCTGTGCCAGAACCGCAAGGGCTACGAAAATCTGTGTTTGTTGGTTTCCGAAGCCTTTATGCATGGCTTCTACGGCAAGCCCCGTGTGGACATTCCCTTGCTGCGCAAGCACCATGAGGGCCTCATCGCCCTGTCTGCCTGTCTGGCAGGCGGTGTGCAGCAGTATCTGCTGGAAGAGCAGTATGAAGAAGCCAAAGATTATGCCCTGAAAATGGCGGAAATCTTCGGCCCTGATAATTTCTACCTGGAATTGCAGGATCATGGGATTCCGGAGCAGCGCGGCGTTAATCAGGGATTGCTGCGCATGGCCAGAGAGACCGGCCTGCCCCTGACGGTATCCAATGACGCCCACTATCTGCGCAAGGAAGACGCGGCAACACAGGATGTGCTGCTGTGTGTGCAGACAGGCAAGACTGTGGACGATACCAACCGCATGAAATTCCAGACCGATGAATTCTACCTCAAGAGCGAGGAAGAACTGCGGCAGCTGTTCCCCAATTGCGAGGAAGCCTTTGCAAACACAGTGAAGATCGCGGACCGGTGCAATCTGGAATTTGTATTTAATGAATATCACTTGCCATCGTTCCCGGTGCCGGAAGGCTATACTAACCAGGAATACTTCCGCAAACTCTGTATGGATGGCTTCCGGGAGCGCTACAGCAACCCGCCTCAGAGCTATCTGGACAGACTGGAATATGAGATCGGCGTCATCAGCCGCATGGGGTATGTGAATTACTATCTCATCGTATGGGATTTTATCCGCTATGCCAAGGAAGCGGGAATTCCCGTAGGTCCGGGTCGTGGCTCCGGTGCCGCCTCCATTGTGGCTTACTGCATGCATATCACTGAAGTGGACCCCATGAAATACGCCCTGATTTTCGAGCGTTTTCTGAATCCCGAGCGTGTGAGCATGCCGGACTTTGATACGGATTTCTGCCAGGAACGCCGTGGCGAAGTCATTGACTATGTGGTGAAGAAATACGGTGCTGACCATGTGGCCCAGATTGCCACCTTTGGCACCATGGCTGCCCGGGGTGCCATCCGGGATGTGGGCCGCGCCTTGAACTTTACCTATGCGGAAACGGATGTGGTTGCCAAGCTGGTGCCCACCATGCCGCTGCATATTACCCTGAAAGAAGCATTGAGCGTATCTCCCAAGCTGAAGGAGATGTATGATGGGGATGAGCGGGTCAAACAGCTGATTGACACAGCCATGTGCCTGGAAGGTGTTCCCAGAAATACCTCCACCCACGCGGCGGGCGTGGTGATTACCGCGGACCCGGTGTGCAGCTATGTGCCGCTTTCGCGCAACGATGATACCATCGTCACCCAGTACACCATGACCACCATCGAAGAGCTTGGTCTTCTGAAGATGGACTTCCTGGGCCTGCGAAACCTGACGGTGATCCGGGACGCGGAGCAGCAGATCCAGAAATTTGCTCCGGAATTTTCCATGGACAATATCCCGGATGATGACCCTGCCACCTTTAAAATGCTTGCCGAGGGCAAGACCCAGGGTGTGTTCCAGCTGGAATCTGCCGGCATGACCGGTGTGTGCGTGGGCATGAAGGCGGACAGCATTGAGGATATTACGGCAATTGTGGCATTGTATCGTCCCGGCCCCATGGATTCCATTCCCAAGTTCATTGAGAACAAGCTGAACCACCGGAAAGTCACCTACAAGTGCCCGCAGCTGGAGCCGATTCTGAAGGTTACTTATGGCTGCATTGTCTATCAGGAGCAGGTTATTGAGATTTTCCGGCAGCTGGGCGGCTATACCATGGGTCAGGCGGACAATATCCGCCGTGCCATTTCCAAGAAAAAAATGAAGATCATCGAGGAAGAACGAAAGGTCTTCGTCTACGGTGATCAGGAAAAGGGGATTGCCGGCTGTATCGCCAATGGCATCAGCGAAAGCGTTGCCCAATCTTTGTACGATGAGATCGTTGCCTTTGCAAACTACGCGTTCAACAAGGCACACGCGGTGTGCTATGCTGTGGTGGCTTACCAGACGGCTTACCTGAAATGCCACTATCCCCGGCAATACATGGCGGCCCTGATGACCTCTGTGCTGGACTCCGCCACCAAAATCTCCGGCTACATCGCCGAGTGCAAGGAAATGGGCATTGCATTGCTTCCCCCGGATGTGAATCATTCGGAAGATACCTTCACTGTGGAAGGCGATTCCATCCGCTTCGGATTGGGTGCCGTGAAAAATGTGGGCCGTGGCCTGATTCGCACCATGGTAGCTCACCGCAGGGAAGGCGGCCCCTTCAAAAGCCTGGAAGATTTTATCCAGCGGATGGGTGAGGGCGAACTGAACAAGCGCGCCCTGGAGAATTTTATCAAGTGCGGCGCCATGGATTGCTTCGGCTACCACCGCAGTGAACTGCTGGCTGTGTATGATACCATGATGGACAGCATTGCCAGTGCCCGCCGGAAGAATCTGGAGGGCCAGATGGGTCTGTTTGGCATGCTGGAAGAAGAGGATGCCGTTGCTGCGATTCCCATCCCGAAGCTCAATGAGATCAGCCGGGCAGACCGGATGCTGATGGAAAAAGAAACTACAGGCATTTATCTTTCCGGCCATCCCATGGACGATTATCGCCCGCTGCTGAAAGGAACCCATGTGGTGCCCATCGGTGCGCTGATGGAAGAGGATAACCCCTACCGGGACGATCAGATCATCAGCGTGGCGGGCATTGTGCAGACCCTGAAGATGAAAACTACCCGCAATAATTCCATGATGGCTTATGTTACGGTGGAAGATGATACTGCTGCCATTGAAATGCTGGCATTTTCCAATGTGATCAGCCAGTACGGCGGCTACCTGCGGGAAAACACCCCGGTGGTAGTTACCGGAAGGCTGTCACTCCGGGACGATAAGGAGCCTCAGATCGTCATTAACCGGGCTCGTCCCATTACCGATTTTTCCAAGGACCCCCAGCCGGAAGCGAAGCTGGACCCTGTGCGGACCTTCAGCGGCACGCTGTACCTGCGGCTTCCTTCGGAAGAAGGCAAACTGTTCGGCAAGGTTAGAGCCATTTTGAATATGTTCCCCGGTGACAGCACGGCTGTGGTATATTTTGCAGATACCAGGCAGCGCAGAGGAACCCGCTGCGCACTGGACAGCAGAATGCTCGGGGAACTGAAAAATTTGCTGGGTGAGGAAAATGTAGTCATCAAATAACCGTAAGATCAGGAGGTGATACCGGATGCGAAACAACAGAATAATTTGTCTGGCCCTTCTGATGGCATGTCTGCTCTGCGGCTGCAGGGTGCGCACTGCCCAGGAACTGTACTGTTTGCCCAAGCGTTCCCAGGCGTATCAGGACCTGCAGCAAGCCATTGACAGGAGCATGAGCGGCCTGGAATTCTGTGCGCCGCTTTCCGGTGAGAACCGGCAGACGGTGCAGCATGCTGACCTGAACGGTGACGGCCAGCCTGAATATCTGCTGTTTGCAAAAGGTGCGGGAGAACTGCCCCTGAAGATTCTGGTCTTTGCCCGGAAAGACGATCATTTCGCGCTGCATCAGACCATAGAAAGCAACGGTACTGCCTTTGATATGGTGGAATACGCCCAGATCGACGGCAAGGCAGGTATGGAGCTGGTGGTAGGCTCGCAGCTGCATGACCGGGTTCTGCGCTCTGCTGCGGTGTATTCTTTTGGCGGCGATCAGCTGCAGCAGCTGATCGTGACTCCCTACACCCAATACCTTACAACGGATTTGGATCTGAACGGCAGCCGGGAACTGATGGTGCTGCGACCCGGTGCGGCAGAAACCCAGAACGGTGTTGCAGAACTGTTCGGTGTTCGTGACGGCGTTGTGGAGAAATCCCTGGAAGCCGCGCTGTCTGCGCCGGTGGAGGATCTGAAGCGTATTATCACCGGTAAGCTGCACGGCGGAAAACCGGCGGTGTTTGTAGGCAGCAGCGTGGAGCAGGATGCCATTATCACAGATATCTACACGCTGAAAGACGGGAATTTTACCAATATCTCCCTGTCTGCGGAGGCTGGTACCAGTGTGCAGACCCTGCGTAACTACTATGTGTACGCAGAGGATATTGATGCCGATGGGGAAGTGGAACTGCCGGATTTGATCAATATGCTGCCGCTGAATGCTCTGCAGGGCGCGGGCCAGCATCACCTAATCCGCTGGTATGCCATGGGGCCGGATGGGTCCCAGTGCACCAAACGCTATACCTTCCACAACTATGTGGACGGCTGGTATCTGGAACTGCGGCAGGACTGGGCTTCCCAGATTACGGTGGTGCAGGAAGAACATGCCTACAGTTTTTATCTGTGGGATGAAAGCTACACAGCCGCAGAAAAAGTTTTTTCCGTGTATGTATTCTCCGGGCAGGACCGGGAAACCCAGGCCATTGCCAACAACCGTTTCCTGCTTCATAAGAGTGAGAATGCTGTATATGCGGCACGGATGGAAGTGGCATCCGGTGCGCTGGAAATTACGCAGGCAGATTTGATAAAGAGTTTTCACCTGATCTATCAGGCATGGAATACAGGAGAAATGTAAGAGGGTAAGAGATATGAAAAAAGTATTGATTTTGGAAGACGAGGTCAATATCCGCAGCTTTGTGGTGATCAACCTGAAGCGGGCCGGTTACGATGCCATCGAAGCAGCCACAGGCCAGGAGGCCCTGGACATGATTCAGAAGCACCCGGATATCGGCGTGGCGATTCTGGATATTATGCTGCCGGATATCGACGGCTTTGAGGTATGCCGCCGAATCCGCGCCACCAACAAACAGATGGGCGTGATCATGCTCACTGCCCGTACCCAGGAGATGGACAAGGTTACCGGCCTGATGACCGGAGCCGATGACTATGTGACCAAGCCCTTCTCTCCCGCAGAACTGACTGCCCGGATCGATGCGCTGTTCCGCAGAATCGGAGGCGACAGCGCTGCCGGCAGCGAACTGCTTGCCCAGGGCCCCTTCGTGATGAACACCCGGAACCATACCCTGGAAAAGCACGGCAACCGAATCCGTCTGACCCAGGTGGAGTATTCCATCATGAAGCTGTTTATGCAGAATCCCGGCAGAGCCCTTTCCAGAGAAGACATTCTGGGGGCCGTGTGGGGCAAGGACTATGACGGCGAATTGAAGATCGTGGATGTGAATATCCGCCGTCTGCGCATCAAGATTGAAGATGATACATCCAACCCCAGTTACATTACAACGGTTTGGGGCTTTGGCTACAAGTGGGGCGCATAAGTACCCTGTAACGGCAGAAAGGAGGTGCCCATGAAAAAAATCAGCAGCCTGAGAAGGCGTTGGATATTGCAAACCGTGGGCATCGTCTGTGTGCTTGGACTTGTGTGTGTTCTGGGTGTTACCGCTGCATTCAGCCAGTCCTATTATTCCGGCATGGAATCCGGTATGCGTGACCGGGCGCGAAGCACAGCGGAGTATTTTGCCCAGTATCTGAATCAGAGCTATCAGGAATACTATCAGTCCTGCATCACCTATGCCCGGAACTTTGAAGAAAGAAATACCATAGAGCTGCAGTTTATCAATGCCACCGGCGGCATTGTGGCTTCCTCTTATGGCCAGTGGGCGGTGCAGTCTCCCGCAACGCCGGAAATCGCTCAGGCTGTGCAGACGAGAGCTGTCAGCACCTTTGTGGGCAGGGACCCCGCAACCGGTGAGCGGATCATGGCAGTGTCCGGGCCGATGATCTACAGCAATGGGGAAATGATCGGCGTGCTGCGCTATGTTACCTCTACCAGACTGATGGACAGGCAGCTGGCCATGATCGCGCTGCTTGCGGTGCTTGCGCTTCTGGTAATTCTCTCAGCTGTAATTCTGAGCATGGGCTATTATTTCCGCCGGGTGCTGTATCCCCTGGCTGAGATTACCGAAAAGGCAAAGCGTATTGCCGGTGGTACCTACGGAATTCAGATTCAGAACAAATATAATGTGGAGATCGGAGAACTGGCCGATACCATTAATGAACTGTCATCCCAGCTGGACCGCAATGAGAAAATGCAGACGGAATTCATTTCCTCGCTGTCCCATGAGCTGCGCACACCCCTTACGGCCATTACCGGATGGAGTGAGACGCTGATCGGCGACGAAACTCTGGATGCCGACACCCTGCGGGGTATGAAGATCATTCTCCGGGAGGCAAGACGCCTGACGGAAATGGTTGTGGATCTGCTGGACTTTACCCGAATCCAGGATGGCCGCATGACGCTCCATGTGGAAGAATCCGATATCCGCGGTGAGTTTGAAGATACGGTGTATATGTACGGAAGCCGTCTGGCGCAGGAGGGAATCCGGCTGGAATACCTGGACCATGACGAAGATATTCCGGAAATCATCTGCGATGCCAAGCGCATGCGGCAGGTGTTCCTGAACATATTGGACAACGCTGCCAAGCACGGCGGCGAAGGAAAACGGATACAGGCATCCATTCACTATGAAAATGATGCGGTGTTTGTGTATATCCGGGACTTTGGCCCCGGCATTCCAGAAGATGAAATTCCTCTGGTTACGAAAAAATTCTATAAGGGTAGTTCCAAAGCCCGTGGCTCCGGCATCGGTCTGGCGGTATGCGATGAGATCGTTGCCATGCACGGCGGTACCCTGACCCTGGAAAATGCTCCCGGCGGCGGTACATTGGTTACCGTAAAGCTGCCGGCAATGCAGTAAGGAAGGACAGTTATGAAAAAGCAAGAACAGCAGCCCTGCTGCGAAAAATTCAAAACTATGATCGGCGGTCAGGCTCTGATTGAGGGCATTATGATGCGTGGCCCCGACAAGGATGCCATCGTCGTGCGTACGAAAGATGGCCTGGATCTGGATGTGAAGCCCAGAAAAGTGCATCCCAAAGGCTCTTTTCCCACATGGCCCTTTATCCGCGGTGCTGTGAATTTCTTTGACGCACAGGTCACCGGCGTGAAAGCGCTGATGCACTCTGCGGATCTTTCTCCCGAGGAAGTGGAAGAACCCTCCAAGCTGGATCTGTGGCTGGAGAAGAAACTGGGCAATGAGAAGTTCCAGAAGATGATCATCGGTCTGGCTGTGGCTATGGGTATGGGCTTGTCCATTGTCCTGTTTTTCCTGCTGCCCATGATCGTAAGCAGCTTCTTCGATAAGTGGATTCCCAGCACGCTTTTGCTGCATCTGCTGGAAGGCATTGTGCGTATGACCATTTTCATGGCATACATGTTCCTGGTTTCCCGGATGCAGGAAATGAAAAGGGTATTTTCCTACCATGGTGCGGAGCATAAAACCATCCGCTGTTATGAAGCGGGGCTGCCGCTGACTGTGGAAAATGTCCGCGTCCAGACCCGTATGCATCCCCGGTGCGGCACCAGCTTCCTGCTGATTGTGATGGTGCTGTCCATTCTGGTGTTCTCCGTGGCATCGTCCTTGCTGCTGAGCGCTGTGCCTGCTCTGGAACCGATGCGCGGAAGCTTTTTGTACCGACTGATTATGATCGTATTCAAGCTGCTTCTTCTGCCGCTGATCGTATCCATTACCTATGAGATCAACCGCTGGGTAGGCCGCAAGGATAACGCCTTCACCAGAATCCTCACTGCCCCCGGCATGTGGCTGCAGAATTTTACCACCAATGAGCCGGATGACAGCATGATCGAAGTGGCGATCAAGGCTGTGGAGGCGGTGCTGCCTGAGGAAGCGGGGGCAGATCGTTGGTAATGAAAATTTCAGAGCTCTATCTGTCGGCACGAAGAGCGCTGCTGCAGACAGAGGACGCGCAGACAGCCGGTATGATTGCCAGAAGCCTGCTGTGCCACTACACGGGTCAAACGCCGGAAGCCATGCTTTCCCATATGGAACAGTATGTGGGCGATGAAGTGTGCCACGCTGTGGATGCAGCCCTGGGCCGCCTTCTCCGGGGAGAACCCCTGGCCTACATTCTGGAAGAATGGGACTTTTACGGCATGCGGCTGCATGTAACAAAGGATGTGCTGATTCCCCGGGACGATACCTGTGCTGTGACGGCGCTGGCCATCAAACAGGCGCTGTTCCTGCAGCAGGCACCCCGTGTTCTGGATCTTTGCACCGGATCCGGCTGTATCGGCCTGGCAGTTGCCACAAGGGTGCGGGATGCCAGAGTGACATTGGCGGACATTTCTCCCAACGCCCTGAATATTGCAAAGAAGAATGTAACTTCCCAGAAGCTGTCCGCCAGAGTCAGCTGCGTCCAGGCAGATGCCCTGGGAGAACCTCCGGCATTTTTAGGGAAATTTGATATGATCATCTCCAATCCGCCGTATATTACGGGCCAGGAGATGCTTCAGTTACCGGAAAGCGTGAAAGACTATGAGCCCCATCTGGCGCTTTTCGGCGGCGATGACGGCCTGGATTTTTACAGAGCCATCGCAAAGAATTATGCCGAGGTTTTGAAACCCGGCGGCTATCTGTGCTTTGAATTCGGCATGGGGCAGGGGGATGCGGTTAGCAGCATCCTGGAAGCAAATGGGTATACCATCCTGGAGAGAACCAGAGATTATAATGACCGGGAACGGGCTGTGATGGCTCAATACGGCAGGAAGGAAGATTGATTATGGCTACCAAGAAATCTATGTATGAAGCACCTACTCCCGCGGCAGACCGCAAGAAGGCTCTGCAGACTGCGCTGTCTCAGCTGGAGAAAACTTATGGCAAGGGCACCGTTATGCGTCTGGGCGACCGCCCCGATATGAATGTGGAGGCTGTTCCCACCGGCTCTCTGGCGCTGGATGCCGCGCTGGGCATCGGCGGTGTGCCCAAGGGCAGAATTATTGAAATCTACGGACCGGAATCTTCCGGTAAGACCACCCTGGCGCTGCACATTCTGGCAGAGTGCCAGAAGCAGGGCGGCGAAGTTGCCTTCGTGGACGCAGAGCATGCCCTGGACCCCATCTACGCGGCAGCACTGGGTGTGGATACCGATAATATGCTGGTTTCCCAGCCCGATACCGGTGAGCAGGCTCTGGAAATCACCGATGCTCTGGTGCGCAGCGGCGCTGTGGATGCCGTGGTTGTGGACTCCGTGGCAGCCCTGACCCCCCGTGCGGAAATCGAGGGCGAAATGGGCGATACCTTCGTGGGTCTGCAGGCAAGACTGATGTCTCAGGCGCTGCGGAAACTGGCAGGTACCATCTCCAAGACCAACTGCGTTGTGATCTTTATCAACCAGCTGCGTATGAAGATCGGTGTTATGTACGGTAACCCCGAAACCACCACCGGCGGCAACGCCCTGAAGTTCTATTCCTCCGTGCGTCTGGATGTGCGCCGTGTGGAGAGTATCAAGGAAGGCGGCAATGTCATCGGCAGCAAGACCCGCGTGAAGGTTGTGAAGAACAAAGTGGCACCTCCTTTCCGGGAAGCGATCTTTGATATTATGTATGGTCAGGGCATCAGCAAGTGGGGTGAACTGGTGGATCTGGCAGTGCAGATGGATATTGTCCAGAAGAGCGGCAGCTGGTTCTCCATGGGCGATGAGCGCATCGGCCAGGGTAAGGACAGCGTGAAGAACTTCCTGATGAATAACCCCGATGTGGCCGAGGAAGTGGAAGCCAAGGTGCGGCAGTCTCTGCTGAGCCAGGTAGCGGCTGCGCCCAAGGCGCCTGCCAAGGCTGCCGAGCGGCCCGTAGCCATCAGCGCTGACGATTTCGACGATGCAGATTGATTCCATAGCCCAAAGCCCGGACAGGGCAGGGCGTCACCTGGTCAAATTTTCCGATGGCAGCACCATGCGGCTGTACCGGCAAACGGTGGAAGATTTTGGCCTGTATACAGGCCTGGAACTGTCGGAGGAGCAGATCAAATCCCTGCGCAGTGCAGCCGGGCAGATGTCTGCCAAAATGCGTGCTGTGCGGATTGTGGCTGCTTCCAATGTGTCCAAATCCGATTTGGAGCAGCGTCTGGTGCGCAAGGGCGAATCCAAAGACCAGGCCAAAGCGGCAGTGCAGTGGATGAGTGAGCTGAATCTGCTGGATGATGAGCGGACTGCCCGTCAGCTGGTTGACAGCTGCGTCCGCAAGGGCTATGGCCTTTCCAGAGCCAAGCAGGTGCTGTATGAAAAGCAAATTCCCAAGCAGCTGTGGGAGCAGGTGTTGGCGGATTATCCCGACCAGACAGAAAAGATCCTGCAGTTCCTCCGCACCCGGCTGGGCAGCAGCTGGGATGCAAAAGATCTGAAGCGGGCAGTGGATGCACTGCTGCGGCGGGGTCACAGCTATAGCGAGATCCGCAGGGCGCTGGAATGCCTGGAAGCGGATAGCGAAGAATTCCGGGAGGATTACGAATGGCAAATATAGGCTTCATTTCTCTTGGCTGCGCCAAGAACCAGGTGGACTGTGAGCGGATGATGTACCGTCTGCAGGAAGCCGGACATACCGTATGCCCTGATGTGGTGGGCTGCGACGCAGTGGTGATCAACACCTGCGGCTTCATTGACCCTGCCAAGGCAGAGGCCATTGACAATATTCTGCAGATGGGCCAGCTGAAGCAGGAGGGTCTGGTAGGAAAAATCCTGGTAACAGGCTGCCTGTCCCAGCGCTATCAGCAGCAGATTCTGGAAGAAATGCCCGAGGTAGACGGCGTTCTGGGTACCGGCAGCTATACTGATATTGTGGATGCCATGGACAGACTCCTGGATGGAGAGCGGGTGTTTGAGTTTGCCTCCATCGATGCCCCGGAGCTGGAAACAGGCCGCGTTGTCACCACCCCTGAGCACTATGCCTATATCAAGATCGCAGAGGGCTGCGACAACCGCTGCTCCTACTGCATCATTCCCTATCTGCGGGGCAAGTACCGCAGCCGTCAGCTGGATGATGTGCTGTACGAGGCACGGATGCTGGCAGAAAGCGGTGTGAAAGAGCTGATCGTAGTAGCCCAGGATACCAGCCGCTACGGCACGGATTTCCCGGAGCATAAGCGCCTGCTGGCAACGCTGCTGCGGGAACTGTGCAAGATCGAGAAGCTCCACTGGATCCGCATACACTATCTCTATCCCGATGAGATCGACGATGAGCTGATCGACACCATTGCTTCCGAGCCCAAAATCGTCAAGTATCTGGATATTCCCATTCAGCATTGCAACGACAAGGTGCTGAAGCTGATGAACCGCCGTGGTGACCATGCCTATCTGTGCGATATGTTTGCCAAGCTGAAGGCAAGAATTCCCGGTGTGGTGCTGCGTACCAGTGTCATTACCGGCCTGCCCGGTGAAGGGGAGGAAGAATTTACCCAGCTGTGTGATTTCCTGCGCCAGCAGAAGCTGGTGAGAACCGGCGCCTTTGTGTTTTCTCCGGAGGAGGGTACCCCTGCTGCGGATATGGAGCATGTGGATGCGGATATCGCCGCAGACCGCGCAGAGATTGTGCAGGCAATTCAGGCACAGATCATGGATGAATTCAACGCTTCCATGATCGGCAAGACCATGGAAGTGCTGGTGGATGGTTATGATGAAGATGCCGAGCAGTTCTATGGCAGAACCTTTGCGGATTCTCCCGAAATTGACGGCAGAGTCTGGATCGCATCGGAAGAAGCCCTGGTTGAGGGTACCTTCATTCAGGTGCATATTGACGGAATTCTGGACGGCGAGTTGTCCGGCTATATTGTGGAGGATTGAATCATGACAACTGCAAGTAAGATTACGCTGGTGCGCGTGGCGTTTATTCCGGCGTTTATGGTGCTGATGTATCTCAGCGGCGGCGCAGCCAACGGCTGGATGCTCAGCGCTCTGGCTGTGTTTATCATTGCCAGCCTCACCGACTTTATTGACGGCTACATCGCAAGAAAGTATCATCAGGTCAGTGACTTCGGCAAGTTCCTGGACCCGCTGGCGGACAAGCTGCTGGTGATTTCTGCCATGGCTATGTTCTGTGAGTGGGGCGTGATGCCTGCCTGGGCGCTGATGATCGTGCTGACCCGGGAGTTCGCCGTTACCGGCCTGCGGCTGGTGGCAGCCCCCAAGGGCACCGTGATCGCGGCAGGTAAGAGCGGCAAGGTCAAGACCGCCAGCACCATGATTGGCCTGTGCGTCATGATGGCGTTCCCCGGTGTTGCCTGGCTCAGCTGGACAATTACCGGCGTGATTGTAGCTACTACCCTGTATTCCGGTGTGGAGTATTTCATCCAGAACTGGAATTGCCTGTGGGACTAATCAATCAGGCGTGCTGTGAAAGCAGCACGCCGCTTCTTTGCAAAACTGAGGTGTTTCTATGAATGAAAAGGAAATTGGCGAGATCCGGCGCAGAGTCCGCCGGGACCGCAGCAACATGGCTGCTATTTTTGGCTGCTATGTTAACGATAAGAAAGAAATTGTGGCCCAGTTCCGTCAGCCTACCGGCATCATGTCGGAGAACGAGGCGGACCGCTATTTTGGCCTGATGAAGCGGGTGCTTTCCGGCACGGTGGGTAAGAATCTCATTGATGTGACCTTCCGCACCGCACAGGTGGCAAACAGCCCGGAGCACAAGCTGCTGATGGATCTGCGTGCCTGTGCCCTGAAGGACGACGAACTGCGGAATGCGTTTTTCCGGAAGATCATCGATACCGTTTCCATGGATGACGGCTATCTGATCCTGGCAGGCTGCGATACTTACGATGTGCCCTTCAAATCCAATGATGCCATGGGCGATTCCGATAATGCCGACGAGACCTACACCTATATCCTCTGTGCCGTATGTCCCGTGAAACAGACGAAAGCCAATTTGCACTATGTGGCAGAGAATAAAGAGTTCCATGATGGCGGCATCAGCCAGGTGGCTACGGCGCCTGCCCTGGGCTTCCTGTTCCCGGCCTTTGATAACCGGGCTACCAATATCTATAATGCCCTCTTCTACACCAAGGACAGCGCTCTTGGCCATGATGAATTTATAGATGCCATGTTCCATGTGGCTATGCCCAAGCCTGCTGCTGAGCAGAAGAAGAGTTTTGAAGCCCTGCTGATGCACAGCCTGGGGGAAGACTGCAATCTGGAAGCCGTGCAGCAGGTGCATGACCAGCTGCGCCAGTGCATCGAGCTGCATAAGGAGAGTAAAGTGAAAGAGCCCCTTCTGATCTCCAAAGAGCAGGTGAAGGATGCCCTGACCCAGAGTGGCGTCTCGGAGCAGCATGTGGCCAAGTTCAGTGTGGATTTTGACGAGACATTCGGCTTTGAAGCGGAACTGCATCCCAAGAATATCATTGATAACAGAAAGTTTGAAATCAAAACACCGGATGTTTCCATCAAGGTGGCACCGGACCGCAGCGATCTGATCGAAACCCGGGTCATCGGCGGTGTGAAGTACATTCTGATCAATGCAGAGGAAAATGTGGAGGTTAACGGCGTCAGCATCCACATTGGCGAGGAAGAACCCGCAACGCTATAACATAAAACAGGCCTTGCTTATGCAAGGCCTGTTTTGCGATAAAAAGTAAAGCAATTCTGCGGCGCATAATCTTGCTGCAATCAAAATTAAAGAATATTCTGGAAATACTTTAATATTTGAAAAATAATAATGAATTACTTGCAATGAGAATCGCGACATCCTATAATGGCCTCAAGGAAAGGGGATGCTGCTATGGACCAGATCGATAGGAAAATTTTGCAGATTCTTTCTCAAAACGCGGCAGCCACCGCCACCGAGATGGTACCGCTGGTGAATTTGTCAATCCCGGCCATTAACAAGCGAATTCAGAAGCTGCAGAAATCCGGCGTGATTCGCCGCTTTACCATTCAGGTAGACCCTGCAAAAGTTGGAAAACCCATTTGTGCGTTTATTCTGGTGGTGCTGCGCCATGCTTCCGGCATGGAGGGGCTGATGGAATATATCCAGTCTGACCCGGACATTCTGGAGTGCTACGGTGTTACCGGCGAGTATGACTATATGCTGAAAGTCTGCACAGCGGATGTGACAGCGCTGCAGAAGAAAATCAACCATTTGAAAAAGGTCAGCGGTGTTGCCAAGAGCCACACCATGATGACTATGATGGAATATAAAAACGATGTATCCGCCTTACCGGATACACTACAGGAAGGGAAGGAGACACCTTTATGAAAACCGTATCCCAGGAACTGTTCCAGTACATGTGCGATACCTACCGCGCCCTCCATCAGTGTCCGGAAATTGGTGTTGAGCTTTGGCAGACCACTGCCATTGTGAAAGCCCAGCTGGATGCTATGGGGATTCCTTACACCGAACAATACGGCCAGTGCAGCGTTGTGGCAACCATTGGTCATAAAGAAGGTGTGCCTACCATTGGCTTCCGGGCGGATATGGATGCCCTGCCTATTACGGAAGCTGTGGATGTTCCCTATAAATCCCAAAACGAAGGTGCTATGCACGCCTGTGGCCACGATTCCCACACTGCGATCATGCTGACGGTTGCCAAGGTGCTGAAGGCAAAAGAAGCGGAGCTGCCCTGTAATGTGAAGCTGTTCTTCCAGCCCAGTGAGGAGTGCGCGTTCAGCGGCGCCAAGATGATGGTGGATAACGGCTGTCTGGAAGGTGTGGAAGCCGTCCTTGCTACCCACTGTGAGGCACCGCTGCAGCCCAATACCATTGGCTATTGCCCCGGCGACTGTATGGCTGCCTGCATTCCCATGAAATTGAAGTTCTACGGTAAATCTGCCCATGCCACCATTCCCCAGAATGGTATCGACGCCATTGCCATGGCTGTGGAGTCCTATACCCGCCTGAAGGAAATGGTAAAGGATGAGGCCGGTGACCGCCCCTACATCTGGTCTGTGGGTCAGTTTACCGGTGGCGAGGTTCACAACATTATCTGCGATGAAGTGACCCAGCAGATTTCTTTCCGCTTCTTCGATGAGCCCTTTGCCCTGCGGGTTATGGCCAAGGCAGAGGAAATTTGCCGTGAGATCGCACAGCGCTTCGGCGGCAGATACGAGCTGGAGTGGAAGATCAGCGCTGTGGCGGTACGCAACGATGAAAAGCTGGTTGAGAAGCTTTGCGGCGTCGTGGAAAAGCTGGACGGTATCAAGCTGCAGTATGTTCCCCGCAGAAACAGCTCTGAAGACTTTGCCTGGTTCCTGCGGGAGGTTCCCGGTGTTCTGTTCCGCTACGGCAGTGGCGATATTACAAAGGGCATTGTGGAAACAGCCCATAATCCCAAATTCCGTATCAATGAAGAGGGCATGAAGGCTGCGCTTCTTGCCTTTGTAAACTTCGCTCTGGAATATAAATAACAGGAGGCAATCGGTATGAACGGCGAAAACAGACTGAATCAGAAAGCATTTGCCCTGAAGCAGGGTGCCATCCGCGCTATGTTCGATAAGGCCCGCACCATGGAGAATGTGATCAGCATGGGTATCGGCGAGCCTGACCTGGATACCCCGGCCCCCATTATTGAAGCCGCCAAGGAAGCCCTGAGCAGCGGCTACACCCACTATACTCCCAATGCAGGCCTGCCCATGCTCCGGGAAGCAGTGTCCAAGTATGGCCTGCCGGTTTCTGGCATGTATGCCCCCCATGAGATCATGATTACCAACGGCGCCATGAATGCCCTGCATCTGCTGATGAGCATTCTCATCGAGCCCGGTGACCATATTATGATCCAGAATCCCCAGTGGCTGAACTATGCTGCCCAGATCAAGTACTGTGGCGGCGTGGCGGTAAAGCTGCCCACCGACCCGGAAAAAGGCTTCTACCTGGACCCCCAGACCATCCGGGATAACTTCGTCCCCGGCAAGACCAAGGCCCTGCTGATCAACAGCCCCAATAACCCCACCGGCCATGTACTTACCCGGAAGAACCTGGAAGAGATTGCCCAGGTAGCCTGCGAGCTGGATCTGCTGGTGATCTCCGATGAAGTGTATAACACCCTGATCTTCGAAGATGCTGAGGCTGTTTCCATTTCCACCTTCCCCGGTATGCGGGATCGTACCGTGGTGGTGAACAGCCTGTCCAAGGCCTATGCCATGTGCGGCTGGCGTGTAGGTTATGCTGCAGGTCCGGAAGCCCTGATCGACCGCATGGCCAAGTGCCAGGAAAACTTTATCTCCGGCGTTAACGCCGCCGCCCAGTATGCCGCCACCTATGCCCTGGAGCATCGGGAATTGACCGAAGGCCTGCGGGAAGTGTTCCGGGAAAGACGGGAAGTGGCTATTGCCGAACTGAAGAAGATCCCCGGTATCAAGTTCTCTGAGCCCAAGGGTGCCTTCTACATGTTCCCGGACATCAGTTCCTTCGGCCTGGACAGCAAAACCTTCTGTGACCGCCTGCTGGAAGAAGCCCATGTGGTCTGCGTTCCCGGCAGTGCCTTTGGCAGCGTAGGCGAGGGCTTTATCCGCATGGCCTACACCGCAAAGACAGAGGATATCGTGGAAGCCATTCGCCGCATTCGCGAATTCTGCGCCAAACTGTAAAAAGCACTCCCGCAGCTCCTTGGAGCTGCGGGAGTTTTATCCTACATTGACAATACTGCTAAATTATTGGGGAATTAGGTCGATAGAACAAGAGTGCTGTTGCAAAAATCGTCATTTGTGATAGAATTAAGTGCATAAGCAGTAAAAACTTAATTTTTGATGGGAGTGACAGTTGTGTACTTAAAGGATTGTCTAGCGGATATTATTTCAGAATACAAGAAATACTTCCCCCAGCGTTTCAGCGGTGAAGACCAAGAAAAGTTCAAATGGGAAGCAATTAAGCACTTTCAAATGCACTGGAATATCAATGCTCCCGATTTCAAGGAGATGCTGGAGAAATCCCTTTCCAAAACCTATGGACTTCTCGCTTCTGGTTATTTCTTTGCAAAGAAAATGATATTGGAATTTGCTGAAGTTGATGCCGAAGCAGTTAGGGCCGCGTTCATAAACCTTTATGATGAGTCAAAAGGTTTGGAAGAAAGAGTTGAGGCTTTCCGGGAATTTGCGGAAGATTTGAGAGCAAATCGCAACCCGGATGAGTGGAAGAATCATTATCAGAACACTAATGCGATCAGCGTGTATCTATGGCTCCGCTATCCCGATAAATACTACATCTATAAGCATTCGGAGTGCCTTGGGCTTGCCAAAGCGATGAACAGCACTTTCGTCCCCAAGCGGACTTCTTCTCCGGAAAACTTGGTTCGTGCCTTTAGCTTTTTTGATTCTGTTTGCGAAGAACTAAAAAAAGATCTCGAATTGAGGGAGATGCTAGATCGCAATCTCACAAACAATTGTTATCCTGATCCTGAATTAAAAACAATGACATTTGACCTCGCTTATTTTGCTACGCATTACTACAATCAATCCGAAGATAAAAGTGAATGGTTCCCCACTGATTACACCCCGGGCTTAACCGTTCAGCAATGGGTGGATCTGCTTCAAGACAAGGAAGTTTTCACTGCATCCAGCTTACAGATTATGAAGCGAATGAAGGATTATGGTGGTGCTGCGACTTGCAAGCAGTTGGCTGTGAAATATGGTGAAAGCGTCAACTTCTATAATTCTGGTTCTTCTAGTCTTGCAAAGAGAATTGCAGAAAAAACGGGTTGTCCGGTTATGCACCGGGATGCAGGAGATTCCCGGTGGTGGCCAATTCTGTATTTAGGTAAGAACGCAGATGCTGCAACCGATGGCACATTCATTTGGAAGCTCCGGGATGAACTGAGCGAAGCACTGGATCAAGTCGATCTGTCTGATGTTGATCTCTACTTCTCTCCTACTGAGCAAGAAACAAGTGTAGTTCAAGGCTACTGGTGGCTGAATGCAAATCCCAGCATTTGGAGCTTTTCCAATATTTCCGTGGGTGCAGAGCAGAGCTACACACTGTATAACGATAACGGCAACAAGCGCCGCATTTTCCAAAACTTCCTGGATGCAAAAGCCGGGGATATTGTGATCGGTTACGAGTCCCACCCTGTAAAACAGGTGGTTGCAATTGCCCGGATTTCCAGAGCAAACGATGGAGAGAATCTGTATTTTGAGAAGCTCGAAAGTCTGAACAACCCCATTGATTATTTGACACTCAAGGTTTGCCCCGAACTGGAGCGCATGGAGTATTTTGTATCGCCCCAGGGCAGTCTGTTTAAGCTGACAAAGGGCGAATTTGATTTCATCATGGATATGATTCGTGAAGTCAATCCTTTGCCGACAAAACCTGAAACACTTGATGCTTACACAAAGGAAGATTTCTTGAATCAAGTGTATATGACTGAGCAGCGTTACGATACACTGGTATCTCTGCTGCGTAATAAGCGGAATCTGATTTTGCAGGGCGCACCCGGTGTTGGCAAGACCTTTGCTGCAAAGCGACTGGCTTACTCCATGATGGGTGTCAAGGATGAATCCCGAATCAAATTCGTTCAGTTCCATCAAAATTATTCTTACGAAGATTTTGTTATGGGATACAAGCCAAATGAAAACGGATTCAAGCTGACGGACGGTGTGTTCTATCAGTTCTGCAAAACAGCCAAGGATCATCCCGAACAGGAGTATTTCTTCATCATCGATGAGATCAACCGTGGTAATATGAGCAAGATCTTTGGTGAGTTGTTGATGCTCATGGAGAAGGATTACCGCGACACCGAGGTTACGCTGTCTGCCAATGGTTTGCCGTTCAGTATTCCACCCAAGCTTTACATCATCGGCATGATGAATACGGCTGACCGGAGCCTTGCCATGATCGACTATGCGTTGCGCAGAAGATTCAGCTTCTTCCCCATGGAACCCGGTTTTAACTCCGAAGGCTTCCGTGCATATCAAGCATCTTTGAAGAACGAAACCTTTGATACACTGATCGAAACGGTTAAGGATTTGAACCGTACTATCAAGCAGGATAATTCCCTTGGCGAAGGTTTCTGTATCGGCCATAGCTATTTCTGCGGACAGACGGAGTGTACCGAGGAATGGATGCGTGAAGTTGTAAACTTCGACATCATCCCCATGCTCCAGGAATACTGGTTTGATGATAAGCAGAAAGTGCAACAGTGGGAAAATCGATTGAGTGGTGTGTTCCATGACGAATGATAAAGGCATTCTGATCCGGAATATCTACTATATGCTCACCTATGCTTTCCAGGTTTTGAGGCAGAATAATTACGAGGAGGTTGCATCCGAGGAGTTTGAGCAGATTCAAGACTTGTTTGCTGCGATACTATCCAAGGGTATTTCGCAGCAGCTTAAACAAGGTTTGCATCGGGAGTATATCACCCAAAACGAGAATCTTTCCTTGCTTCGTGGCAAGCTGGATATTCACGGAACAATACGCAACCGGATTCAGCATAAACAGCTCCTTGCCTGTGAATTTGATGAGCTATCGGTGAATAACATCTTCAATCAAATTCTGAAAACTACGGCAGTGGTGCTGATTAATGAACCATCCGTGAAGGCTGAACGCAAAGCAGCGTTGCGGCAGGTTATGCTGTTCTTTTCAGAAGTGGATGTTTTGGAACCCTCTGCAATCCGCTGGAACACGCTGCGATACCAACGAAGCAATCGGAACTATGAAATGCTGATCAATATCTGCTACTTTGTTTTGGACGGTATGCTGCAGACAACAGAACAAGGTACCTACAAAATGGCAGCATTTTCCGATGAACACATGGCTCGCCTATATGAGCGGTTTGTGTTGGAATACTACAAGCAGCATCATACTTATCTGGATGAAGCAAAATCTGCACAGGTCAAGTGGAATCTGGACGAGGATGCCGATGATGCAATGATCCGATTCCTTCCGGTGATGCAGACAGATATTTTCCTGCGGTGTAAGGAGAAAACGCTGATCATTGACACAAAGTATTACGGCAAAACCATGCAAAAGCAGTATGACAGCTACACGCTTCACTCCAATAATCTGTATCAGATTTTTACCTATGTTAAAAACCATGATCGAAAGAAAACAGGTAGTGTCTCCGGTATGCTTCTGTATGCAAAAACCCAGGAGAGCATCACACCAGACTGCATATTTCCCATGGGTGGAAATCAAATCAGCGTAAAGACCCTGGATTTGAATTTGCCATTCTCCAGCATAGCCAAACAGCTGGATGAAATTGCCGAGAATCATTTTTGTGTGCACGCTTGTTTTCATGTTAAGAAATAAAGTTCATATATGCGAAAGCCCTCCACTTCCGTAGGCGCGGAAATGGAGGGCTTCTATCTGTGTTCAATATTCTACATTAAACTATGGAACAGAGATTATTCGTATTTCTTGGAATCTTCCACAATCTTGGTGATGATTCTGGCGCATTCTTCCACGCCTACGGTGCCGCTGTTCAGGCAGAGGTCATAGTTCTGGGCGGTGCCCCAAACTCTGCCGGTGTAGTGCTGGTAGTTCACATGGCGGCGCTTATCCTTTTCCTTCAGACGGGTCTCGGGGCTCTTCTCGGATTCGCCGTACAGGCGTACGATACGGTCAGCCCGGTAATCCATATCCGCATGGATGTAAACATGCAGGGTATCTTCCCGATCCTTCAGGATGTAGTCTGCGTTGCGGCCGACGATGACACAGGGGCCTTTTTCTGCCAGCTGCAGGATGACGCTGCACTGAATATTCCACAGGAAGTCTGCAGTGGACATGCCGTTCATAATGCCGGGAACACCCTGGGGGGCAAAGGCATAAGAGAACAGGCTTCTGCCGGGGGCATGCTCGCCATGCTCTTCCACAAAGGTGGGGGCAAAGCCGGATTCCAGAGCCACCTGATCCACAAGCTCTTTATCATAGAAAGGAATACCCAGATTTTCCGCTACCATACGGCCAACGCTGCGGCCGCCGCTGCCAAACTCACGGCTGATGGTAATAATTTTCTTTTCCATAGAGAGACCTCCTTGCTGATTTCTGCTTTCAGTATAGCAAACTGCACAGGTGTTGTCAAATGAAAACGGTGTTCCTTATGGAAAATTCCTGTATATTCTTGCCAAAAAATAACAGCTATGCTATAATCGCAGAAAAAGGAGGGATTTCCCATGATTGATCTGCTGAAAAAGAACGGCCCCTGGTTTAAAGCGAACCTGCACTGTCACACCACTCTCAGCGACGGCAACATGACCGCCGCCCAGGTGAAGGACTGGTATAAAAGTCATGGCTACAGTATCGTTGCCTTTACGGACCATTCCAAGTTCTGCTGGCATGCAGAACTGGAAGATCAGGAGTTTCTGCCCGTTGCCGGTGTGGAAGCTGCTTTTACCTGCCTGGATCTGAACCATAAGCCTCTGAAGTATAAACTCTGCCATATCAATTTCTGGGCGAAGGACCCCGCAACTGCGGAATACATTCCGGAAGAGCCTACCTACGATGTGGGCGTGATCAACCGCTATATTGCCGCCATGAAGAAAAAGGGCTGGCTCTGCGGGTTGAATCATCCTGCCTGGTCCCGGCAGTCCACGGAAGAGGTAAACGGAATTACCGGTATCGATACCTTTGAAGTATATAACCACGGCAGCTTCAAACTCTACAACAACGGCGACGGCCAGAGCCATTATTCCATGTATCTGGCAGAGGGCAAGCGGGCCTGGGCAACAGCTGTGGATGATAACCATGCAGGCTTCCGGGAAGACGGAACCATCAGCGTCACGGATGACACGCTGGGCGGCTTCATCATGATGTCTATGCCCCAGCTGACTTACGCGGATTTTGCCGACGCATTGGAAAACGGCAGATTTTATGCTTCCACAGGACCGGAGATCAAGGAATTCTACATTGATGAGGAGCGGGATATGCTGGTACTGGAGTGTTCTCCCGTGCAGCGCATCATCGTGTCCGGTGTGCATACGGTGAAGGCGGCCCGGGTGGATGCGGATGGGGATACGATCACCCGTGCAGAAATCCCCCTGGCACCTGTTCGCGAAAAGGAACCTTTCATCTTTGTTCAGCTGATGGACTCCAAGGGTAACCGTGCCTATCCCCAGCCTTACTGGTTTGACTGATATGAAATACTCGGAAAAGATTCTGGTCAGCGGCCACCGGGGTGACCGGGTACATGGCATAGAGAATACCATGGCTGCAATGCGCCTTGCTGTGGCGGCAGGCGTGGATATGATCGAAACGGATGTGCGGATGACCCTGGATGGGGAACTGATCCTGATGCACGATGAAACGGTAGCGCGCACCACCGATGGCACCGGGCGGGTGTGCGATCTGACGCTGGCGCAGATCCGGCAGCTGAATGCAGCGGTGCATGCAAAAGGTGCTTTTCCGCCGGAACCCCCGGCAACCCTGCGGGAATTGTTGGACATTGCGCTGGAGCATCCTGCGCTGCTGCTGAATATTGAATTTAAGGATTACCCCACAGAGGGGAACGAAGCCTTTGCCTATGCCTGCTGCGACAAAATCGCGGATATGCTGATGGACTATGGGGTGGGTGACAGAACCTGGATCAATTCCTTTGACGGCCGGATTCTCCAGCGGGTTTACCGCCGCTTCGGTAAGGCTTTCCACTATCACGGATTCTATCCCTGGTTTATTCTGGGTCCTATGGAAATTGATCCGGAAAGTTTCATTGATGTGGCCTGCATGCAGCACAGATACCAATTGCCTGACGGCTCCGTGCATATGTACGAAGAACCGCTGTGCCCCAAAGAATGGTTTGATTACCTGCTGGAAAAGGGGATTATGCCGTTGCTGGCACCCAGTCTGAAAGAATACTGGCGTTTTGACCAGGGCTTTGCCTGGGGCAGCCGTATGGTAAACCCTGATGACCCCTATGCCATGCTGCGGCATTTGCGGGAAAAGGGTTTGCACGATTGAATAAAATAACCGGACAGCAGAGCTGTCCGGTTATTTTTATGCAGTTTCCAGGGCCCAGAGGTTTCTGATCTGGCCTTCAATATCCTCATAGCGCCAAAGTTTTTCCGAATTTGAAACACTGTTGGGGTCGTTGATCTGAATCAGACCGTCCTTGCAGCCCACCATGATAATGAAATGTCCGGTGGTGGTAAAATCTCCCGGCCCCATAACGCAGATCACCGGATTGCCTGCTTCCAGATTGTTGAAAATGCGGCTCTTTACCAGGGGAAGTTCCGTTGCCTTCAGCCCCAGTTTCCCGGCACCTTCGCTGATCAGCGTCCATGACGAGCCGTAGCCGGCAGCATAATAGCCATTGTCTGCGGCAAAGGCCAACATTTTGTCCGGTGCAAAGTCTGCGTTGCCGGTCAGGTAAAACCCGGCCATGGAAAGACACATGGGGCCGCAGCCGGTGATTGCGGCGATCCCGCTGCCGTAAGGCAAATATCCCCACTGTTGATCCCATTGCAAAAACAGGGGAACACTGTCCGTGGGGTATTGAGAAAGATCAACAGTGACTGCCTGATCCTTTTTCAGGGGATACTCTAAGACGAAAGTTTGCGTTTCGGCGTTTCGTTCCAAAAGCGCAATTAAATCCTTGGGATAGTCACTGTAATGCAGACCGTTTTCCTTGGCATAGGCGTGAATGGTTTGCTCAGCCTGGGAAGGCGTTTTGAAATAGTAGCGAAGTTCTCCTGAAAGCCGATGTCCTGCCTGATATACAGGCCATGCCAGAAGAAGAACCAGAAGAACGATCAGAAGCAGGCGTTTGCCCTTTGTAATGGTTTTCATAGCGGAACCTCCCGTAATTACGGGGAAATTATAGCAGAAAGCACAAGAAAAGTCTTTAACATATCCTTAAATTTTTCTTATGAATGGCAAAAAATTCCTTTGCAAAATAATACCGTAAGTGTATAATAAACAAAAAACGACAGTATCGTACTGTGATAGCATCGTATTTGGAGGCGTTATGTCTGTTGAGGATTTCTTCGTCAGAGAACACGATTTTTTAATCTGTGTGGATTCTGACGGCTGCGTCATGGATACCATGAACTGCAAGCACTTCCATTGCTTTGGCCCCAGCCTGACTGTGGAATGGGGGTTGGAAGAATGGGAGGATGCCATTCTGCGCCGCTGGACTGATATCAATCTGCTGCAGATGACCCGCGGCATCCGCCGCTTTAAAGCGCTGGCCCTGCTTTTGGGCGAGGTGAATGAAAAATATACCCGGATTCCCGGTGTGGAGACGCTGAAGGCCTGGGCGGAGACTTCCCAGACGCTTACCCATGAGGAGCTGGCGGAAGCCATTGAAGCCGAAACGGACCCGGAGGGCAAGCTGTGCATGCAGAAAGCCCTGAACTGGAGTCTGACTGTCAATGATGAAATCACCAAGCTGCCGGATGCACTGCGCAAGCCCTTCGGCGGTGTTCGTGCGGCGCTGGCTGCCGCTGCCCGCTACGCGGATATTGCGGTGATTTCCGGTGCCAACAGCGTATCTGTGCAGGGTGAGTGGGAACGCCACGGCCTGCTGCCGTATGCCAATTGTATCCTGACCCCGGATTCCAGCGGCGTGGAAAGCTGCATTGCTGCTATGATTGCCCAGGGATATCAGTCTGAAAACATCCTGATGGTTGGCGATGCCCCGGCTGACATGACTGCCGCAAAGAAAATGGGCATTCACTTCTACCCGATTATGGCGGACTGGGAAGAAGAGAGCTGGGAAGCCTTTACGGATGAAGCGCTTCCCCGGTTTGTGCTGCGCCAGTATGACGCCTATGAAGAAGAAAGAACGCAGATTTTTATTGAGAATCTGGGTGGCTGAATCATGGATATCCGCAAAGCCTCGGTTTTGCGGATATTTTGTATATGGGGGTATCACAGTATGCGCTATGAAATTAACCGGGATCACTATCATCGTTTTGATATTCTGCAGCTGAACAAGCTGCCGCCCAGAAGCTATTTTATTCCTTTTGAAGATCGAAAGCAGGCGGATGCTGTCACGATTTCCACAAAACGCTATGCTTCGCCCAAGGTGCAATGCCTGAACGGAAACTGGGACTTCCGGTTTTATCCGAAGCCTGCGCTGCTCCCTCAGGTTTTGGATACCGATGCGGTATCCTTTGAGGCCATAGATGTGCCATCGTGCTGGCAATTCCGTGGATATGACAGACCTTTTTATCTCAATGCCCGGTATCAGTTTCCCTTTAAACCCCCTGTAATTCCCCGTGAAGAGCCGGTGGAAAAAATGTTCTGCGTGGCGGGCTCCGATTATGGCATCAAACCCCGGTGGCAGACCCCGGTGGAGGAATACAATTTTGTGGGCGTGTACCGCCGCTTTCTGGAGCTGAAAGAAACCGCCCATACCAGCATCCTTTCCTTCCTTGGTGTGGCCAGCTGCCTTGACCTGTATATCAACGGCAGCTTCGTGGGCTATTCCGAAGGCAGCCACAACACAGCCGAATTTGATGTCACTGGCTTTTTGCACCCGGGGCAGAATGAAATTGTGGCGGTGGTTCGCCGCTGGTGTACCGGTACCTATCTGGAATGTCAGGATATGCTGCGCAATAACGGCATTTTCCGGGATGTGCTGCTGTATGAAATGGCACAGACCGACTTCTGGGATGTGGATTTCCAAACGAAATACATAGATGGCGCTTATACTGCCGAGATATCTGTAAAGACCAATACGGATACAGATGTTGCGGTTACACTGTGTGGCTATGGTCTGTCCATAACCCAAAGGGGACAGACAGTCAATCTGCAGGCAAAGATTTCTTTTGAAAATCTGCAGGTCCGGCAGTGGACAGCGGAAACGCCCAATCTGTATGACCTCTACCTGGAAGTGCCGGGCAGCTGTGTGAAACTGCGGGTGGGCTTCAAGCATGTGGAAATCCGAAAGGATGTCTTTACCCTCAATGGCAGAAAGCTGAAGCTGAAGGGTGTCAACCATCATGATACCAGCTGCCGCAACGGCTATTACCTGACCCCGGAGGAAATTGAAGCAGATGTGCGTCTGTGCAAGGCCCACAATATCGATACCATCCGGACTTCCCATTATCCGCCCGACCCGATGCTTCTGGAATGGTGCGATGCGCTGGGTATTTATGTGGTTGATGAGGCGGACTTGGAAACCCACGGCGCGTTTATGCAGCAGTTTCCGCCCAATTTCAATACCATCAGCCACGATCCCAAGTGGGAAGCCCACTATCTGGACAGAGTGCAGCGGCTCTATGGCCGGGATAAGATGCACACCAGCATTCTGATGTGGAGCCTGGGCAATGAGGCAGGCGGCTATGGCAATACCGATGCCATGTATCACTGGCTGAAAGCCAGAACGGATATTCCCGTCCACTATGAGAGCGTAATCCACAGCAAGCGGATTGCCTATGATGTGGGAAGCGAAATGTATCCTACCGTAGAAATGGTTCGCCAGGTGGGGCAGCACAGCAGAAAGCAGAAACAACTGAATGACCGGCCCTATTTCCTCTGCGAATATGCCCATGCCATGGGTGTTGGCCCCGGAGCCATGGACGAATACTGGCAGCAGATATACAGCTACGACAACCTGATGGGCGGCTGCGTGTGGGAAATGGTGGATCACGCGGTGCTGCATCCCGATGGCAGATACACCTACGGCGGTGACCATGGGGAATGGGCCCATGACGGCAATTTCTGCGTGGATGGCCTGTTCTACCCGGACAGAACGCCGTCTACCGGTGCAAAAATCACAAAGTTTGTATATCGTCCCCTGAGAATCCGCCATGTGGATGGCTGCCGGTATGAGGTGTTCAACACCATGGCATTTACCAATGCAGAGCAATACAAACTTCGCTTCTGCAGCGATACTGGTATGCGCATGGAGCATACCGTGAATGTGCCGCCATTGAGCAAACGAATTGTTGAAATACCGGGATGTTTCCCCGATGCGGACATGCTGCAAGTGATTACTGTGAATCCTTCCACAGGAGAAGAACTCGCTGCGGAGCAGCTGGTTTTCCGGATTCCGGTGGTTCAAAATGTAACGGTTGCCGGAAAAGCTCCTGACTGGGTGGACCTGGTGGATGGCAAGCTCTGCCTGCGTAAAGACGGAAAGACCATGACAGCAGACCGCTGCCACACGCTGCTTTTCCGTGCGCCCACTGACAATGACCGGAATTTTGCCCTTCGCACTGCCATGGACCGGCATATGGTGCAGAAGGAGGAAATTCTGCGATCAGCGCTGCGGGAGAATTGCTTGGAAGTAACCAGTAAGATCAGCTGTAAAGGCCAGGTCTTCCGCTGCGTGGATACTTACGAAAGCTGCGATGATGGAATTCTGGTTACCAGCCGTCTGCAGTGTATTTCCGGCAGGGGAGAGTTGCCCAGGTTTTCCAAGGTATTCCGACTGGAGGAAAGCTTTGACCGGGTGGAATACACAGGCCGCACAGGGGAGAGCTACTGCGATATGAAAGACCATGTGCCCATCGGCCATGTTAAATGCACCGTGGGGGATATGACAGAGCCCAATATCCGTCCCCAGGAAAGCGGCAACCGCTGCGACTGTACCTTTGCGCAGGTATCCGACGGAGAAACTGCCTTCTCCTTTACAGCGGTGGATCAGCCCTTTGAACTGGGAATCAAGCCCTATTCCGATTGGGAACTGCTTTCTATGAAACACCGGGAAGATGAGATCCGCACCGGCACCTATGTGGCGATCTCTGCTTTCCAAATGGGAATCGGCACCGGCAGCTGCGGCCCCGCAACCATGCCCCAATACCGCTACAGCGCCAATGAAGAATATGTCCTGCGGTTTATCATCCGCTGAAACAACCGGCACCCACTGCGGGTGCCGGTCTTTCCTGCAATCAATTTCTGAACTTGACAAAGGTTTGGTGTAATGGTAGAATTATCGAAACTGCATATCGCTGAGAACGGAAAGAGTATCGTAAAGCGACACCTTAGAGAGTTGGGGTCACCGGCTGAAAGCCCCGATGGTTAGCCTGCGTGAAAGTGCGTCCGGGAGCGAATTCTATTTTAAGTGATAAATGAGAGTGGAACCGCGGTGAATACCGCCTCTTGTGCTGCCATGCATAAGAGGCGTTTTTATTTTATATATTATCGATTGGAGGAAATCGTATATGTATCTTTATAATTCTCTTACCCGTAAGAAAGAACTGTTCCAGCCCAACAATCCTGATCTGGTGAAGATGTATACCTGTGGCCCCACGGTGTATCATTTTGCCCATATCGGCAACCTGCGCACCTATATCATGGAAGATGTGCTGGAAAAGAGCCTGAGATACCTGGGCTACAATGTCAAGCGTGTTATGAATATCACGGATGTTGGCCATCTGTCTTCCGATGCCGATACCGGTGAAGACAAGATGCTCAAGGGCGCAAAGCGCGAGAACAAGTCCGTCATGGAGATTGCACAGTACTATACCGATGCTTTCTTTGCTGATTGCGAAAAGCTGAACATCAAAAAGCCTGAAATCATCGAGCCCGCTACCAATTGCATCGATGAGTATATCAAGATCGTCTCCCGGCTCATTGAAAAGGACTATGCATACCTGGCCGGCGGCAATGTGTATTTTGACACTTCCAAGCTGGATAAGTACTATGTGTTCAACGATCATGATGAGGATGATCTGGCGATCGGTGTCCGTGAGGGCGTGGAGGAAGATACCAACAAGCGCAACAAGAATGACTTCGTGCTGTGGTTCACCAAGTCCAAGTTCGAAGATCAGGCACTGAAGTGGGATTCTCCCTGGGGTGTGGGCTATCCCGGCTGGCACATTGAGTGCTCCGGTATTTCCATGAAGCACCTGGGCGAGGATCTGGATATCCACGCCGGCGGCATCGACAATGCCTTCCCCCATCACACCAATGAGATTGCCCAGTCTGAGAGCTACCTGGGCCACAAGTGGTGCAACTACTGGTTCCATGTTCGTCACCTGAACACCGATGACGGCAAGATGAGTAAGTCCAAGGGCGAATTCCTGACCGTCAGCCTGCTGGAGAAGAAGGGTTACAACCCCATGGCATACCGCCTGTTCTGCCTCCAGAGCCACTACCGCAGAAATCTGGTGTTCTCCTGGGAGAACCTGGACAATGCAGCCGTTGCTTACCAGAAGCTGGTCAGCAAGATCGCAACCCTGAAGTCTGAGGGCGAAGTGGATGAGACTGCGCTGAACGCCCTGAAGGAGCGTTTTGCCGGGGCCCTGAACGGCGATCTGAATACCTCTTTGGCTGTTACCGCTCTGTACGATGTGCTGAAGGCAAAGATCAGTGATGCCACCAAGCTGGCTGCCATTGCCGATTTTGAGCAGGTGCTGAGCCTGGATCTGCTGAAGGCTGCTGAGGAACTGCGTAAGAAGGAAGCTGAAGAAGCTGCCGCTTCCGCCGATCCCGAAATTGATGCGCTGGTTGCTGCCAGAACTGCTGCAAAGAAGGCAAAGAACTTTGCCGAGGCTGACCGTATCCGTGATGAACTGAAGGCCATGGGCGTGGAAATCATCGATACACCCCAGGGCACCAAGTGGAAGAAAGTATGAAACTTCTGATTTTGGATGGCAACAGTGTCATTAACCGGGCTTACTTTGGTGTTCGTCCCCTGACCACCAGAGAAGGCCTCTACACCCATGCCGTCTACGGTTTTCTGAATATTCTGGAGCGCATGGAGAAGGAAGAACAGCCGGACGCGGTCTGTGTTGCGTTCGATCTCCATGGCCCCACATTCCGCCATCTGCAATACGATGGCTATAAGGCCACCCGCCATGGTATGCCGGAAGAACTGGCCCAGCAGATGCCTGTGATGAAGCAGGTGCTGCAGGCTATGAATATTCCCATCTATGCATGCCAGGGCTGGGAAGCGGACGATGTGATCGGCACAGTGGGGCGTATCTGCAGCAATAACGGCTGGGAGTGTGTGATCGTTACCGGCGACCGGGACAGCCTGCAGCTGATTGATGAAAATGTCCATGTGAAGCTGGTGATTTCCCGCCCCGGCCAGACAACGGCCACCCTGTATACCCAGGAAAAATTCCGGGAGGAATACGGCTTTGAACCCAAGAAAATGGTGGATCTCAAGGCTCTGATGGGTGACAGCTCCGATAATATCCCCGGCGTGGCGGGTATCGGCCCCAAGACGGCTACGGATCTGCTGATGAAATTCGGCTCCCTGGATGGTGTGTATGCCAATCTGGATGATAGTGCCATCCGTCCCAAAATGCGGGAGAAGCTGGAAGCCGGAAAAGAAAATGCCTATCTTTCCTATGACCTGGCAACTATCCGCTGCGAAGCACCCATTGATTTTGCGCCTGAGGATGCCATTGTGCAGCCCTACAACCGGCCTGCGCTCTATCAGCTGTTCCAGAAGCTGGAGTTTGTCCGTCTGATTGACCGCTACGGTCTCAGAGGGGCCGATATGGAAATGCCGAAGCCGGAAAAGAAAGGCGCACAGCTTCCCAGAGTGGAGCAGCTGCCGCCTGCCGGAGAAAAGCTGGCAGTATACCTTGCTGCGGACGGCAGTATTGGCCTTGCCTGGAAAGATGGCGTTACGGTTGTCACGCCCATGGAAGCCTTTGGCTTGCAGACTGTGATCGGGGCTGCGGATTCTCTGATTCTTCACGACAGTAAAACAGCGCGGCACAGCTTCGATGAGCTGGGAATTGCAGCAGGCAATGTATGCTTTGACACCGCGCTGGCTGCCTATGACCTGAATCCCTCTCAGGCGGATTATGCAGTATCTAAGCTGGCAACCACATTCCTGGGAGCAACCGTGGACGATGGAGATGCCGCTGCCTGTGCGCAGGCACTTTGGAATCTGGAAGATATGCTGAAAGAGGAACTGCGCAAGCAGGGGATGGAGCGCCTGTACTTCGATATGGAGCTGCCCCTGTGCTCTGTGCTTTACGCCATGGAAAAGCGTGGCATCGCCATCGACCGGCAGCAGCTGGAACAGTTTGGCATTATGCTGGCGCAGCGAATCGCAGACTGTGAGACCCTGATTTTCCAGTATTCCGATGGCCCGTTTAATATCAATTCCACCAAACAGCTGGGCGAGCTCCTGTTTGACAAATTGGGGCTGCCTCCTGTGAAAAAGACCAAGACCGGCTATTCCACCAATGCAGATGTGCTGGAAAAGCTGAAGGATAAGCATCCGATTATCCCTGCCATTATGGACTACCGGATGCTGACAAAGTTAAAATCCACCTATGCCGATGGCCTGATGAAGGTTGTTTGTGATGACGGCCGTATCCGTACCACATTCCAGAATCTGGTTACGGCTACCGGGCGGCTTTCTTCCACAGAACCGAATCTGCAGAATATCCCTGTGCGGACTGACTTGGGTGCGGAAATCCGGAAGATGTTCGTGCCCAAGGAAGGCTGCGTTCTTGTGGATGCAGACTACAGCCAGATCGAGCTGCGTGTCCTTGCGCATATTGCCGCAGATGAAGCCATGAGCGCTGCCTTCTGCGGCGGCATGGATATCCACACAGCCACTGCTGCCCAGGTCTTCGGCGTAACACCGCAGGATGTAACACCCCTTCAGCGGCGGCATGCCAAGGCTGTAAACTTCGGTATTGTCTATGGTATTTCGGAATTCTCACTGGCAGATGATATCGGTGTTAGCTTCTATGAGGCAAAAGCCTATATTGATAACTATCTGTCCAATTACCGTGGGGTGAAAGCCTATATGAAGCAGGTGGTGGACAGTGCCAGAGAATCCGGCTACACCAGCACCATGTACGGCCGTAAGCGCTACATTCCCGAACTGAAGAGCGCGAATTACAATATCCGGCAGGGTGCAGAGCGCATGACCCTGAACACACCCATTCAGGGTACAGCAGCGGATCTGATCAAACTGGCTATGATCCGGGTGGAAAATGCGCTGGCTGCAAAGTATCCCCAGGCACAGCTGCTGCTGCAGGTTCATGACGAATTGATCGTGGAGTGCCCCGAGGAGATTGCCGCGGAGGTTGCCGCTTTGGTGAGCCGGGAAATGGAAAGCGTTGCATCGCTGTCCGTTCCGCTGCAGGCTGAAGCCAAGTGGGGAAAGAGTTGGTACGACGCGAAATGATTCACTATGTTCCTATGACCCATGCCCATGTGGCTCAGATTGCACAGCTGGAAAAGATTTGCTTCCACGATCCCTGGAGCGAGAACAGTATTGCCGCGGAACTTGAAAACAGCCTCTCTCTCTGGCTTGTGGCGCTGGATGGGGAAACGGTTGTGGGCTATGTTGGTTCCCAGAGTGTCATGGGCTGGGCGGATATGATGAATATTGCTGTGCATCCGCAATGCCGCAGGCAAGGCGTGGCGCAGGAGCTCGTAGAGCGCCTTGTGGCAGCTCTTAAGGAAAATGATGTCACATGCCTGACCCTTGAAGTCCGTGCCTCCAATGAGCCCGCAAAGGCGTTGTACGGAAAACTGGGCTTTCAGCAGGTTGGACGCAGACTCAATTACTATCGTAACCCAAAAGAAGATGCACTGATTCTGAGAAGGGAGTGGGGCAAGTGAATATTTTAGCCGTGGAGTCCTCCTGCGATGAAACTGCGGTTGCCATTGTCAGAGACGGACGCGATGTTCTCACAGACTGTATTGCCTCCCAGGTGGATCTGCACCGGATTTATGGCGGTGTCGTGCCGGAAATCGCATCCAGAAAGCATATTGAAGCGATATACGGCCTTGCGGATCAGGCTCTGAAGGAAACCGGCCTGAACAGGCAGGATATTGATGCGGTAGCCGTTACCTACGCCCCCGGACTCATCGGCGCAGTTCTCGTTGGTGTGAATTTTGCAAAAGCTGCAGCTATGGCTTTGAATAAGCCTTTGATCCCTGTGCACCACATCCGTGGTCATATCGCGGCAAACTATCTGGCCTACCCGGAATTGGAACCGCCGTTCCTGTGCCTGGTTGTTTCCGGCGGCCATACCATGATCATCGATGTCCGGGATTATACGGATATGGAGATTCTGGGTACTACCCTGGATGACGCAGCGGGTGAATGTTTTGATAAGGTTGGCCGGGTGCTGGGAATGCCCTATCCGGGCGGTGCGGCACTGGACAAGGCTGCACAGCGGGGAGATGAAGCGAAGTATTCTCTGCCGCTGCCGAAGCCCGATGCGAATCCCTATGACATGAGCTTTTCTGGATTGAAGACAGCCACACTGAACCTGATCCACCATGCTGAGCAGGTTGGGGAGGAACTGGATACAGACAGCCTGTGCGCGGCATTCTGCGCCACAGTTTCCAATACGCTGGTTCCCAGAGTGGTGCAGGCGCTGAAGGAAACCGGTCGCAGGAAGATTGCCGTCGCCGGCGGCGTGGCGGCCAATTCCAGAATCCGCCGGGATATTCTGAAAGCTGCGGAAGAATTGGATGCCCAGGTGTTTATGCCGCCCCTTTCTTTGTGCGGCGATAATGCTGCCATGATTGGCGCGCAGGCATACTATGAATATCTGGCAGGGAATACTGCCGGTATGGAATTGAATGCTTATGCAACAAAATCCATCCTGGGCGAGCGTGTATAAGAATGAAATGCAGGAAGCAAATATGCTTCCTGCATTTTTCTGCAATCTATTGTAAAAAATGTTTTTTGGCGAAAAAATTCGCTTTGGTGTTATGAAATCCCAACGAAAACATCCTAAAAAGTTCTGTAATACCTGGTTTCGACAGAATACTGCGAAGTTCGATGAAACAATCTCTGACAAAAGCTGTGGAAAAACCTGTGGATAGTGTTAATAACTTTCATCAGAATGTTAGGAAATGTCATATTTTGTAGATTTTTGTATTTTTGAATTCCTGAGAAAACGAAACTTTTTGAAGATATAAAGTGGCATAAAATGGTGTAAAGCAAAGAAATGCCCCTTGATTTTGCAAAGACAGATGTTCGCTTGACAAGAACTGTGCGTTATGCTACTATGGCTGTAAAATCAGGGTGGATGATATATTAGCGCTATGTTTCGTCAGCTGACCTGTGCAGAAAACCTGTTCCCGTAGGCCTGACACAGGAATCGCGGTGTCCATATGTTGTTTTTCGCAAGCACTAGCTTGCGCTTTTTGCTTTTATGAGGAAATAGAGGAGGCAGATATGCTTAGGGTGTTTCACCATTTCCGTGAAATGGATTTTGAGAAGCTTATGGCTGTGTACCAGGAGGGTAATCTGGAAAATGCACAAGCCTTTTTTCCGGATGACCTGCCCGCAGTGCAGCTGAATAAAGCCCAGGATGCCTTTGCGGAGTATCTGCGGGAAGATTTCTTTCGGGTAAAAGGTGCTTTTTACGCCGTGTGGGAAGCGGAAAACCGATACATCAGTGCGCTGCGCATGGAACCGTTTGAAGATGGTCTGCTTTTGGAAGCCCTGGAAACCATGCCGGGATATCGCAGAAAAGGATATGCTGCAAAGATAATTTGCGCAGTGCTGAAAGCGCTTCCTGCGGGCACTACTGTTTATGCCCATGTGCATAAGCGCAACACTGCGTCACTGGCAACGCACCGTCATTGTGGCTTTCAGGAAGCCCTGGAATATGCCAGATATGTGGATGGAACAGTAAGCCGTTATGCCTGTACCATGAAAATTTCCATAAAACCGTAACCTTTGGCATTTTTTGCCGAGATTACTGTTAGACAGGAGGTGTGCCAATGGAAGACATGGAAATCGTAGCCATGTATTTTGATAGGGATGAGGCTGCCCTGGAAGTTACGCAAAAGAAGTACGGGCCATATCTGCACAAAATCGCCTATAACATCCTGCAGGACCTGCAGGACAGCCAGGAAAGCGTCAATGATACATATTTGGCAGCATGGAATTCCATTCCCCCCAATCGACCCACAGTGCTTGCCACCTATTTGGGAAAGCTCACCCGGCGGATTTCCATTGATATCTTCCGTAAGCGCAATCGCCTGAAACGGCGGGATTCGGAATACGCTGTGTCACTGGCGGAAATCGAAGATTCCATTGCTGGGGGAGAAACGCCGGAAGATCTGGTTCAGGCGCAGCTGCTGGGGTCGTGTATCAGTGCCTTTGTGCGGCAGCTGCCGGTGCAAAGCCGCCATGTTTTTCTGGGCAGATACTATTTTCTGGATCCCGTAAAAGACATTGCCCGCTATTGCGGGATCAGTGAAGCGAAGGTAAAAACATTGCTTTTTAGGATGCGCTGTAGCTTACGGGAATATTTGCAGAAGGAGGGATTTACGGTATGAATGGGGAATCTATTTTGGATGCCATGAATTATCTGGACGATGATTTGATCGCAGCTACCGCAAAAATCCGCCAACGGAAGAAGCGCCCCTACCTGTATGTAATGGCTGCAGCTGCGGCTTGCCTCTGCCTGCTGCTGATCCCGCAGAACGAAAAGTCTTTTGCGCCCACGGAGGCAGACAATGCATTTTCCGGACTGACTGACCGGTATTATGGAGACACTAAGGCGGAAGCACCTGCGGAAAATGCACCGGAAGTCCCCGCAGCAGGCACCGCAAACTCGGCAAGTGTGATAGCCGTTACTGTTTGCGTTACGGAACTGCGCGATGATGCCTTTGTAGGAAGCATCTCCACAGACGCGGATGGCAGCATCTGGGGCAACGAGGAGATCATCATTCAATGTGATGCAGCAGTGCTGGCCCACATAAAAGTGGGAGACATGCTCCGAATCCAGTACCGAACAGGGGAGCACAACACCCTGCTGGAGTACCAGCTGGTTACAGATCATGAGTAATAAAACAAAACCTCTCCGAAAGACCGTGTGATCGGTTCTTTCGGAGAGGTTTTGTATTTCTCTGTAGCCATAATCCGCCCATGGACTGTGTTATTATTCTACAGGGCGGAATATATAAAGAGATATTCACAGCCAAACCAGCTGAGGTTCCCGCTCTCGCCGCCGCAAGGATCCGCAATATAGTTGCCCACTTTATTGAGATCATGCCCGGTGCCCATCATCGCTGGCGGCCTGATTGAGACCCGGCAGAAGGTCACCGCAGCGCTCAGCAGCGGCGCCCTGGCTTCTGGTACGAATAAGAAAAAGTATCCGCTTCCCGAGCATTGGGAAACGGATGCTTTTTATAATACCTTGCCGGAATAGGCTTGCAGCGCGGGAAACAGCCGGGGCTCCTTGCGGTCGGTGATGACATATTCCACATCTTCCAGGGCACACTGGCGATACCCGGATCGTCTTCCGATCTTCTCACCGGTGCAAAGAAACACCCTTTGCTCGGCATTTTCCAGCATGGTGTTTCGGATGCAGATCTCTTCCCGGTCGCAGTCGTAAATGATCCCGTCGTCGGACAGCGCCTTGGTGGAGAAGAAAGCGAAATTCGCGTGAACCTGGCGGAAGATGTAATGGGCATCTGCCCCCAGCAGGCAATTGCGGTTATTTTTGCAAAGCATGCCCCCGCTGGAAAACACCTCCAGATCTGTCTGGGACAGCAGCGAGAGGATCTCTACATTGTTGGTGACCACAGTTACCCGCGCCGCCTGCATCAGGGCCCGAGCCACAAACATGGCACTGGAAGACTGATCCAGAAAGACGATATCCCCGTCATGAACCAGGGAAGCCGCTTTCTGGGCAATCAGCTTCTTCTCCTGAACTCTGTCGTGGAGCCGGACATTGAAGGGCAGAACAGTCACATTGGTCTTTGACAGTTCCACACCGCCGTAGCTTCGCCGGACGATTCCGCGCTTTTCCAGGCCAGTTAGATCACGCCGAATGCTGGATTCGCTGGTATAGAGAACCCGGCTGAGGGCTTTTACCGTCATATAGGACTCTGCGGACAGCAGCTTCACAATTTCCATTTCCCGTTCGTTCTGGTACATATCCAATGCTCCTTGCGTAGTTTTGGGGAATTGCGCAGAATTAAGCAGCATAATATCAATTTCTGCTCATTGCTTGCGCATTTTCACAGCCCATTATATAATACTCCTGTATGAAAAACAAGTGCAGGGGCCATAGATTCTGCACACCGGAAAGGAACGCGTAATATGGATTTTGAAGAAATGCTCCGCCCAAAGATTTGCTCTTGCGGCAGGGAACACTGCTGCGAGATAAAGCGCGTGGATATTGGCTCCGGCATTTTATCCCGGATTACGGAAACGACAAAAAGCTACCGGCACATTCTGCTGGTGGCTGACGAAAATACCTATTCCACCTGTGGCGCGCAGGTGGAAGCTACCCTGGGCAGCAAGCTGGAAGCCGATGTTGTCTTTCCCGGAGACACCCTTCTGGTTCCCAATGAAAGTGCCATTGAAGCGATTCAGGGAAAGCTGACGGCAAACACAGACCTGCTTCTTGGCATCGGTTCCGGGGTAATTCAGGATCTGTGCAAATATGTCAGCTTTGAAGCGGGACATCCATACCACATCATCGCCACAGCGCCCTCCATGGACGGCTACGCCTCCAAGGGTGCCGCCATGATCCTGAGCAGCATGAAGGTGACCGTGAACGCCCATGTGCCGGAGGTGATTCTGGCAGATCTGGATATTCTCAAAAACGCGCCCATGGCGCTGATCCAGTCGGGCTACGGAGATATCCTGGGAAAGTTCTCCTGCCTCAATGACTGGAAGCTCAGCTCCGTTGTTAACGGAGAGTATTTCTGTCCGGTTGTTTACGGCATGGTGGAGGAAATGCTCCAAAGCACCAAAGACTTGGGCCCGAAGCTCCTTTCCCGGGATCCGGAGGCCATCGGGCGCTTGATGGAAGCGCTGATTGGCGTGGGTATCGCCATGGCCTATGTGGGGAATTCCAGACCGGCTTCCGGCAGCGAACACCATTTGTCCCATTTCTTTGAGATCACGGGACTTCTGAACAACGAGTTCTATTTCATGCACGGCACCGATGTGGCCTATTCTGCGGTGTATACCCAGAAACTCCGGGAAGCGCTGCTGGCTTTGGATGCGCCTATCGCCCGTGGCGGACATACCCGGAAAGACTGGGAAGCGGCCATCCGGTCGATCTATACCGATGCTGCGGAAGGTGTCATTGCCCTGCAGGAGAAGCTAGGCTGGTACCGGCAGGACAGGCTGCCCATTTACAAAGAGAAATGGCCGCATATCAAAGAAATTCTGGGGGAAGTACCCTCTTCCGAAGCGCTTTCCGGTTATCTTGCCAGCGTTGGCCTGCCTATGGAAGACTTTGAGCAGGCTTACAGTCCGGAAAAGATCCAAAACGCTCTGTTTTATGCAAAAGATTTGAAAGACCGCTACACAGTCCTTTGGCTGTACTATGATCTGATGAGGTGAGCGCGTGAGAACACTGACAAAACCCGGAAAGATGCTGGTAGCCGCCCACCGGGGTGATAGCTACAACTGCTTTGAAAACACCATGGACGCCTTTCATGCCGCAGTAGAAGCCGGTACGGATATGATCGAGACGGATGTCAGAATGACAAAAGATGGGGTTCTGGTGCTGATCCATGATGCCGACATTGACCGCACAACGGACGGCACCGGCTTTGTGGCGGATATGACCTACGAAGAGCTGACCCGGTACAATGCAGGCGGCCGATATGCCCCTGCCGGGATTCCCGCGTTGGAAGAATTCTTGCAATTTCTTTCCAAACACGAAATCCTGCTGAACCTGGAGATCAAAGAATACGCCCAGGAGGAGAATCTGGAACGCTGCCACCGGTGTATCGACCGGTGTGTGGAACTGGTGGAATCCTATCATCTGGCTGACAGGATGGTATTCAACAGCTTTGATGCCCATGTGCTGGAATATATCCACGGGAAATGGCCCGGTCGGTATTTCCTCCATGGCTTCTATCCCTATGACCGGATGTTCAATGTATCCCGCAACCCCGACGAGTATTTATACTGCGCCTGTGTCTATGGCGATCGTGTCCCGGCCCACTACACCTATCTGCTGGAAAAGGGCATTGAACCCTGGATCGGTGCTGGTGTAACCAAGGAAGCGCATTTTCAGGAATGCTTTGCCCTGGGAGCCCGGCTGGTCACCACCAATTTCCCGGCAGACTGCATGAAGAAACTGGAAAGGATTGGAGCCAGAGATGCGTAAAGTCAAAGTGATCGCCTTTGATCTGGACGGCACACTGTGCCAGCACAAATCCCCCTTACCACCGGAGAATATCGATATGCTCAATAAGCTGGGGGAACAATACAAGCTGCTTATGGCCGGTGCCGGGCAGTGCGGAAGGATCTTCCGGCAGATGGCAGGGTACCCCATCGACATCATCGGCAATTATGGCCTGCAATATGCTGAATTCTGCAAAGAAACCGGCGCCTTGGAAATGAAACGGGATCTGTGCTTTCCCTGCGATGTAGCAGCTGTGGAAGAGCGCATTACATACCTGCGGCAAAAATATGGCTACACGACTTTTGACGGTAACAGTGTGGAGTACCATCCTTCCGGCTGTATCACCTTTGCCATTTTGGGCACCGAAGCTGTGCAGGCGGATAAGCTGGCCTTCGACCCGGACCGGAAGAAGCGCCGCGTGATGTATGACGAAGTAGTTTCCCTGTTTCCTGAATACTGCGTGTTTATTGGCGGCTCCTCTTCCTTTGACATGGCACCAGCGCCCTACAACAAATACCACGCTCTGGATCTTTATTGCAAAGAACACGGCCTGACCCATGACGAAGTTGCGTTTGTGGGGGATGACTACACCCCAGGCGGCAATGATGCCTCGGTCTATGAATCGGACTTTGCCTTTATCCCCGTGGGCGATTACCGGGATTTTCCCAGGTGTGTCGCACATCTTTTATAAAACACCGGAGGAATCCTATGAAAAATCATATTCGAATCAGCGGTTATCATACGGGCCATGTGCAGGGAATCGCCCAGGACCGGGAAGGGAACCTCTATATCTCCTTTACCACATGCCTGGTAAAAGTATCCCCGGACGGAACCGTGATTGGCTCCGTGAAAGGCCTGGCAGGACACCTTGGCTGCATCGCTTACCGGAAGGAAGACGGCCGCATCTACGGCTCCCTGGAATATAAGCATGATATTATCGGCCGCAATATTCTGAAAAATATCGGCCAGCCCATGGATATTCAGGACGGATTTTATATTGCCATCTTTGATGCCGAAAAGATCAATCGCATGGACATGGACGCAGAACGAGACGGCATTATGACGGCTGTTCATTTGAAGGAAGTGCTGGAGGACTATCAGGCCCCCGGCCATCGGTATGGCTGCAGCGGTATTGACGGGGTGACTTTTGCACCGCTGCCGGGAGCTTCCGGTGGGCGTTATGATTTGTATGTGGCCTACGGAATCTACGGTGATGTGACCCGGGAGGATAACGACGAGCAAATTATTCTTCGCTATGATATTTCTCAGTGGAAGCAGTTTGAGCGCCCTCTGAACCAGCAGGACATGCACCGGTTTGGCCCGGAAAATCCGGATGGGAAATACCATGTCTTCACAGGGAATACCACCTACGGCATCCAAAACCTGGAATACGATGCCGACACAAACTGCATGTTCGCAGCTGTCTATCAGGGTACAAAGGCCCAATATCCCAACTACCCCATGTTTGCCATTGATCTGTCTCAGGATGGTACCGATCTTCCCCTGGCAAAACACGGCACCTTCCATGCGCCCACCGGGATTTACGGCTATGACTTCCCCTACGGCGCCACAGGCATGATTTCTCTGGGCGGCGGAGAATTTTGCTTCTCCCGGGATTTCCACACAGAAGAAGGCTTCGGCACAGAACTGGGCATATACCGTTTCACAAAAGACCAGGGGTTCTCCGAAGTATAACCCGCAATGGGATTAACCAACTAAGGAGAATATATTGGCGTAAGCATAGAAAAAGCAAAAGTACCGGGTCACCGCAGGAGGACCCACGTTCTTTTGCTTTTTCTCTTGCATTTTTAGACAATTGGGTGTATCTTAATACTGGAAATAAATACAGGGGAGCTTGTGAAGCAGGCTGAGAGGAAGTAACCGAACTTCGACCCTTTAACCTGATGCGGATAATGCCGCCGTAGGAAGTCATGACGCAAGGATTTTTTACAGGAGGCATCCCACAAGGGTTGTCTCCTGTTTTTATTTTACAATCGAATACACGGGGAGCTTGTATAACAGGCTGAGAGGAAGGTATGACCTTCGACCCATATACCTGATTTGGATAATGCCAACGTAGGGACTTTTGCGAGCGTGACGGGAAACTTCCAAATCAGAGGCTTCCCGTATTTTTCTTTTTGGAGGTGTAGTTATGGTAAAGGTGAATGGCGTGGAAATGGATATTGCCGGCAAGACAGTAGCAGAGTATCTGACCACGACCAATTATGATCCTAAGCGGATTGCTGTAGAGCGTAATGGCGATATTGTTTTCAAATCCCAGTACGATGCTACCGTTTTGGAAGAAGGCGACAGCATAGAGGTCGTCAGTTTCGTGGGAGGTGGTTGATTGATTCCAACTAAAAACGAATGGATGGATGCATTGATTGCTCGTCACGGACTTGACCTGCATGAACGGTTTTCTTCCGCAACTGTTGCAATTTGCGGCCTCGGTGGACTGGGATCGAATATCGCTATCGCTTTGGCAAGAGCCGGTATTGGCAAACTGATCCTGATCGACTTTGACCGGGTGGATATTACCAACTTGCACCGTCAGCAATACAAGGCAAATCAAATTGGTCTATATAAAGCGGATGCGCTTGCGGAAAATCTCGCGGAGATTGCTCCCTACACGGATATCACAGCTGTGACGGCAAAGATTACAGAGGAGAATTTCGCAGATCTTCTAAAAGATGCAGATGTTGTATGCGAAGCATTTGACAATGCACAGACTAAGGCAATGCTTGTAAACGGTGTCTTGGAGCAGCTGCCCGATTGTTATTTAGTGGCAGCGTCCGGCATGGCCGGTATGGATACCCCCAACGCCATCCGAACACGAAAAGTTATGGGTAGGTTTTACTTATGCGGCGATGAGACAAACGATGTGGCAGATACCATTGGCTTGGTAGCACCTCGCGTTATGCTCTGCGCGGCCCATCAGGCACACACCGTCCTGCGTATTCTCGCAGGCGAATATGAAGTATAAGAAAGAAGGATTTATTATGATTCACAATGATAAGCTCATTATTAGCGGACATGAATTCAATTCCCGTTTTATTCTGGGTTCCGGTAAGTATTCCATGAAGCTCATTGAGGCAGCCATCAAGGATGCCGGCGCGGAGATCATCACCCTCGCTGTTCGCCGCGCAAACACCAAGGAACATGAAAACATTCTGGACTACATTCCTGAAGGCATCACCTTACTACCCAACACCTCCGGTGCGAGAAATGCCGAGGAAGCCGTCCGCATCGCTCGCCTTGCAAGAGAACTGGGCTGCGGCAATTTCGTTAAGGTAGAAATCATGCGTGATACCAAGTACCTACTGCCCGACAACCAGGAGACTATCAAGGCCACCGAGATCCTGGCGAGCGATGGCTTTGTGGTTATGCCCTATATGTACCCCGATCTGAATGCTGCCCGTGATATGGTGAGCGCCGGTGCTGCTACCATCATGCCCCTGGCCTCTCCCATCGGTTCTAACAAGGGACTGGCTACCAAGGAATTCATCCAGATCCTCATTGACGAAATTGATCTGCCCATTATTGTCGATGCGGGTATCGGCAGACCCTCCCAGGCTTGTGAAGCTATGGAAATGGGCGCAGCCGCTATCATGGCAAACACCGCCCTGGCAACGGCCGGTGATCTTCCGCTGATGGCATCCGCTTTCCGTCAGGCCATTGAAGCTGGCAGAAAGGCATATCTATCCGGTCTTGGCCGTGTGCTGACCCGTGGTGCTTCCGCTTCCGATCCGTTGACCGGCTTCCTGCGTGACTAAGGAGAGGCTTTATGGAAAACCAATTCTTTGTAGATTCCGAGCATCTGTCCCCGGAGGCTCTGGAGAAAAAACACCGGCTGGAAACAGACCCTTCCAGCCGTAAGAACCACATGGAATATATGCCGGGCATGGAGATCATCGAATCCGACATTTGTCAGCAGGTCATACAGCAGATGAACGCCTTTGACTATTCCATCTATACCGCCCGGGATGTGCGTGCTGCTCTTGACCATGAGACTTGCAGCGTTGAGGATTTCAAAGCATTGCTTTCTCCCGCAGCAGAGCCTTTTCTGGAAGAAATGGCGCAGAAGGCCCGTATGGAGACAAGCAAGCACTTCGGTAATACCGTTTACTTATTTACCCCTCTGTATATTGCCAATTATTGCGAGAACTACTGCGTTTACTGCGGCTTCAACTGCTACAACCATATCAACCGCATGAAGCTGAATATGGCCGAGATCGAGCATGAAATGAAAGTGATTGCCGACTCCGGTATGGAGGAAATCCTGATCCTGACCGGGGAAAGCCGTGCCCAGAGCGATGTGAAGTATATTGGTGAAGCCTGCAAACTGGCAAGAAAGTATTTCCGTATGGTCGGTCTGGAAATCTATCCTGTGAACACCGATGAATATAAATACCTCCATGCGTGCGGTGCTGACTATGTAACCGTGTTCCAGGAAACCTATGATGCCGACAAGTACGAAACACTTCACCTGTTCGGCCATAAGCGTGTGTGGCCCTATCGTTTTGATGCCCAGGAACGGGCCCTCCGGGGCGGTATGCGCGGTGTCGCTTTCTCTGCTCTGCTGGGCCTTTCCGATTTCAGAAAGGATGCTCTGGCAAGCGCGCTGCATGCGTATTATCTGCAGCGCAAGTATCCCCATGCGGAAATGTCCCTGTCCTGCCCCAGACTGCGTCCCATCATCAATAACGATAAGATCAATCCTTTGGATGTGGGTGAAAAGCAGCTGTGTCAGATCCTCTGCGCCTACCGCATCTTCCTGCCGTTTGTGGGAATTACGGTATCCTCCCGTGAAAGTGCAGAGTTCAGAAATGGTATTGTGAAAATTGCCGCTACCAAGGTTTCCGCAGGTGTCTCTACCGGCATCGGAGACCATGAAAGCAAGTACACCGGCAAGGAAGATGATGGAGCCCGTGGCGATGAGCAGTTCGAAATTGACGATGACCGCAGCTTTGAAACCATGTATAAGGATATGTCCGGCGAAGGCCTGCAGCCGGTTCTGAACGATTATGTGTATGTATGAGGAGAAGAAATGAAAAAGTTTGATCCCAGTTTATATTTCATTACAGATAGCACGGGCTTCACCGAGGAGGAATTTCTTTTCCGCGTGGAGCAAGCGCTCAGGGGCGGCGCAACACTCTTGCAGCTTCGGGAGAAGAATAAGTCAACCAAAGCGTATATTCAGCTGGCTGAAAAGGTACACGCAATTGCAAAACGCTACAATGTTCCGCTGATTATCGATGACCGGATAGATGTGGCGCTTGCAATCGACGCAGAGGGTGTTCATGTAGGTGCTGAAGATATGCCGGTTGCCACTGCACGGAAGCTGATGGGTGATGACAAGATCGTAGGCGCAACGGCAAAGACTGTTCCTTGGGCAACTGAGGCTTATGCGCAAGGCGCGGATTATCTGGGTGTTGGGGCAATCTATCCAACTACCACAAAAGTGAAGACCGTTCTGACTTCTGTCGATACGCTTCGTGATATTTGCAATGCAGTGCCGATCCCGGCCAATGCCATTGGCGGCCTGAACAAGGATAACATTGATATCCTTGCAGGTATCCCGATTGCCGGAATCTGTGTGGTGTCTGCCATTATGAAAGCGGAAAATCCCAAGACAGCAGCTGAGGAGCTGAAGGCAAGAGCGAAGGAACTCGGACTATGCTCAAGGGTCTGATTTTTGATTTTGATGGTACGCTGTTTGATTCCATGTTCATATGGGACACCGCAGGAGAAAGTTATCTGCGTTCTATCGGAAAGGAACCGGAAGCCGATCTGCAAAAGGTCTTAAAGCCAATGAGTTTATTGCAATCCGCGCAGTACATCCGTGAGAAATATCAAATCCCGCTTTCCGTGGAGGAAATCATGGACGGGGTAAATCGCACCGTGGAAGATTTCTATTTTCATACGGTTGAGCCGAAACCGGGTGTGATTGCTTTCCTGGAGGAACTGCACCGCAGGAATATCAAGATGTGTATCGCCACCGCAACGGATCGCTATCAGGTGGAAGCAGCATTGCAGCGCTGTAAGATGCGGCACTTCTTCTGCGAGATATTTACCTGCACCGAAGTCGGAAGCGGGAAAGACAGACCGGACATATTCCGCAAAGCAATGGAGCATCTGCAAACGGATCGCAGCAATACCGCTGTGGTGGAAGATGCATATCACGCAGCCCACACAGCGAAGCAGGATGGCTTCCTGGTAGTGGGTGTGTATGATTCTCATGAGAGCAGACAGCAGGGGCTGTTGCAGCTTACTGATGTTTTCCTCCCGGACTATTTACAACTGAATCATTTTTGGAAGTTCGCATCAGCTTAATTTTGCTGAAAGCTTCAAGCGGTAGATTGGGGGCACCACCTTATGCCGCTATAGAAAACGATGCTGAAAAATGAAAGGAGTAAAAACAATGAAAATGAAAACAGCATTGACCATTGCAGGAAGTGACTGCAGTGGAGGCGCCGGTATTCAGGCAGACTTAAAAACAATGACCATGAATGGTGTTTATGCCATGAGTGCAATTACAGCACTCACAGCGCAGAACACAACCGGCGTGCTAGCGATTCAAGAATCAACACCGGATTTCTTGAAGCAACAATTGGATGCCATATTCGAGGACATCTACCCCGATGCGGTAAAAATCGGTATGGTGGCATCCAGCGAGTTGATCCGTGTAATAGCGGACAGGGTAAGACACTATGAAGCAACAAACATTGTGGTTGACCCTGTGATGGTGGCAACATCCGGTTCCGCGCTGATGAACAATGATGCGGTTCAGACCCTGATTGAAGAACTTCTGCCGTTTGCAACACTTGTAACTCCGAATATTCCTGAAGCGCAAGTTCTCTCCGGTTTGACCATCGAAAATAAAGAGGACATGATGATCGCAGCCAAGCATATCGGTGATAACTGCCACTGTGCCGTTCTGCTCAAAGGTGGTCACAGTATCAACGATGCCAACGATCTGCTTTACGCAAACGGTGAACTCCACTGGTTTGAAGGCAAGCGTATCGATAATCCCAACACCCATGGCACGGGCTGCACTCTCTCCAGTGCCATTGCGTCCAACCTCGCCAAGGGATATACCCTCGGTGAATCCGTACAGAGAGCAAAGGACTATATCTCCGGCGCTCTGGCGGCCATGCTGGATCTGGGGCAGGGAAGCGGCCCAATGAACCATGCATTTGATTTAGATGGGAGGTTTGCAAAATGATAGTTCCCGCCATTACAGCAGCATTTTCCGTCACCTATTTTGCCATTACAATTTGGCTGGTGCGGCGTGTGAAACTGGATGTGCGCTCCATTTGTTATGCAAGTGTGATCTGTGCGCTGACTGTCGTGCTTGCCGGTATTCGAATCCCGCTGCCGACAGGCTCTAATATTACCTGCGGTTCCTGGATCCCTTTGATGGTCCTGTCGCTGGTCTTGGATCCACGGATCTCCATGATAACCGGCTGGATCTGCGGAATTCTTGTCATGCTCCTGATCCCCGGTTGGGAAACAGTCCACTGGGCACAGATTTTCGTGCAGCAGCTGGTATGCTTCTCTTGCCTGGGGTATGCAGGTGTTTTTGGCTGGGACAAGAAGTGGAAGGTGCTGTGCGGTACCACACTTGCCGTTTTGATCCGTATTGCCGGACATGTTCTCAGCGGTGTGGTGTTCTATTCCCAGAATGCTTGGGACGGCTGGGGTGCCTGGGGATACAGCCTGGCTTTTAATCTTTCATCCCGTCTGCCGGAAGGCATTCTCAGTATTGTGATTGTCACCTTGCTTCCGTTGTCTCTGTTACGGAAAGCTGCTACCGCAAAAGGAGGAAGAACATGCGTACAGTAGATCGGCTTTTGACAGCCGCAAAAGATGTGTGGGATGGCTATCATACCCATCCCTTTGTGGAAGGTCTCAAATACGGCAATCTGGACACAGAGAAGTTCCGCTTCTACATGATTCAGGATTTCTGGTACCTGATGGAATATACCAAGGTTTTTGCAATCGGTGTTGCCAAGAGCCAAAGCCTTGAGACCATGAAGGTGTTTGCTAAGTATATTCAGGCCATTTTGGATGGCGAAGTCAATGTCCACAACGGTTACATGGCGGAGTTCGGAATCAGCAAAGAAGAACTGGAAAGCACGCCCATTTCCCAGGACAACCGCTCCTACACCAACTATATGCTCAGCATCGCCTATAAGGGCGGCGAGGCAGAGGTTCTGACCGCGATCTTTGCCTGTGCCTACAGCTATGAGGTTATCGCCGCAAAAATCGTGGCTGAAGTGCCTGCAGCGCCTGAGCATCCGCAGTACGGCAGATGGGTTCGGGGTTATATCACCCCAAGATATACCGGCAACAATGTCATTTTGAAAGAGCTTCTGGAGCGGTTGACCGCGGGATATACCGAGCAGCAGCTGCGGTACCTGGAGGAGATCTTCGTGGCCTGCTCCCGCTATGAGGCAGCCTTCTGGGACATGGCTTGGAACATGAGGAAATGATGGGACGCTGTGTAATTGTCTAACAGGATTATGATGTAGACGAATATAGATCGATATTCAATAAAAAAACGGCTACCCCGTAAGGAGTAGCCAATTTTTTGGTGCGAGAGATGGGACTCGAACCCACACGGCGAAACCACACGCACCTCAAACGTGCTTGTCTACCATTCCAACACTCTCGCAAGTGCCATAATATTATAACCTGTTGCGTATGTTTTGTCAATATCTTTTTCCTGAATGAGGACGGATAAGAAAGGGCCGCTCAAATGAGCGGCCCTTAGATGTTACGCTGCGGGTGCTGTGGTTTCGGCGGGAGGGTCCTGGGAATACAGGGGAACAGGTTCCTTGCCAAAGGCGGCTTTCGCGTCATTCAAGCCTGCACCCACTAGGGCCATGGTCTGATCGTAAGAGGGGTACAGCTTGTCGTGAGAGGCGATATCGTAGGTATTCCAATCAACTTCCAAATCCAAAGGAACAATGGTATAAACCCGCTTGCTGTTCTTGGTTTGCCGTTCTACCCATGTAGGGAGAATGTTGATATCGGAGATATTGACGCGTCCATCGCTCCACTTTTCAAACTCCACAGAGAAAATCATACCGTCTTCGGTGTGTTCCTGGTTGGGAGAAGTCTCCAGCGTTTCACGGCGCTGGTTGGATACCGCATTGCCCACAGAATAAATGCAGTATGTCTGATGGCCGGTGGTAGAGGTGAGGGTAGAGAAGGGCTGGATTACATGGGGATGTCCGCCGACAATGATATCCACACCCAGCTCACACAGACTTTGCGCGATACCGGTTTGCCTGGAGTTGGGCGAGAGCTGGTATTCTTCACCCCAGTGCATAAACACCATGGAGAAATCAGCACCGTCTTCTTCCATAGCAGCCAGGGTCTGCTCAACTTCATTATAGAAGCCGGTGAGATTATCATAGCTGAAAGTACTGACAAGATTGGTGTCTGCAGCGGTGATAGGGATACCGTTCAATGCTTTCCGGCCATCTTCTGTACGGCCAGACTCATAGGTGTAGCAGACCAAACCGACCTTGATGCCGTTGATATCCTGAACGATATAGGAATCCGTATCCTCAGAAAGGCGAGTACCCAGATGGGGCATTCCCTTTTTGTCAAGGACTTCCTGGGTACGGACAAAGCCGTTGTGACCGGTGTCATAGGTGTGATTGTTCGCGGTTAACATCATATCCACACCTGCGTTTTTCAGGGCGTCAATCATGCTGTCAGGGCAGTTGAATGTGGGATAACCACGGTACTCACCAGCGGCTTCACCGCCCAGAGTGACTTCCAGATTGGCGATCATAAAATCAACATCATTATAGTAATCCTGAATGTAGGTATAGATGTTGTTGAAATCATAGGTGCCATCATTCTGTTTTGCAGCCTCAATCAACGGACCGTGAACCAGAATATCGCCGGTAACACCCACAGATGCGGTTGCGGAAACGAAGGGCTCGGTGGGAACGGTGGTAGGTTCTGTGCTGGGTTCTGTGGTTTCGTGCGGATCTTTAAAAGGATTCCAGAAACCGGGTTTCTTTTCGGTAGAAGCGTTGCTTTCCTCGCCGGGGACATCGGGCCGCTGACAGGCTTTGAATACCAACATGGAACCCATGAAAAGCAGCAGCACGGCCAGAATCAATACCATACGGGCGGTAGCTTTACCACCATGATCCCGACGCTTTACATATTTTCCTTTAGCCATAGTATTTCTCCTTATTTGCAACAGCAATATGCTGATAGTGGTAACTTTATGCAAAATACGAGCCTATTATACCGTCAAATAGAGCTTGTGTCAACCGATTCCGCCTGAATAATGGGTCTAGGCAAGTACAGGTATTTCTGCTATAATAATGGAAATCACTTGGTAGGAGGGTATCTCATGACCCGTTTTTTTGTTGATGCCGCGCAAATGCAAACAGATTCTATTATTTTGGAGGGGCAGAATGCTGCTCATGCCCGTGTGTTGCGGCTGAAGCCGGGCGAACAGGTGCTGGTCTGCGATGGACAGGGTAATGAGTGCCTGTGCAGTGTGCATGCTGCAACAAACAACGCTCTGGAATTGGATGTGTTGGAGCGGCGTGTGTCTGCTTCTGAGCCGAAGATCTGTGCCAGTGTATATATGGCGCTTCCCAAGGCAGATAAGCTGGAGCATGTGATTCAGAAAGCAACCGAGTTGGGCGCTGCGGAAATTGTCACATTCCCAACAGCACGTTGTGTCTCCCGACCCGATGAGAAGAGCCTTGGGAAAAAACTGGAGCGCTGGCAGAAGATTGCGGCATCTGCGGCGGAACAGTCAGGGCGCGGTCGGATTCCTCAGGTAATTGTGCTGCCGAGCTATGCCGCAGCTTTGGAGCGGGCTGCACAAGCGGAGAAAGCCATTATTTTCTATGAAAATGAACGGGCAACTACGCTGCATCAGGCTCTTACATGCAGCGACTACAACACTATCAGCCTGATGTCAGGCCCGGAGGGCGGCCTGGAAGAGACGGAAATTCAGCAGGCACAAGATGCTGGCTTGCAGGTTTGTACCCTGGGAAGCCGCATCCTGCGCTGTGAGACGGCGCCTCTGTGCGCACTGTCTGCAGTGATGTACCAGTCCGGTGAATTTTAAAAAAGGAAGCCGGACTTCACGGTCCGGCTTCTTGTATGTTATTTGTGGTACTTGCTGCCTGCTTGGATAGCTTCGGCACGGTATAACTGCTCAAGCACCATGATTCTTGCCAAATGATGGGGGAAGGTCATGGGGCCCATGGATAACTGAAAATTCGCGGCTGCCTTTACCCGCGGTGACATGCCGAAAGAAGAACCGATCAGAAAACAGGCGCTGCTTTTTCCGGAGAGCTTTACATCTTTGATTTTTTCAGCCAGTGCTTCGGAAGAAATAACTTTGCCTTCCGGTGTCAGAACGCAGAACCACGCGCCTTTGGGTATTTTGGAAAAGATGATTTCTGCTTCCCGTTCCAGTCCTGCGGCGATTTCCGCAGGGGTGGGGTTCTCCGGCAGACGGAACTCCGGCAGCTCAAGAATTTGAAAACGGCAATAGGCTTTCAAGCGTTTTTCGTATTCAGCGGCAGCGGAAAGATAAAACTTTTCTTTCAATTTGCCCATAGCAATCAGTGTGATCTCAAACATAGCTACATCCTTTCAGGTATTGTATATATTATAACGCTGAATGGACTAGCCTGCAAGAATATTTTTCTTCTGCCGGGGAATGCTGATGCAGAGGTGGAAGAAATGAAAAGTAAACGGGATATTCCCTTTCTGGATCCCAACGCGCCTCTGGACAGAAGCGTTTTGGCAGCTGATCCTCTGGGCAGTTATACCGGTGTACCCCTTGATCCCAATGAGAAACCGGTGCAGGATGCGGATGATCTTTAGCTGAAAAGCCCAACCGTACGGTTGGGCTTTCTTGCTATCTGGAATTCATGTATTTACGGCGCGTAGCCATACCGCCGCGGATGTGTCGTTCCCGTTTGTTTTTATCCAGAATTTGCCTTACTTGCTGATACAGGCTACGGTTATACTGCTCCAGACGCTGACAATCTTTATGTACCGTAGATTTGGATATTCTGAAATGTTTCGCGGCAGAGCGCACAGTGGCACCGTTTTCTATGATGTACACAGCCAGTTGGCAGGCCCGTTCTTCGATGGTATTGACCATATAATTCCCTCCGATACTGTGTACTGCCAAAACAGACTATGCGGCAATATATGGAAATATGTATCCTTGACACAGACACATTTCCTATGTAAAATGGCAATATTGAAACAAACAGGAGGATACTATGCTCTACTTTAACAATGATTACAGCGAAGGCTGCCATCCCAGAATTCTGGAAAGGCTTTCGCTTACCAATTTTGAACAGACACCGGGTTATGGCATGGACGGATATTGCCTGCGGGCCGCTGCGCTGATTAAAAAGCTTTGCAACAATGAAATGCTGGATGTCCATTTTTTGGTTGGCGGAACCCAAACCAATCTGACCGTGATTGCCTCTGTGCTGCGTCCCCATCAGGGAGTCATCGGTGCGGAGAGTGCGCATATTGAGGTGCACGAATCGGGTTCCATTGAAGCAACCGGACATAAAGTTCTGACGCTGCCTTCTGCTGACGGAAAAATTACAGCGGCACAGGTGGAAGAATGTGTTACAGCCCATTATGATAACGAGGCCGCTGAACACATGGTTCAGCCCGGCATGGTATATATCTCCAATCCCACAGAACTGGGCACACTGTATTCACTGGAAGAGCTGCGCGAACTTTCTGCGGTTTGCAGGAAACATGGCCTGTACTTGTTTATGGATGGTGCCAGACTGGGTTACGGTCTGATGGCACAGGGCAATGATGTGACCATGGAAGATATTGCCCGGCTGTGCGATGCATTCTACATTGGCGGCACCAAGGGCGGTGCCTTGTTCGGAGAAGCGGTGGTATTTGCCAATGCTATGATTTCCAGAGACTTCCGTTATTTGATCAAGCAACGCGGTGGCATGCTGGCAAAGGGTCGGCTTCTGGGTTTGCAATTTAGCACACTTTTGGAAGACGGTCTCTATTTTGAACTGGCAAAACATGCCAATGCACAGGCTGACAAAATCCGGGCAACGCTGGATGAGCTGGGCTATTCCTATCTGGTGCCCGGCGTCACAAACCAAATTTTCCCGATTTTCCCCAATGCTGTTGTGGAAGCCTTGCGGCACGATTTCTGTTTCAACATCCAGCAGAAAATTGATGATGGTCATACTGCGGTACGGTTCTGCACAAGCTGGGCAACGGAAGCCAAAAATGTAGATGTATTGTGCGAAAAACTGCGTGAATTGTCAAAATAATTGTATTGTTCACGAAATAGCCAAAACCTCCTGCGATAATAATAGAAAACGAAAAAGGGGAGTTGACCGTGCATTTTGACCGAAAGACATTGCGTAATATCTTTCTTGGCGTTGGTTTATGTATTGTTCTGTACTGGATCTTGCATGAAACAGAGCGCTTTAAAAGTGCTTACGAAACATTAAGCGGCATTTTTGCACCTTTTGTTATTGGTGCAGGTTTTGCATTTATTCTCAATGTGCCTATGCGCAGCATTGAAAATAAGTTTGTACGAATCACAAATGTAAATTGGCGCAGGATTCTCGCAGTCCTCACAACCTTCCTGGTGATTCTGCTGGTTCTGACGCTAGTGTTCTGCCTGCTGATTCCGCAGGTGGTTGAGACGGCAGAAACCGTTGCTCTAAAGCTGCCGGATTTTTTCAATAATCTGTGGCTTCGCTTTATGGCGTTTCTTGAGGAAAGACCCGAACTGCTTGCGTGGGTGATGGAGAATACCAGTCTGGAATCCTTTGATATTGGCGCTATTCTGGAAAAAGTTCTGAATGTTGTGGGTAACAGTGTCAGTACCATTGTCAGCGGTGCCTTTACTGCCATCGGCGGACTGGCCGGCATTTTGGTCAACGGTGTCATTGCCATTATTTTTGCGCTGTACTGCCTCTTTAACAAGGAAACACTGGCCCGTCAGGGACGGCGACTGCTGTATGCGTTTATTCCTGAGAAAGCCAGCGATCAGGTTGTCCGTATCCTGCGACTGACCAATTCCACTTTTTCCAACTTCCTATCCGGTCAGTGTCTGGAAGTTTGCATCCTGGGCTGCCTTTTTGCGGTGAGTATGGCGATTTTGCGGCTGCCGTATATTCCGTTGGTTAGCGTACTGGTGGCAGTTACCGCCTTTATTCCTGTGGTGGGTGCCTTTGCAGGATGCTTCTTTGGCGCGTTCTTTATTTTGGTGAACGATCCGCTTCAGGCGCTGATTTTTGTAGCAATGTTCCTGGTTGTGCAGCAGATCGAGAATAACCTGATATATCCCCGTGTTGTCGGCACTTCCATCGGACTCCCGGGTATGTGGGTGCTGCTGGCAGTTGCTGTAGGTGGCAAGTTGATGGGTGTTGCGGGTATGTTCCTGATGATCCCTGTTGCTTCCGTGCTGTATACATTGCTGCGGGAGCTTACCAACGCACGACTGGAAACCCGCGAGATTTCTGAAGAAAAACTGATTCCCCAGCCGCCTGAACTGAAATCGCACAGAAAAGAACGGCGTAGAAACACTTGGAATAAGTTGAAGAGCAAGCTGGTACGCAAGAAATAATAAGAAAAATCCATCGGCTGAAAGGCCGATGGATTTTTTATGCCAGAGAGAATTCGTAGTCTTCAAATTTTAACCGATCACCCACATCCACACCGAAGGGCAGCAGAGCGATGGCAACTTCAGAAATCACGCCGGTAGTGTCATATTTGACAAAAGCATAGTCGCCGCGAATATCAACGATGGTACAGTACATTTTTTATTCTCCTTATAGATCAAGGTCCGGACAGCAACTGAAGAAGGGTGAAATGCCCGTCTTCGCTGCGTTCGGTGCAGCTTTCCGCGAATGCGCTGCAGCCTGCAACAAAGAGTAAGATGCCAAACATGATCCAGGGAAGATAGGAAAGCCCTCCCTGATATTGGGCAGCTTTCAACATGCAAAGAAATAGGCTGGCAAGGTATAGAATAAGGAACTGACTGGGGCAGAGTAATCCGCGAAAGGTTAGGAAGTACAATCTGCACCCGTTATCCGTGCTGCGCATAATACCAAGTGCTGCGTTTTTGGGCATACTGACTCTGCGATCATACTGATATTCCATGTGATGGATCACATAAAAGACGGGACCTATGGCAAAACCTGCAAACCGCTCTGTAAAAAAGGAAAAAGGATATTCCATATTCTGCCGCAGCCACTTACGATGCTCGGCAACAGTCAGTGGAGATTCGAATATCATAGTGCATACCTCCGCGCCTTTTAGAAAACCCGCCCCTGTTACCAGGGGCGGGAAATTATTTGGTAAGATACAGGATTAGTCCTTATACATCTCGACCAGCTTCAGCAGGTGCTCGTAACGCTCCTTAGCAGCAGCCTCGTTCTGAGCGAACAGAACCTTGGCGCGCTCGGGGAACTCACGGGTCAGACGGCTGTAGCGAGCTTCGTTCATCAGGAACTCCTGATAGCCATCCTTGGGAGCCTTGGAGTCCAGAGTGAACTTGCCGGTCTCCTTGGAGGGATCGAAGCGGAACAGGTTCCAGTAGCCGCACTCAACAGCCTTCTTCATCTCGGCCTGGCAGTTCATCATGCCGCCCTTGATGGAGTGCATCTCACAGGGAGCATAGCCGATGATCAGGGAAGGACCGTTGTAGGCTTCAGCCTCGCAGATAGCCTTGATGGTCTGAGCCTGGTTTGCGCCCATTGCGATCTGTGCAACAT